>JBHJJJ010000204.1:0-17837 GCA_050042755.1 Rivularia sp. (in: cyanobacteria)
TTCTCATGAAATTTGAACTACAACTTCAATTGATTAATTACTGTTAACAATTAGAAAAAAGACTGATTTTATGGATTGTTGTTTACAGTACTAAAGTACTGTTAGTTGGCGATCGCGATGTGCCAGTTGCGTAAGTCCTGAGAACAACGAATAGCTTTATACCAGCAAGCAGATAAAGAAAATCGTTTTACCGATTACGATATGAAGACCTTTGCGACACTAACAGCTAACAGGTCTAAATGGATGTCGGATAAATTAGGCGCACATGAAAAGCAGAGTATTGGAACAAGAGCCTTTAAAGCGGTTAAAAAACTACAACTAGGTCAAGCCAAAAAAGTTCGATTTAAAGTTTCTTCCAGATACCGTTCAATTGAAGGTCAATCCAATGCTACCGGAATTAAATGGCGCATTGTTGAACAAAAGCGTCCCAATAAAATTGGTAAATCAAAAGATATTCGCAATAAAATAAAATGCGCTAAATATGCCGTTGTATGGAATGGTTTAGAGTTAGATGCAATAATAGACTTAAGCAATCGGGTCATTGCTCACGGATTAAACTCACCTGTGAAGTATTGCCGTATTTTATGGAGAAATTTAAATGGTAAACGTCGCTGGTATGTGCAGTTAATTAATGAAGGTTTACCCTATCAAAAAGAATCTAACTATCTAGGTGAAGGCGTTGTTGGCTTAGACTTGAACATTTCTAATGTCGCTTTTGTAGGGAATAACAAAGCAGGATTATTACCATTCGCTGAAAAAGTGCCGAGTTATGAAAAAGAAATAAAAGCTTTACAACGTAAAATGCAACGTTCCCAACGTATGCATAACCCAGGGAATTATGAGCCAGATTTTGAAGCTAAAGTAGGCAACAAAATTGTCAAAAAGAAAGGTAAGACCAAGCAAGGTAAAAGACAATGGATAAAGACAATAAATTATCGCCGAATACAAGCTAAAAAAGCTGAATTAGAACGCAAAAAATCTAGTTTTGCTAAATCTCAAAACCGAAGTTTGGTAAATGAAATTCGTCGGCATGGCAATATAATCAAAGCCGAAAATGTTTCGGTTAAGGGCTGGCAGAAAAGATATGGCAAAGCAAGTTCTGCTAAGTCACCAGGCTTTTTCCAATTAGTACTGAAGCGCAAAGTCGAGAAAACTGGCGGTAAGTTCATCAAGTTCTCTACCAAGAAAACGGCTCTTTCACAGACACATCTGGATGGTACGCGCATCAAGAAAAGTCTATCCCAGAGAGTTCACGAAGATGTAACGGGATTCAAATTACATAGAGATTTGTTTTCTGCGTTTCTTGCTAGACACGTAAATGACGATTCGCTTTCATTGTTGGATGCTCAAATTGAGTATCCGGGGTCGGAGCCGATCCTTGTGGATGCATGGAAGCAATATCAACAAACTGCAAGTAAAGTAGGCGCGTCCGTTCGCGCAGCGTGCCCGAAGGGCATAATCAAGAACAGTCATTGTTCCTCTGAGCAGTTATCCCACAAGTCAGTCACTTCTAGCCAGATAGTCATTAAGGACGACAAGCTAGAATGTATGCCTGAATCTCAGGTTTTATAAACCTGAGAGTGGCTCAAGAAAGGACTCTCGCTAAACTTGTTTTAACCGAACACCTCAAGCCCCATCTCTCCTTACGTTGTTTTCATTTGGCGGGAAGTGGCGGATTGAAGGCGGCTGTACGGGAGGTGGCAGCCAATTTGCCGGACAATGAGTTCGTTTTTCGGACGGATGTAAAGAGCTATTATGCCAGTATTAATCATCATATTTTAATGGAGATTGTTGGGCGTTATGTTAACGATGAGTATGTTTTGGCTTTACTTTGGCGCTATTTACGGCGGTATGTGTCCAATGGAGGTAAGTTTTTTGATGTTACCCAGGGAATCTCCTTGGGGTGTCCTTTGTCGCCTTTGATGGGCGCTTTATTCCTGAAACCGCTGGATGACCGCATGGCCCAATTGGGCTGCTTTTATGCTAGATTTATGGATGATTGGGTTATCCTCGCACCTACACGGTGGAAGCTGCGGAAAGCTATAAAAGCTGTGAATCAGGAGATGAATAACCTAGGGGTGGTCAAACACCCAGATAAGACATTTATCGGCAGGATTACCCAGGGCTTTGATTTCCTAGGTTATTGGTTTTCAAACTCGGGGTTGGCGGTTGCGAAAAAAACCATTGAACGGATGCTGGACAAGGTATCTCGGCTTTATGAGCAATATGCGGATTCTAACCGCGTTGAGATTTATGTCCGGCGATGGTGGTGCTGGGTTATAACGGGTGTGGTAAAATTTTTGAGAGCTGGTGATTGCTTCTGTTCCTTCCTATGTGCCACGGGTTTATTTCCCATATGTGCTACCGACCTGAGGGGGTGACAAGGTGAATGTTTCCAAGGCACCGCTTGCCTTAAACTTTTGTTCTTTCTGGTAATAAGATGAGAACATATTTATTTAGTGTTTTTCGGACTTAATCGGATTTTCTACCCTTATATTCTCCCTGGTCATGTATACCTTTAATTCGTAAATAACGCCTCCGGTGCCTCATGGGGTTGCCCTGTGACGATTCAAGGTCGTTGTGCCCCCCTCTGGCTCCAATCCGACGCACATGAATGACCGGCTTAACTATAGGTCCCTACCCGCAGATGGGCCGGCCATACCATCCCCTGTCCTCGGTAAATCACAAATCAGAAAAAAATAAACTAGTCTTTCCGCCTCCGCAACCTCCACATCATCAGTAACCAGCAGACCACACTGAATTGGCTTATGCCCACACCTTCTGGTACACTCACTGTCAACGCCTTCATGCTCCCACCCTCGCCACTGTGGTTTTCCACCGTGCCGGTTCCTCGGTCATGAGTGTCCACGTGCGGGTCGCCTGCCGGTGTGCGTAAAAATGTCTTCCGGCGGTCATCTCCTACCGTGGGCCCTCCCTCCATACAATGTGCCCAGTCAGTCGCAGATGCGAAGAGGGGGACCTCGCAATCTATAGGATCAATGTTTCCCACGTATCCAAGGGCCTCTGACTCGACATTTTCGACGACTAGTCTACTCCATAATCGACCCTCCGGGAGTCCTGCCTCCGTCATCATCCGTGGTGAAGTTAACGAGCCTCTGAACCTGAGGAAACCATAGAAGCCTTCGTCTCCGGCACGCAGAATACGTAAACATTCGTGGGCGATGAAATCACCAGACGTGAAATATATTTCTGGTCGGGCCTGTCGGTACCTATAATACATCGAGTCCACGTATTCCTGACCTGTCATAAAAGGATGACGGTCGCTGCCGAATGCATATGCTCCGTTTGATAAGCTACAAACCCGATGCATTTGATAAAAATAATGAAGAGCATCAAGGCCATCACCCATACGCCACGTGCTACCAATATTTGTCGCGCCGTAATCATTCACAGCCAAAGATACCCAATTACTGTATGCTAGTGACTCTGTGGCACAATGGGAAAATCCCGGCGCATTTGAAGTGGTCTCGTACCGGCCGCATGCGAGCGACAGCTGTGCGCCTAACATTTCAGCCAATTTTTCGGGTCGCATCCAGGCGGGAATAGTTACTTTCTGGTCGATAACTGGCTCTCCTTCTTCGTCATAGATTCCCGTAAGTAACGCATTAGGGAGAGGGGTTTGTCCGTTTGCGGTTTTACGTTTGATAGTTATACAGCCTTCTATCTTGCCTTGATGCATTCCTTCACCACCACCTGTTGCTGTTTTTGTGAAGTAGTGAGCAATACCGAGAATATACTCCTTAGCTTTGCGAGGGTCGGAGAGAGAAGCGCGGAAAAACATTGCTGCTTGCTCCTTGGTCGCTTCAATTTGCGAGAGGTTGGTAAATTCATCCACGATTGTTTGCAGTGGAGTTAGCTGTTCGCCACTATTAATTCTGTCATCCCAGCGCTTTACCGAGTTTTGTAAACCGTCGGCGATCGCCGTAATAGTTTGAGCAATTTCTTTAGGATGTAGGAATTTCCATGCGTCTTGGATGTTTCTTCCTGCGTGCTTGTCAATTAAGAAGTGTACCGGAATTCCCAAACAATGCTCGCGAATGAGTGCTAAGCAAGCGGTTAATGTTGACTTACCCGAACCTTGAGAACCAATGACCCATACAGGTTTTTGAAAGTTCACAACCTTCCAAAGCCATCCACCTTCATGCTCTTTAAGCATTTCAATCAACTTATCCTTACCTTTGGCTTCCGCTTCGGCTTCTACTTGCTTACCTTCTACCTTTTGACGTTCCTTATCAGCCTTAGCAGCGTCGCGAAGGTTTTCAGCAATAGTTTTCTTCATTTGAGCATGATGTGTTTCACGCTGCAATAATGTAGTCTCCATTTGCAATCTATTTCGGATTGCTTCATTTTCGGTATCAGCAACACCTAGTTGCTCTCTCATCATTTGATGTTTTTGCTGACGAACTTCTTTAGTAAGTTCTAAATCCAGAGTGTTGTTGAATTGGTTTATATCACGATTGTTCACCTCGTCTAACCAAGTCTTGTAAGCTATAGATTTTTCTTGCTCGCTAAACTCAAAATCTCGACGCTGTAATTTGTTGACTCGGAATAACACGCATCCGGTCACAATCCACAAACAGGTTATTGCTCCTGCATTATAAAAAACGTAATTAGAATTATGGACCGCAACATCAGCGATACGGAATATTGCATCACCTTTGAAAGGAATTTTCCCACCAAACTTTCCATACCTCTTCCATTCCTCTGCTAAAACATAGCGTGGTTTATAGCAGTATCTTTGGTCAAGTATTGCTTGTCCATCAGAGTCAAAGTCCTCAATTTTAGCTTTCCGAGTTTTTTTGGGTCTACCCCAAAAATCCCTCGGTGGTTTTTTCTCTCGCTGCTTATTTAACTCAGCAACATTATCGGCAATAACCGCTGGATGATTAGCAGAACGCGGACAGAATTGTATTTGTGTTAATGCATAGGGTTGACGTGTTTGCATTGCAGCGAAAAAGCTAATACCTGTAACTCCAGCGCCTAAAGCAATAACTAACTCTAGAATTCCAGGATTTTTTCTCATAGTTCAGACCTCCAAAGGAAGAAACAGCTAATCAAACAAACACCCAATGCAACCGCCGGTGGGATTATATGAGCATATTCTGGATATTGCTGTTGTAATCCCCAGATTGCTCTGCTCAACATATCCACAAGCATTTCCACAAGTACAAATAAGTCAATCTGTGTAAGTATGAAGGCGATCGCGATTCCGCCCAAAAATCGAATTACGTTATTAATCACGTCTTCTGCGGATAAAAAATTTAGGAATTAATAGTAGTATTATCAGTACACCTGTAAGCAATGCCCAAGGTTCGCCCCATATTGAAGGCTCTTGTAATTCGTCTATATCATGCTCAATTTGCACTATAGTTTGGTCACTTATCTGCTGGTAATATAAAAAGTCTTTTACTGCTAAAAAAGTTGTCAGTCCGCTTAAACCTAATCCTGTTGCAGTGTTCACAAGCTTTTCACCACCCGTAACCTCAAACCCACCCTCGCCTCCCCTGTAATTAGCATTGACTTTTTGTAGGTTGGCGAAAGCTGATGTAGAACCAATGGTAAAACTGAGTGTAATAGCTAGCCATAGATTGGTACTCCCTCCAATATATAGAAGCGCCCTCGCGAGGAAAAAACCCGTTGCATTTAATGACCAACCCAAAAAAAATTTTGCAATTCCTTCTGTAGTTGCTACCGCGTTTAATCTTTGTTCTTTGCGGCGTTCTAGGTGTTCGTAAAGGTCGGAAGGTAAAGCGGTGTCTTGCTGAATTGATTTTTCTTCTTCCGGATAATCAAACATAATAGTCAAAGTACCAGATTTAGCATTTTCAGAGAGTCCAATTAGATTGAGGATTGATGATAAAACTAAACCCGGAACTACATTAGAACCGGGCTTTTTTCCATTGGCTAGAATCCAAGTAACACGTCTTTAATCCGTTGCACCATACCCTTACCGCCATATTGCTTCAAGGGTTTGTGGTTTGGATTGGCTCGATTGCCCATTTCAAGATTGTACTTCGCCATGTCTATTGTGTGAGCTTCCTGTAATTGTGCATCCTGAATTTCAGGGCGCAATTCTGCCTGCAACATTTTGTAGTTGCCATCAATAGCAACCATAGCCAAATCAATCTCACCCTTGAGTCTCATGTGATTTTCGGCGTTCTGGGTGTTCATCTCCTGCTTATCTCGCTGATTTTCCATATCAATCAACCGCAGCTTTCTGCCGTCAATCCATTTGACGTTGGCAAGTTCTGCTGCATCGGCTGCACTATCTATTGCTGTTCCCGCTTGTCCGCTAGCAATATTAATTTTCGAGACAGCTTCATTAAACGCTTGAGTACCTTGGATGACCTCTGTTGCTTTCTCTGCAACCAGAGGTGCAAATTCACTCATCATTCGACCTTGACGAGCCATTTCACCTAACTCTTTATTAGCATTAACATCTCCTGTCATCCCTGCAATCAATCTTCCAATTCTTAAACCGAATTTGTTTTTCAACTCTCCTTGAATTTGACGACTGCGAGGTGTGATGTGATTCCGTAATTTTAAGCTCGTCACAGGTCTTTTTTGTATCTTACTCATATTTTCTCCGTAGTAATTTTTATTGTCGCCATTCTTGGCAAGTCTTGGCTTTATCAGGCGTGTAAATGTGATTGCAATAGTAAAGCATTCCTCTGCGGTAGTCGCGCACCCTTTTTTGATATTCAATCTCTTGCTGCTGGTTGATACGTACTTCTACATACTTTGCAATACAAAAGATACTAACAACCAATAACAGGAGCGTGAGTAAACTGTTAATCGGCAAAAATGTCTTGGAAGAATTCCTCACCGAAAGTGTTGCGCCAACCCTCAAAATTTTCGTTCGTCTTTCTTTCTGAAGCTTCGGCAAACTCTTTAAGTGTGCGAAAGGAATTGTCTATTTGTTGAATAAAACGCTCATCGCTTGCTTTCGTGTCTTGTTGAATTTCTACTGCAATGTCATGCATCATTACTTCTGTCTCTTGTTCAATGCGTCGATTAATTTCTTTAGCAACTCCTCGAATAAACTCAGCCTTCTGTCGTCGGCTCCTGATTCTACCTTTACCGACAGTTTTTAAAACTTCCGCGATCGCAGTTTTATTTAACTCAATTCCTGCCGCTTCAGCCTGGTCAATAACAATTTGCTCTTTTTGCGCTTTGGTTAATTGTCCGTTGTTACTACTCATGCTTTGTTCCTTAGTTTGTTGTGGTTCTACTTCACTCACTTCTACCTCAATTGTTTCATCTGTTTTCTGAAACCTCCGAAAGTTTTTTCTTGATATACCCGACACTTTCTACTCCTTCCAAATTAATTTTCCAATTGATGACACTAAAGGTTAAGATTATTTTTTCAGTGTCCGTTAATTGTCTTTCTGGTTGATAGCCCCCAATTTTTTTAAAAAACCAATATTTAGTAGACCGTGGCGGTTCAACAGATAAATATTTGAACAAAAAATCTATGAATGTCTTACAATTTGTACCTGGAATTTTCTCTACAATTACGAGTGTTTTATCGGCAATAAATCGGTCAGTTCCGCTTTTTATATTTAGCTGTCTCTTCAGTCTTGTAGCTAAGGCATAAGTTTTCAAAGCAATTTCATATTCTTCACAAAAATAGCTTTGACATCCCGACCAAACTTTGATTACTAATCGAATCCTTTCCCATGTGCGATTTGAGTATTTTCGCTCTGCTATCCCTTCGTAAACTGCCTTGAGATTCGCTAAGTACTCCCGCTCTGCTTTGCAGTAAGGCAAAATGTTCACTCCTTTTTATCTACGCAAGCAATATCTACGCATAGCTGTTAGACAAGCATACGCATAGCTATTAGACTGTACCTAGCTACACAATGTTCGTTTTTTCAATTTCTTCTAAGTAAATGCCTGAATACATTGCGTCTAAATGGGTTTCGAGAGATAAGCTTATTGACAACAGGCTCAAACCGACTTAGACATATTTCGCACCCCCCAGTTTTTCATAGTTCTGACAGTATTTTCAGTCTTTATTGCCCTCATCTAACATCACAGCAACCCGCAGCCCCATCGCACCTGCCGTCATACCAGCACCAACCATGGCAACACCAGCGGTGACAGCAGCAGCCTCAATTGCTTGCTCAGTTGTCCAGGCGCTCATGACTCCTTTAGAGATACCAGCAAAGCCAATGCAAGTCATAGAAATAGGAGCGAATATTACAATTGCATTTACTCCCAACCAGGCTAACTTACTACTTGCTTTTAACAATAAAAAACGCCGTAAATTTCGAGGACGCTGTTGTTTATTTTTAGGTCGCATTTTTAATACTTTAACCTGCATCACTGTCTCCTTTAATTTGCTTCATTTCAAAAGTTGCATCGAAAACTTTAGTTGATTATTGCTGCTCAATTTCTTCACGAATCAATCGAATAATATACTGAACCTTCCCAGTTTCCTCTATAGTTGTGCGGTCTACCTCCGCATTATCCAACTCATCTATAAAGTTCTCAGTCCCATCAATTAAATCGCTTAAGAATTTTTTGCTAACTGTTACTTTATCCACTCTTCCTAATCTCCATTGTTTGCAATCCATCCCGAACTCTTGTTAACTCAACGTTGTTCAACATATCCAATGTTCTGTTATTAAATCGTTTAGCCAGCATCGTATTTAATTGTTGGTCGCTTAAATTTTTACGACGTTTTAAACTATTGATTTCGACGAGTAACATATGTTTATCAGTTTCAGGAACTCCCACTTTAGTTGTCTGATAATTACTAGATTCTTTTAAACCTATTGCTTTGCGAATACTCGAAAGCATCAACTCTTTATGTGGTCGCTCTTGCCAGTCAAATTTTATGATTGAGCGGTCATTGTAAAACCTTCCCATTACTGCACGTTCGCCAGTTTCGCAGTAAATGCCAATCACCTGACCTTGCGTGAGAGGGATACTTGTTAAAGCTTGTAATGCAGCAGAGGTAAAAACCGTATCCCATCCAAATCTGATGATAGAAAATATGGAACTGCTCGCCCTCAGCAACAGCGCCAATAATATCTTTGGCTTCTAAGTCGATTCCCAAAGCTTCACCAATAATCATTGCTAAAAATACACGATGGCGATCGTCGAAGTGCTTCCCTAATTTGTCAGCAAATCTCTCAGGTGCTTCTACCTTCTGTGCAATAGTCTTTTGAGCTACGATAGTCATTGAAATAAACCTCTTTTACTGGAAATGGGCAGTATGTCTTTTTAAGTAAATGCCGCACAAAAGTTTTAAGTGTTGATTTTGTGCAACAAATACAACAATGCGGCATTGAACTGCTAGAAAGCCTTTTACTTATTGTTGTCAAAGCCTCAATTAATTTACGTTTTTAGTGTCGCGTAATAACAAAGTACACAACAACTGTGCGCCATGTTGTAAACACGAAAATATTTTTTACTTGATAAGCATCGCTCCAGACTTTGATCTACGATGCAAAATATGTTTCAATGCACACCTATGTTGTCTCAGAGAGGAATCTCTTCCCTCGTCCCCGGCGAGCTTTGTTTTTATGTGAAGTGTATTTTGACCTCACAATAATAGTATACACCTCTGGAGGTGTATTATCCAGATAGTTTTATATTTTTTTTCAGATTTTTTTGATTATTAACAGTAGAACTAAGTAGCACCCGCGCTAATTTAAGTTAAATCGCACTACTTAAACCGCTTTTTCACCTTTTCGATATCTTTTTATTTTCAAATAAAAGGTGGTAATACACTGGTAAAGTAGTGGTGTTGTCTCAGTTGCAGTAAGCATTTCAGCCTTTTTGCAGCTAGTAATGGTTATTGCCCATCAACCCCTCTAGAAGTGTACAATCTATACTATTATTCTTAAAAAGAGGAATTATGACAGAAGGAAAGAGGAGAACAAAGAAATTAACTTTTTGGTCAAGTCCTCAAGAATCAGAAGCAATAGCTGAAGCAGCCCTATTAAGGGGATTAAGCGTAGCAGATTTTGTACGTATTGCTACACTATTTCAAATTTTTAATTTAGGTGCCGCTCCTGGCGACCAAACATGGGACTATTTTGCCATATACCAACAGCTTATAGATATATATAAAGATGTCGGAGATTTGATAATTGCTATAGCCAAGGAAGAAGAAGCTTCCCCTTGGTGCGATGCAATGATTGAAACAAAAAGTCAACTTCTTCTGGAAAAGATGAAATCCCTAGCCAGCAACACATCTAACTAGCGATTGGTGAAGCCAGCCTTCAAAGTGCGATCGCGAAGCGCATGCGTGAGCGGCTTATCGCAGCCTGCGAAAATGGTTACATAGGAATCGCTATTTATAACGTTAGAAATAAATTGATTTATCAACCTACCCGCACCACACCCGCACCATTATCGCACCACTTCAGAATTACGAAACCTATATGCTGATAGGAATACCGCATCACCCGCACCACTTTGATATAAAAGTAAGAACTGAAAACTAAAAATGAAAGATAGCTTTGAAGGCAACCGCTCACGAAAAATATAATTATTTTTTGTACCACATTGCGAAAAAATATAAAAAGTCAGAAAGTAGAGCGTGTGGTGCGGTGCTACTTTAATGGCAGAGCAGATTACAGCCCTAGTAACTGATGC
The DNA here is from genome assembly GCA_050042755.1 of Rivularia sp. (in: cyanobacteria). Taxonomy (GTDB): domain Bacteria; phylum Cyanobacteriota; class Cyanobacteriia; order Cyanobacteriales; family Nostocaceae; genus Rivularia. The sequence goes on from JBHJJJ010000204.1 coordinate 10,633, forward strand.
GGATAGATCGAAATTGTTGCGGGTGATTATTAAAGAGATGGCAGATGGTAAAACCCCGCTCGTATAAGATTATTCAAATTTACTAGATTCTCTACAACAGTCTTGTGAATTATTAATGCAAAATATCAAGATAAAAAGCTGTCAGTTTTGACAAAATATCTTCCCAAAATTATTAGTTATTATTTTGCATTTTTTGACTTTTTTGTTAACTTATTTACAGACTTAATTTAATCCTTACCTTTTAGTCAACCATTAGTCCATCAATTTACTAATTGAATTTACTCTTTCGACTGACTTTTATAGATTCTGGCATACTCGAATAAGTCAAAAATTAGTAAACAAATTTTTACAATTCCTGAAAGCCTTTCTAGTAAAGAGTTTGAGCGACTGAAAACATACTCGTATTATGTAGTCGCACACTTCCACTACGTCTTGTTTGGCGGTTCCGTATTTGGTATTTACGCAGGGATTTACCATTGGTTTCCTAAAATGACTGGAAGGATGCTCAATGAAACCTTGGGTAAAATTCACCTTGTACTCACCTTCATTGGCACCAACTTAACCTTCTTACCCATGCACGAATTGGGATTGCAAGGAATGCCTCGCCGAGTAGCAATGTACGATCCACAATTTGAAGCTATCAATGTGATTTGTACTTATGGTGCTTACCTATTGGCAATATCGGTAATTCCTTTCACCATAAATGTTATTTGGAGTTGGATGGCTGGAGAAAAAGCCGGTGATAATCCTTGGGATGCGATGACATTGGAATGGACAACCACCTCTCCACCTGCCATTGAAAACTGGGAAGAATTACCCATTGTAACTCATGGCCCTTACGCATACGGTAGCACTACCGAAAGCGAATCTCCAGAAGTATCAACAGAAGCAACCGCTTAAGCTGGTTAAAACTTAAACCAATTTTAGATTTTGGATTTGCGATTTTGGATTTATACAAGCGAAATCTAAAATCTGTCGAGGATGCGTTTTGGGGGAAGAAAATCTACACCCCAACGCCAGTTCCTACAACGGTGCGTGTTCCTCCGCAACGGACTGGCTCAACTTTCCGCAAAATCTAAAATCTAAAATCCAAAATATTTAACAGGTGATAAAAAATGGCGATCGCCACAGAAAATACTCCAGTACACCATGAAGAACACGCAGATTTACGAGTTTTGGGATTAATAACTTTCCTAATCTCGGAATCCTTAATGTTTGGCGGATTTTTCGCTACATACTTATTCTATCGTGGAACAACTCAAACTTGGCCTCCAGAAGGAACGGAAGTAGAGTTATTACTGCCTACTATTAACACCATCATTCTAGTATCAAGTAGTTTCGTGATTCACTTCGGCGATGCTGCCATTAAGAATAATGATGTCAAAGGAATGCGGAAATGGTATAAAATTACTGCATTCATGGGAATAATTTTCTTACTAGGTCAGGTTTACGAGTATCTTTCTTTAGGATACGGACTGACTACCAATGTATTCTCAAACTGTTTTTACCTAATGACAGGATTCCACGGTTTACACGTTTTCATCGGAGTCTTGTTAATTTTAGGTGTCTTGTGGCGTTCCCGTCGCACCGGACATTATTCGGATACCAAACACACCGGAATAGAGATGGCAGAAATCTACTGGCACTTTGTAGATATCATCTGGATCGTTCTCTTTACACTGCTTTATATTCTCACCAAATTTTAAAGAATAGGCACGGGGAGTGAGGAGTTAGGAGTGAGGAATTAAGAATTAAAAGTTATAAATTAAAAATTCTGCCCCTTTTACCCATCTCCCCATCTCCCCTTTTCCCCATCTCCCCATCCCCTCACTCAAAAGCCATGCAAGACACAGAACAATTCTCTTGGTTCAAAGTACCCGAAGATATCAAACAGCTATTGATATTGGCGGCAGAAAATTGGGAAAACACTTCCTCCTCAGAAAAATATATTAATCAAGCTTTAGCTAAAACACGAAATAATACAGATGTTTTAATCGCAGCATATAGATATTTTTATTACAAACAGAATTATCCAATGGCACTACAAATAGCAGAAAAAGTTGTAGAAGAAGTCAATAAAAACGAAAATTTACCTAGTAATTGGGAAGAATTAAAATCAGTATTAATGAAGCGCAAAGAAGAAGCAAATATCCGGCTATATTTAAATGCTTACGCTGCTTCTGGACTAGTATTGGCTAAGTTAGGAGAAACAGATAAAGCTAAAGAGATATGTATCAAAGTTAAAGAAGTTGATGACAAAAATGATTTTGGTGCCGGAATATTATTTGATATCTTAACACATCCACCAGAGGAAGATGAATGAATAACAAGTCATGAATAATTAACTATATATTAATGATGAATTATTTTAATCAGGCTAGTATCAATCTAAGTAATAGTTAAACATTATTATAATTAAATTTTATATTGAAATTACACATTTTTTTTGAATAATTCAGAGTTAAAATTAAATAGGCAGGACTTACGCAAGCGTCACAAGACTCGGATGGTGCGTGACAGTAAAGCCCTTATAACTGCCTTGATAATTTAATTAAGTGTCACAGCACCCTACAAAGAGAATATGCCAGTTGCGTAAGTCTTAATAGGATTAAATTATATTGCTAAATCTAACTAAAAAACAGTGAAGCTATATGGTTAAAATGCTTCACTGATAAATATTTACTGTTGCTAATTTATGCAAGGGAAAGACTGGCTTGTAAGTAAAAATGGTGAATACCAAAACTGTAAATCTGTAAGAGCATGGGATTTAATTACCGAGAATTATCGTCTTTATAGATTCCTCACCGAACTAGAAGATATTCTCAGAAAAGAATTAGATGAAAACGATTATCTAGCAAAAATTCGTCAACTAGTAAGACGATTGCTGGTTAATTCTTATTGGGTAAGAAGTCAACATCCAGAACCTAATTCTAAAAGTGGAACCTCTGTTAAACTCTTATATGATGAATTGGGTTTTCCTTTTACAGTACAAACTGTAACCTTTACACCAGGGATACAATCCAATATTCACAATCATGGAACTTGGGGAATTGTCGCGATATTAAAAGGAAAAGAAAAAAATACCATTTGGAAGCGAAATCCAACAGCAGAATATCCAGACAAAATTGAAACAGCAGGAGAACTTGTTTTAACTCCTGGAGATATTATTAGTTTCGCACCGGGTGCAATTCATAGTGTAGAAGCAGTGAGTGACGAACCAACTGTTACTTTTAATTTATACGGCGAAACTACATCAAAAGAACGTTTTGAATTTGACACAGTTCATCATACTGCAAAGAATTTTTGAGTAAACAATGAACAATGAACAATGAACAATGAACAATTATCAATTATCTATGAACAATAGCGATAACTGATAACTGTTCACTGTTAACTGTTAACTGATACGGAGATTTTTATGGCAAAGGTAATTTTCTACGAAAAAACAGGATGTCGAAATAATACCAAACAAAAAACTCTATTAACCGCAGCAGGGCATCAAGTAGAGGCACATAATTTATTAGAAGAGCATTGGACTAAAGAGCGTTTGCGCTGGTTTTTTGGCAATCGCCCTGTATCGGAATGGTTTAATCGCTCCGCGCCTAAAGTAAAATCTGGTGAGGTAGAACCGGAAAAAATAGATGCCGATACGGCTCTAAAATTAATGTTAGACGAACCCTTGTTAATTCGTCGTCCTTTAATTCAAGTTGGTTATCGCGGTGAAGTCGGTTTCGATGCTAAAGTTATTGATAGTTGGATTGGTTTAAAACCTGTAGATGAGTCTTTACAAGAAGTAAGTCAGAATTTGATGAGCCAAGATTTACAAAGTTGTCCTAGAAATCATCAGCATCAGCATCAGAATCATGAATTTAGGGAAATGAGTGATTAGTCAATTGCTCTAAGCAAGATTGTAATCAAGATAGCCGGGTATCGCGAAGGTATCCGGTTTTTTGTTTTTCTGGAATAAAATTAGGTTCTTTGGCGATTCGTGTAGCTAATCGCCCTAATCACAGTAAACCACAAACTTTTGAGGACGAAGGTGAAAATAAGGATTTCAGCCTTCGGATACAAATAGAAAAACAGTTTTTGTTTTATTAAAAAAAATGACGTTGCTGAATCCGGGTATGAATTTACATTTTCGGCATGATTGAACAACGATTTTTTGAGGTTTTGTGCCTTTAGGTAAGACTCATTCATGCTTTCAATCAGCAACGCCAACAAAATTTTTGGTTTACTGAATTAATGTTTCTACTCTGCAATGCCACAAAATGCTTTACATATTGCATATAATCGGCATAACTCTTGAGAATTATGATAAATTTAGAAATTGCTGCTTGTTTCAGAAAGAAAGTGTGATGGAAAAATTTACTCTTGATTTTAAATTGCAGGAATATCGGTTCAATTTATGTGAAAATGTTTATAAGCATCTTAAGGAATATAGCTGTAGTTGTCAATTTAAGACAGAGTTCAAAAGAAGGTCTCATTTGTTTGTTCCTCTTAATAAGCCTAGATATCTGGAGAAAATTGGTAATGATGAAATTCCGGCAGATGGTTTTATTTGGGATTTAGAGGATAGTATACCCCTTGAACAGAAGCAAGTGGCAAGAGATAGTATTGGCAAAATTCCGCCCAAGCCGAGAACCGTTGAGTATATCGTGAGAATTAATACTGACGATCCCAAGGAATTAGACAAGGATATCAAAGCGATTACTGAGTTTCCCTTTGATTCCATCACTATTCCGAAAGGAGAATCAGGTGCTGAGATTGCCCAATTAATGGAAGTAATTGGAGAAGATAAGAATTACATTATTACAATTGAGACACTTGCTGGTCTGAATGCCATAGACGACATTGCTAGGGTTCTGAGAAAAGACCGAGATGCGCTGGGTTTTGGCATCGGTGATATGTCTACTGATATAGGTGTAGAGCGAATTTCTACCTGCGAGAGTCCTCTTTTTCAACAGATTTTAGGCATTATTGCTCTCACGGCGAAAAAAAATGGGCTGGCCTTATTTGACAGTGTTTCTGCCAAATTTAACGATCCACAAAGTTCTCGTAGCGAAGCACAACAGTCTCGTCATATGTTTGGTTTTACTGGCAAAAAGTTGATAAATCCCAAACAGTTGGAATCAATAAATTTGGTCTTTTCGCCAACAATTTCAGAAATTGAGGAACATCTAGCAACCCTGGAGTCATTTTTGGGCAGTGCCGATACCAATGCTCATGTTGTCGCTGGCGAGTACAAGGGAATGCCAGCTTTTAAAGCAGCAGATCGGCAAATCAAGAAATACTTAAGACAAGGTTATTTCACACCAATAAATTTTTAATATTTGAAGCATGACTCAAATAAATTTAGACGGTAAAGTTGCACTGGTGACTGGATCGAGCCGAAATATCGGTCGGGCGATCGCTCTCGAATTTGCACGACAAGGCGCTTCTGTAGTCATCAATGCACGCACCAGTCTTCAAGAGGCTGAATCTACAGCAAAGGAGGTGGAAGTTTTAGGAGTAAAGGCGATCCCGGTGTTAGCTGATGTTGGTGACGAAATCCAAGTCCAGGCCATGGTGAAAAAGATCTTGGACGAGTTCGGTCAAATTGATATTCTGGTGAATAATACCGGACTGCGGCGATCGCGCCCTCTAACCGAGATGAAAACAGAGGAGTGGCGCAGCGTTCTCGCAGTCAACTTGGACGGTCCCTTTTTCTGTTCTCGAGCTGTCGTTTCCAGTATGATAGCCACTGGCTGGGGTCGGATTATTAATGTATCGGGGCTGAATGCTTTTATAGGTCGCACCGAATGGTCTCACGTTTGTGCCTCGAAAATGGGGGCACTAGGTCTGACTAGAGCTTTAGCTGTCGAACTTGCCCCACAGAAAATTACAGTCAATCATATTGTTCCCGGACTCATAGATACGACTCTCGGTAGCTCCACTGATGAGAAAACTGTAAAAAAGATTGCCACTGTCCCTCAAGGACGTTTGGGAATGCCTGAAGAGATTGCCAATATGTGTGTCTTCTTAGCCTCAGACGCAGCGAGTTTCGTCACGGGTCAGACGATTCACGTTAATGGTGGTGCATTGCGATACTGATCCTTTTAATAACCTAGTGGTACTCGAAAAAAATCGTGAAAATTCATCAAGTCCGAACCTATCCATCTAAAGAATATCTTCCCAAAGAAGAACAGCTTGCCTGGAAAATTGCCGCCGTCGCATCCGATCCTGTTGCCCTTGAGGACAAAGTTGTTGAGATGATTATCAATCGCATTATAGACAATGCTGCTGCGGCCTGTGCAGCCCTCAACTATCATTCAGTCCAAACAGCCCGTGCTCAAGCCTTAGATCATTTACGCAGTGGAGGTGCGACAATATTTGGCGTTCCCCCAGAAACGACCGTAAGCGCAGAATGGGCAGCATGGGCTAATAGTGTAGCAGTCAGGGAACTAGACTTTCACGATACTTTTCATGCTGCTGATTACTCCCATCCGGGAGATAATATTCCCTCAATTTTGGCAGTGGCTCAACAATGCGCTTCTAGTGGAGCAGATCTGATTCGTGGCATTGCAACGGGCTATGAAATTCAGATCGATCTGGTGAAAGGAATTTGTCTCCACGAACACAAAATAGATCACATCGCGCATTTGGGACCCTCTGTAGCTGCTGGAATTGGTACTCTGCTAAAGCTCAATACAGAAACAATTTATCAAGCCATCCAGCAGGCAGCCCACACCACAATTACAACCCGACAATCTCGTAAGGCGGATATTTCAAGCTGGAAAGCCTATGCTCCTGCCTATGCTGGTAAAAATGCCTTAGAAGCTGTCGATCGCTGTATGCGGGGAGAGGGAGCGCCATCGCCAATTTACGAAGGTGAAGACAGTATTATTGCGTGGATTTTAAGCGGAGCGGATGCGTTATATGAAGTACCGCTCCCAGAACCAGGGGAACCCAAGCGAGCAATTCTCGAATCTTATACCAAGGAGCATTCTGCCGAGTATCAAGCTCAAGGACTAATTGATTTAGCATTTCGCATGGGAGAAAAAATTGACGATTTCGAGAAGATTAAAGAAATTGTCATCCACGGAAGCCATCAAACCCATTATGTCATCGGTACAGGTTCGGGAGATCCGCAGAAGATGAACCCCAAAGCCACTCGGGAAACCCTGGACCATTCAATTATGTACATCTTTGCCGTTGCTTTGCAAGAC
>JBHJJJ010000205.1:0-17221 GCA_050042755.1 Rivularia sp. (in: cyanobacteria)
GCATAAACGCCAAAAACGCCGCAAGCTTCTTCTTGCTTGTCGGGAAGTTCATTTTGATTAATTGGATTGCTATTAGTTTTGGCGTATTGATCCGAAGTGACGGCTTTGGAATTTTGGGTAATCATTCTAGCTATGCTCCTGATGATGATGTCAAGGGTTACCTTAAAAGTTTTTTTGAAGAAAAAAAATTAAGGGTGCCTGTCAAGCCACTGGGATTGTGAATTTGGATATTAAGATTAATTTTAATTAAATCTTACCCTTCTATTTACCACTGTACAGTATTTATGCTCACTGATACTAATTTTGAGTTGCCAGATATTCAATTGTCAGTTGAGTGCTGAACTGTTGATTTGAAGCTAAACGCCCACTAATTGCTTGATGATAGCGATTGCTTACATTTTCTATCGTAACGTTTATTAAAGTTTTATTATCAATGGTGAATACCCTTAAATCAGTTTGGGATTTCTCAACTTTGCCAAGTTTTTGCCAATTGTCGTTTAATTGTTCTCGTAAGTAGGATTCCCAAATTTCAAGATCGGCTAACGCAACTGAAACAATAATTCTTGCTCCACCTTCACCAAAGAGTACTTCATCCCATCTTTGGGAATTGCTTGCTGGTAATTCTAATTTTATTTCGGCTCCCAGCTTGCTTTTAATACAGCATTCGGCAAGGGCTACAGTAATTCCACCTTCAGCGCAATCATGAGCGGAACGCAGCCAACCTTGACGGATTCCCTCGCGGCAAGCTTGTTGTACGCGACGTTCTAAATCAAAATCAACCCTTGGAGGAATTCCTGCGACAGTATCGTGGATGGTAGCTAAATACTCCGAGCCTCCTAGTTCGACTTGGGATTGAATTGGTAAACCGAGAAGATAAATTATATCGCCTTGCGAGATCCAAGCTTGAGAGCAAATTTTGTTTAAATCGGGAATCAACCCCACCATTCCCACAACGGGAGTCGGGTAAATTGGTTGGGGATTACCTTGGGAATCAAAAGTTTCGTTGTAAAGAGAGACATTTCCTCCAGTTACTGGGGTAGATAATTCTTGACAACCTTCTGCCAAACCCCGACAAGCTTCTGCTAACTGCCAATAACCAATCGGTTTTTCTGGACTACCAAAATTGAGGTTATCTGTCACTGCCACCGGTTGTGCACCCACACAGCTAAGATTGCGTGCAGCTTCGGCCACCACAGCTTTAGCACCTTCGTAAGGATCGAGATAAACATAACGGGAATTGCAATCAACCGTTGCCGCAACGCCTTTTTGGGGATTGGAAGTTTCTTCTCTCCCTATCTCCCCATCTCCCCATCTCCCTATCTCCTCCTCTCCCCCAACCGGGCGTAAACGAATAATCGCGGCATCCCCACCACCGGGTAACATGACGGTGTTATTCTGCACTTGATGGTCGTATTGACGATAAACCCAATGTTTTGAAGCGATGCTGGGGGTATCAAGTAAAGTCAAAAGAATATCATTCCAGGTTTGCCATTCCCCCTTTATTTCAATGCCTTCATGAGTACAAGCTGGTAAAGAATCTGGAGTCCATTCCCAAGCTTTGCGGGCATATTCTGGAGGTTCTTTTAATAATTCTCGGTGATAAATTGGGGTATTCTCTGCTAAGGCTGTAGCGGGTATTTCTGCTGCGATTTTTCCTTGGTAAAGAATCCGTACAATGGGTTCTTCTATTACTTTTCCTGCGACTACTGCATTAAGTCCCCAACGTACAAAAATATCAATTAATTCTTGTTCTCTGCCAATTTCAGCAACAAATAACATTCTTTCCTGAGATTCGCTGAGTAAATATTCGTAGGGAATCATTCCGGTTTCGCGGTTGGGAATCTTATCTAAATCGAATTCCACACCCACACCACCTTTGGCAGCCATTTCGGAAGTGGAACAAGATATACCCGCCGCACCCATATCTTGCGCTGCTACTACCGCACCCGTCTTAAAGGCTTCCAAACAAGCTTCAATTAAGGATTTTTCTAAAAAAGGCTCGCCAACTTGCACTGCAGGGCGGTTATCAACAGATTCTTCTGTTAATTCTGCGCTGGCAAAACTCGCGCCTCCCATACCGTCGCGCCCGGTAGTAGAACCAACATACAACACTGGATTACCAATACCTGATGCACCGGATTTGACAATTTCCGGTGTTTCCATTAAACCCAATGCCATGACGTTTACTAAAGGATTGCCAGAATAAGCGCTATCAAAATAGACTTCACCGCCTACCGTAGGAACCCCCACGCAATTACCATAATGAGCAATTCCCGATACCACACCACTAAATAGTCTTCGGGTTTTGGCATCTTCTAAATTACCGAAACGCAGTGAATTTAACACCGCAATGGGACGCGCACCCATGGTAAAAATATCTCTGAGAATACCGCCTACTCCCGTTGCAGCACCTTGAAAGGGTTCTACTGCGGAGGGGTGATTGTGGGATTCGATTTTAAATGCCAGTTGTAAACCATCACCCAAGTCTACAACACCAGCATTTTCGCCGGGGCCTAGGAGAATTCGCTTTCCGGTAGTGGGAAACTGTTTTAATAAAGGTCGAGAATTTTTATAACAGCAATGTTCTGACCACATTACACCAAACATTCCCAATTCAGCTTTATTGGGATGACGACCTAATCTTCTGACAATTTCTTGGTATTCTTCGGGTTTTATGCCTTCTTTGGCGATTTCTGCGGGAGAAAATGGGGATTGGGATGTAGCGGTCATGGTGAGGATTTACACGCCTGGATGAATTTTATATTTTAATATTTATTTGCGCGTTTATTACTATTTATGTCGATCAAATTTAAAAAGTTGAAACTTGAGATAAATCCTATGAATAAATAACGAGAAAGATGTAGTCATTAGCACACTCAATATACAGGTTAGATCGAAATATTCCTTGGATCTGAAAATACTTTAATTGTTATACCAAATCCCGTTCTCATATAATTAAGTTTTCTCTTATAGGACTTATAAAGTAATTTTATGAGAATCAAATTAAGAAGTTGGTAGATATCAATTTCTGGTTTATCTGTAATTAAGTTCGGGTTTACTTTTAAACTTTAGTCAATTTCTTAATAGCAGCCTTTGCGTGTAATTTCACCCTAGAATTGTCATCAGAAGCTAGCTTTTCAAGGTGAATGAGGGCAGTTAATTCTCCTAATTCTCCTAAAGATGTTGCGATCGCTTGTTTAAATTGCAACTGATGCGCTATTTCTCGATCGCTATTGAGAAAGTCAATCAAAACCTTGGTAGCATATGACTTCAACTCTGTTGATTCTTGTCTTCCTAATACAGTAATAATTTCTTCACACAATTTGATTTCATTTGAGTAAAGACTATTTTCCAAATAGTTCAGGGCTGAGTAAGTTCCACTCCAATTTAAAGCACGCACAGCTTCTTGTTTGAGAAATAAAGGAGTATTATGACAATTTAAAATATCAAATAAAGCTTTAATCGCTGCTTCATCTTTCATATCTCCCAAAGCTAATATTGCTTGTTGACGTACTTCTGAATTAATGTCGTAAAGCAACCGTTGGAGATGATTTACTAAATCAAACTCTTCCTTATATTCAGCAAGTATTTTTAAAGCAATTATTGCTTCTTTACGGACTTCTGCTGATGTATCTTGCAAAGCTTTAATAAATACAGGAATTAACCGCTTCTGATGAAAACTACTGAGGGCTTCTACTGCTGTAACCCTTACTTCTGCAATGGAATCATCAACAACACTCAATAAAGGTTCGATAATTTCCGAGCGTCGAATTTGAGCTAGGGATTTTACTGCTAATAATCTGGATTTTTCGTCTTTGAGTAATTCTATCAAACCTCTAATAGCAGGTTGACCAATTTTTGCCAGTGCTTGTGCTGATGCGATGGCTAATTCTTCTTCCTGTGTCTGGGAGAGCAACTTTACCAAGGATACGACTAAGTAAGGATCGTTAAATTCTGCCAAGATGCGAAGCGCAAACCAACGAATCTCTAACTCTGCTTCTTCATCTTCCAATATTTGTAGCAAGGGGAGAATGGCTTTTTCTCCGATTTTGGGAAATATCTTCGCCACATCCCAACGTGTTTGAAAATCTCCCGCTGTCATTATTTGTATTGCGATCGCAACAGCTTGCTCTAATTCATTCTCTTCTACAGTATCCTTTTTGTCTAATAGCTCCTGTAACTGCTGGTTAACCAGTATCCAATTCGCTTCACCCGCAGCACCAGTAGTCATATCAAGATTTTCTAACATTTGCGTATTACATAAGTAAGAGTGTTGATTTTACGCTGTTCTTTTCTAGCTTGTCACGAATTTGAGTATTTATAAGCATTTTATTAACTATGTTTTGAGAATAAAATGCGGAAAACGCATTTTATATATGCGTAATATGTAATTTATTTTGAGAAATCTATAAAAAAGTTACAACTGATACAAAAATATGAATCAATTCATTTATTAAATAAGTACTTAATGAAGTAAAGATTGAAACACGCCTATCGATCGTGTGGGGGCAGAAAAAACTTGTGTGACTGCACGATTGCTTCAGTATTTGTAAACTATCTCTATCAGTTAACCTTGGAGCATTGAGATAAACCAACCGTGTCTACTAACCAACCTGCAAAACCTGGAACTCTTAATAAGTTTGAGAAAATAAAAGCCGAAAAAGATGGATTAGCCATTAAGGATGAACTGGAGCATTTTGCCCAAATTGGTTGGGAAGCGATGGAAAAGTCAGATTTGGAGCATCGTCTCAAATGGGTGGGAGTTTTCTATCGCCCGGTGACACCAGGTAAATTCATGTTGCGGATGCGAACCCCCAATGGCGTTTTATCTAGCAGTCAGTTGCGCGTACTCGCCGAAATTGTGCAGCGTTACGGTGCTGATGGAAATGCCGATATTACAACTCGTCAAAATATTCAGTTACGAGGAGTACGTCTCGAAGATATACCGGATATATTCCGCCGTCTTGATGCTGTGGGCATGACTTCTATGCAGTCGGGGATGGATAATGTCCGTAATATCACTGGTTCACCACTTGCAGGAATTGATGGTGATGAACTGATTGATACCCGTGAATTGGTGCAGAAAGTTCAAGACACGATCACTAACAATGGTGAAGGTAATTATGCATTTACCAATCTTCCTCGTAAATTCAATATTGCCATTGAAGGGGGACGAGATAACTCAGTTCATGCTGAAATCAACGATATTGCCTTTGTTCCTGCTTATAAAGATGGAGAGTTAGGGTTTAACGTTAAGGTAGGTGGTTTTTTCTCTGCTAAACGTTGTGAAGGTGCTATACCTTTGAATGCTTGGGTTCCTCCCAACGATGATGTTGTCGATCTATGTGGGGCAATTTTATCTATTTTCCGAGATAATGGTTCCCGTGCTAATCGTCAAAAATCGCGCTTAATGTGGTTGATTGATGAGTTGGGAATGGATAAATTCCGTTCAATGGTTGAACTTGAATTTGGACGTACTTTAGCAACCGCTGCCGAAACAGATGAAATTGACTGGGAAAAACGTGATTGCTTAGGCGTTTACAAGCAAAAACAACCCGAGTTAAACTATGTTGGTTTCCACGTTCCCGTAGGAAGGCTTTACGCCCAAGATATGTTCGACTTCGCACGTTTAGCCGAAGTTTATGGTAGCGGTGAAGTTCGTTTAACTGTCGAACAAAATGTAATTATTCCCAATATTCTTGACGATTATTTGCAAGATTTCCTAACTGAACCCGTGTTAGAAAAATTTACTATCAAACCCCAACCATTAGAAAGGGCGTTAGTATCTTGTACTGGTTCTCAATTTTGTAACTTTGCCCTAGTAGAAACCAAAAATAGAGCCTTGGCGCAAGCGAGACAATTGGATGCAGAATTGGATATCTCCAAACCCGTGAGAATCCATTGGACAGGATGTCCTAATTCCTGCGGACAACCCCAGGTAGCCGATATCGGACTCATGGGAACAAAAGTCCGTAAAGATGGCAAGATGGTTGAAGGCGTAGACTTATATATGGGAGGCAAAGTAGGCAAAGATGCCCAATTAGGAACTTGCGTACAAAAAGGTATCCCTTGTGACGACCTTAATACTGTCTTAAGGCGTATATTGATAGAAGATTTCGGCGCAAAACCAAAGTAATATTAGTTCCTAACAATTAATCGGCATATATTTTTGATTAATATTTATATTCGATGACAGCGTAAATAATGATACACAAAATCATGACGTTAACGAATATAATCAATCAAATCCTACTTCCCTAGAATTGGCAAAGCTTAAAAGTAATTCCGAAATTTCGAGAAGCCACGCTGCATAAAACTTAGGTTTTCATTCCCATGACACATTATCGGATGTGTCAAGGAATCGTTCATCTAATTTGTTGAATTTAGAGTAATTCTTACCACGAACTATTAAGAGGTTAGTCAATGCTTGGAGAATTGTTATCTTTTCGCGGCAGGTATAAAATCCTGCACATGACTTGGTTCGCATTCTTTCTCTCATTCTTTGTTTGGTTTAACTTGGCTCCTCTAGCAACCCAAGTAAAAGCAGACTTTGGTTTAGAAGTAAGTCAGATTAGAACCCTGGCGATTTGTAACGTAGCTTTGACAGTTCCCGCCCGAATCATTATCGGTATGTTATTAGATAGATTCGGCCCCAGAATTACCTACACGTTATTGCTGATGTATGCAGCGATTCCCTGTATTGCCTTTGCTACCGCCCAAACTTTCACGCAGTTAGTAATTAGTCGTTTGGCGCTAAGTATTGTAGGTGCGGGCTTTGTAATCGGTATCCGTATGGTTGCAGAATGGTTTCCTCCCAAAGAGATTGGTTTAGCCGAGGGAATCTATGGAGGTTGGGGTAACTTTGGTTCGGCTGGTGCGGCACTAACTCTACCCACAATTGGTGCTTGGTTAGCTTTCGGAGCAGTTAACCCAGCAACTGGGGAAGCTTTACTCAACTGGCGTTTTTGCATTGCAGGAAGTGGTATTGTTGCGGCTCTGTATGGAATTCTGTATTTTTTCAATGTACAGGATCATCCTCCTGGAAAAGTCTATCAAAAGCCTAAGAATGCTAGAGGTTTGGAAGTTACCAGCGTGCGCGATTTCTGGTTCTTATTGTTGATGAATCTACCTCTGACAGGTATTTTGATGCTTCTAGGTTGGCGTTTGAAGAAGGTTGGTTTATACGGCGATAGCACCCTCTTTCTGGTTTGGGCTGGATTAGCTGCTTTATATTTGTTCCAGGCTTATAACTGTTGGGTTGTAAATAAAGATTTACTCTCAGGGAAGAAAAAATATCCAGCAAAAGATCGTTATAACTTTTCTCAAGTGGCGATTCTGGAACTAACTTATGTAGTCAATTTTGGTTCGGAATTGGCTGTGGTTTCCATGCTTCCAGCCTTTTTTGAGGGAACTTTTGCTTTAAACAAGACTTTAGCGGGAGCGATTGCTGCTAGCTATGCTTTCATGAACCTAGTATCTCGCCCTGGTGGTGGCTTCATTTCCGACAGATTAGGTAGCCGCAAAAACACCATGGCAATCCTGACTGCTGGGATGGGTATAGGTTATATGATCATGGGTTCGGTTAATAGTAGCTGGTGGTTACCCTTGGCTATTTTGCTGACTATGGCTTGTTCCTTCTTTGTGCAAGCTGGAGAGGGTTCAACATTCGCGATCGTTCCTTTGGTAAAACGTCGCGTTACGGGACAAATTGCGGGTAACGTTGGAGCTTATGGTAACGTTGGTGCGGTTGCATATCTGACTATTTTTAGTTTGTTACCGGAATGGTTGAGTGGTGGTGGCGAACAGACTCCGGCGGTTATCGCTCAGTCGAATACAGTGTTTTTCCAGATGATGGGTATTGCGGCTTTAATAATTGCTTTCGTGTGCTGGTTTTTCCTGAAAGAGCCTGCAGGTTCTTTTGCAGAGCATCATGAAGGTGAGGAAGATTACTCTGAAATGGTAATCGAACCCAAGGGAATTCATAAATAGAAATTCTATTTTTGGTTGACGGGCACCCATAAGATTTTTTTTAGAAGAAAAAAATTATTATGGGAACCCTTGACTTAAGGAATCGATAAACGATGCATTTTTTATCGGTTCCTTTTTCTACATTTGATTGATAGGAGGAAAAGTATTTATTTTGAGTTTAAATATTTTATTGAACGCAAAGTTTTGCAGAAGTTTACGCTCTCGGTACTCGAATTGAGGGGAAATTGAAGCTTTTTATTTTTACAAAAAATAATCAATATTTCCAAATATAGCAGAGAATAAAACCATATTTTTTTTATTTTGTGTACTAAATTAATAAATTGGTTGTATTAATTGAAATCATTAAAATTTGCAATTTTATGATTATATATAAAAGTTATATTTAAATGTATGATATTAATAAAATGTTGTCAAAATATTTTTAAAGCATTATTTCACAGGGTCATTTTTTAAGATTTAATATCATATACTAAAATATGTCTGACTCCGTTAAAACTCTTTGTCCTTATTGTGGTGTTGGTTGCGGTTTAGAAGTTTTTCCTCCGGCAGCATCAGGGCGTGCAACTCATCGAGATAGTCAAGGTAATCCGATTTGGAAGGTAGTTGGCGATAAAAGTCATCCTTCATCTAAGGGTATGGTTTGCGTTAAAGGGGCTACTGTTGCGGAATCACTTGATAAAAATCGTCTTAAATACCCTATGATGCGAGATTCTTTGTCAGAATCATTTCGCCGAGTGAGTTGGGATGAAGCTTTTCATAAAATCGTTGAACGCGTTGATTACATTCGCCAAAGTAAAGGTGCGGATGCTATTTGTATGTATGGTTCCGGTCAGTTTCAAACTGAGGATTATTATATTGCCCAAAAGCTGATCAAAGGTTGTTTGGGGACTAATAATTTTGATGCTAATTCCCGTTTGTGTATGTCTTCTGCGGTTGCAGGTTATACGCAAAGTTTTGGTGCTGACGGGCCACCTTGTTGTTATTCCGATTTAGAATTAACCGATTGCGCTTTTTTAATTGGTACTAATACCGCCGAGTGTCACCCGATTGTTTTTAATCGTTTGCGGAAGCATCATAAACGCGATCGCAATGTCAAAATGATAGTTGTCGATCCTCGTTGCACGAAGACAGCGGAAGTTGCCGATTTACATTTGGCAATTAATCCTGGAACGGATATCGATTTACTCAACGGTATTGCTCATTTATTAATGCGTTGGGGTGCTATTGATAGTCTATTTATCGATGAATGCACTCAAGGATTCTCTAATTACGCTGAAGTAATCAAAGACTATCAGCCATTGGAAGTTTCACAAAAATGCGGTATTGGAATCGATCAACTCGAACAAGCTGCGCGTTACTGGGCTGAATCCAAGAAAGTTTTGTCTTTGTTTTCTATGGGTATTAATCAATCTTCCGAAGGTACGGCAAAAGTGCGTACCTTGATTAATCTGCATTTGATGAGTGGAAGTATTTGCAAACCAGGATCCGGCCCATTTTCACTGACTGGACAACCCAATGCAATGGGCGGTAGAGAAGCCGGAGGTTTAGCTCACATTCTTCCCGGATATCGCTCGGTAAAAAATGCCCAACATCGCACTGAGGTAGAACAAATTTGGGGTTTGAATCCTGGTCAAATTTCTCACCAACCCGGCCGCGATACTTGGAGTATGATAACTGGATTGGAAACTGGTGAAGTTGATTTACTATGGATTGCAGCCACGAATCCAGCAGTAAGTATGCCAGATTTGCAGCGAACTAAAGCAGCTTTACTGAAATCTCCCTTCACTATTTATCAAGACGCTTATTATCCAACTGAAACTTCTGCTTACGCTCATATTTTGTTACCGGCAGCCCAATGGAGCGAAAAAACTGGAACCATGACAAACTCAGAACGAGTTGTTACCTTGTGTCCTAAATTTCGCGAACCCCCGGGTGTTGCTAAAGCAGATTGGGAAATCTTCGCAGAAGTTGGTCGTCGTCTTGGTTTTGACGATAAATTTACCTTTGCAGACGCAGCCGCAGTTCATGCCGAATTCGTGGAATTAACCCGCCATCGCCCTTGCGATATGGGTGAAATTAGTCACGAAAATTTAGCACATATCGGTCCAATGCAATGGTACGATCCGCAAAAAGCAGATATAGAAATAGAGGAAAACGATTCGGGTTTCTGGTCATCTTTATTAAAAGGTTTTACCGAAAAAGAACCACTTCAAGGAAAGCGTCTCTATACAGATTTACGCTTCCATACCCCAGACGGTAGGGCCAGATTCGCGGCTTATCATTCTCGCGGTTTAGCAGAACCCTCCTGTGATGAGTATCCCTTTGTTCTCACCTCTGGGAGATTATACGGTCACTGGCATACTCAAACCCGCACGGGAAGAATAGAGAAAATCGTTAAAATGCATCCCCATCCTTTCATAGAAATTCATCCCCGGGATGCAGCTCAATTAGAAATTGCAGAAGACGATTGGGTAGAAGTGCGATCGCGTCGCTCAAAAGCAAAATTTCGGGCAAAAGTAACTAAAGCAATAGCTCCCAAAACTGTTTTCGTTCCCATGCACTGGGGGGCTTTGTGGGCTGACGATGCCGAAGCCAACAGCCTTACTCATCCTCAAGCTTGTCCAATATCTTTACAACCAGAACTTAAAGCTTGTGCGGTGCAACTTGTGAAAGTTAGTGATTTCCCTTTTGCTTCACAAGAATTATTTCATCAGAAACCATCACCTGATTCTGAATTTGTCGAGGTGTCAGTTTCAAATCATAAATTGTGAAAGTTAATCACTAGAAATCAAGCAGCGTTAACTACCGGAACCGCGCACAGTGCCCCTAATTTCTAATTAGGGTTTGCTGAATAAGTTTTCTTTGACAAGGCAAGGGGGCAGGGGGGAAAAACAAGATTGTATTTTTGGCCAAGTTGACTAAAAGTGCAAGGTTTTTTGAACGAGGATAAGTTATATCTTGCACTTAGAAAGCATAAAGACGGCCTCAAACCCTTATTTTTGATTACTTTCGCTTTTTTTCAGCAAGCCCTAATTATGGGGGTGCCCGCTGCGGGAATTTATTCCCAGTTAAACCTAAAAAGCAGTGGACGATTTTTTGAATTATATGTATAATGTAATAAGGAGGTGATGCAAGTGTTTAATCTGACTTACGAATTCAAACTAAAGCCAACTAGAAATCAAATAAATATTTTTGAGGAATGGTTAGAGACTAATCGTAGAGTTTATAACAATGCTTTAGCTGAACGTAAAGACTGGTATAAATCCCGGTCATGTCAGATTAAAGCTTGTAGCATCAAGCGTTGTTACATTATTCCTGCCGACGCACCACGTCCAACGTTTGCATCTCAATGTAAGTCTTTAACTGCTGCACGAAAAGGTAACGAGTATTTAGGTAAAGTAAATGCTCAATCTTTGCAGCAGACATTGAGACGACTTGAAAAAGCTTTTGTATCAATGTGGGAGAGAAATTATGGGTTCCCACGATTTAAAAAAGCTGGACGGATGCGATCTTTTTCGTTTCCTCAATTAGGTAAAAATCCATTACAAAATGGATGTATTAAGTTACCCGTAATAGGAAAAGTAAAATTAAGACAATCTCGTTCCATTCCTGATGGCGGCGTTGAAAAACAAGCACGTGTCGTAAGGCGTGTTTCTGGTTGGTATGTAATGCTGACTGTTCAATGGGATGTAAATCCACCTCAACCAATGCCCCACGGTGAAGGTGTAGGAATTGATGTAGGCCTAACATCAATGGTTGCAACTTCTAGTGGTCTTTTAATCAAGCGCCCGAGGTTTTTTGTTGACGCACAACGCAAGCTTAAATTGCTAAGGCAAAAAGCGGTGTGGATTCTCCTCCCGCTTTATTGCCGCGCAACAACGTGTTAGTAGAAAGCGCTTTGGCTCGAATAATTGGTTAAAAGCAGTACGAAAAGTTGCTAAGTTACATGAATATGTTGCTAATTGTCGTAAAGACTGGCATAGAAAGCTGTCGCATAAATTGTGTGACAACGTAGGGATGATATTTGTAGAAGATTTAAACCTTGCTAGTTTGTCTAGAGGAATGTTAGGTAAGCATTGCTTAGATGCAGGTTTTGGACAATTTTTTAACATTCTTGAACAAACTTGCTTTAAACGCGGCGTTTATTTTCAAAAAGTTGATGCTCGAAAAACTTCTCAAATATGTCCTAATTGTCAGCATGAAACAGGTAAAAAAACATTAGCTGAACGGGTTCATAAATGTGATAATTGCGGCTATCAAACCGATAGGGATGTTGCAGCCGCTCAAGTAGTTCTAATTAGAGGACTTGCAGCCGTAGGGCATACGGTCAAGATGCTTAATGAGGGTAAAGCGGTTACGCTCCCTGTGAGTTAAGAATCCCCCAGCCTTCAGGCGTGGGGAGAATGTCAAACAACTATCTACTTTTGTTTCTAAATTCTGATAATTTTTACGTTTTAATTCCACTCTTGAATGAGTTTGAACCCAAAGTGCAGCACCACAACCTAACGGTTTTTCAGGTTGATAAATCGCAAGGACCATATATCTTTACCGAATGACCGTAGGTATTGCTATTGAGGTGTTTGACGGTAATTACCGGTTTTGGTTCTTTTAGCTTTTTATTTTGTGCAATTGAATGTTTATTCACATGGATAACTGTTTTTGCGGGGTCTCGTCTAACCCATTAGGTTTTGGACCGCGACTACCTCGACTAATAATGGGTTTTCCTTCAAATAATGGAATCACCCAAATTTTTCCAACTTTATAAGCTCCTTCAACTCTACCTTGAGCTAATAAATACCGGACTCTAGCTGTTGATATATTTAAAATTTCTGCTGCTTAGGTAGTACTTATATACATGCTGAAAAACTATTGCGAAGCTAATATAGTTATATTTTCACATAGAAAAAGCGCTGAAAAACTTTTTGATTTGGTAACTTTATAACCAAATAGTCAAATGAATTATTTTTTTGAATTTGAAAGCGATTTTGTAGATAACTTACGCTGCATTCCCATGCAAGTACGCTTCAAACTCGACAACTGCGGAGTCAAACTGAAATTATCTCACTGGCATCAATTTACAGAACAAGAGCGTCAAACTTTAGTTGAAATGCCATGTACGAGTATTGCTGAATGTCAAAAATATCGAGAATCTTTGCAAAAATTGATTATTGAAAAAACAGGAAGCCCCGCAAGCGAACTGACAATAGAAGAGAATCCCCCTTGGATGAACGAAAAAGAGATTCCTCAAACAACACAAGCAAAAGCGGTAGAATGTGGGGTTAATATTACAATCGAACAATGGAAACAACTTGCGCCATTACAGCGTTTCGCATTAATAAAACTTAGCCGCCCCAGCCATGAAAATAATAACTTTTATCCAGCACTTCAGGAATTTGGGTTGCTATGAGTTAGTGATTAGTGGTTAGCTATTAGTTGTGAGAAAAAATTATCTCCCCATTCCCCCATCTCCCCATCCCCCCATCACCCCATCCCCCCATTTCCCTCTCTCTACCTCTCCCCATCTCCCAATCGCCACCTTAATCCTCGCTGGTGGAAAAAGTTCTCGCATGGGCACAGATAAAGCACTGGTACCCTACAAAGGTACGCCGATGTTACGAAGGGTTTATCAAGTTGCTGCTACTTGCACCGAACAAGTTTATATTTTGACACCTTGTGCTGAAAGTTATCAAAAAATTCTGCTGCCAGATTGTAATTATCTAATTGAAACTCAATGTGGAAAAGGGCCAGTTAATGGTTTATCTGAAGGGATATCACAAATTTACGCTGATTGGATATTATTACTTGCTTGTGATTTACCTTTATTAGATGTAGGAATTCTGCAAAATTGGATAAATAAACTTCCACAAATTCCGACTTCAACATTAGCTGTAGTTCCCCAACGTTCGGATATTTGGGAACCGATGTGTGCTTTTTATAGAAAAGAAGTGAAAACTGAATTAGATACTTTTTTGAAAAAGGGAAAACGTTCGTTTCAAGAATTGCTTTCGGGTAATGAGGTAGAAGCTTTAGATGTTGATGAAAAAACAGCTTAGATGTTGTTTAATTGTAATTTTCCGGGGGATTTAGATAAAAATTATTCTTAGATAAGCATAGTAAATGGCAAAAAAATTGACTATAGTGACCATTTCCAATTTAAATTAAAAATAGAAAAGTCACTCAAATTTATTTTTCACTTCTACCAATGAACGAGGCATCTTTAATACTTCCCCCAAATTGGCAAGATTGGATAACTGTATTTAGCTATGTAGGTTTTACCGTCTTTATTCTTGCCTGTATACTCGTCGCACAGAACAAATAAAATTTCTATATCTCTATTTCTTCCCTCAGTGCCCTTTGCGTCTTTGCGGTTTAATTTATTCAAAACTACCGCGATCAAACAGATAATACCAACTACTTCTTAAAAAACTTACAGATTAAATTACCCACACCATCTTCTTTAAATCTGACAATTTTGCCATTTTGTTGAATTTTGTATTCGCTACGACAGTTATAAATTTCTCTCGGCTGTTTCTTCCCATCAATACTGATAGTTGTCCTATAATTCCAATATCTCTTAGCACTACGCTTGATATTGAGAATACAAATTTCATGTCCGTAATAATCGCTACAAGTTACAGCCTTCGCGGGTAAAGCAAATGAAAAGGTCATACTTAGCAAGAGCAATACTAAAGCAATTAATCTCATAAGTTTTAAATTTTAAATTCTATGTCGGTGGCTAAAAATTCAGATAACCCTTTCTTAACCACACTACGACAAAAATAAATCTATTACAAATAAGAAAAAGGCGGGTATGGGGATCGAACCCGTTCATCCCCATAGTGGAGATTTCAACCGTTAGCGAAGCGAGACGCGAAGCGTCTTTAATCCTAAATTCATCGTCCCAGAATGGGCAAGTTGCGAACCAGGAAAACCCGCCATAAATAAGATTTGGAGAGATGGGGGTATGAAAAAATCTTCTATTCCCTCATCTCTTCAAGTAATCACAAGTCACCTTCAGCCAACATCTGAATTAAACGCGGCGCACCTGGCGAGAATCCGCCCATATCCCAGGATAATGGATCTTTCGGATCTACTAAGGTAATCCGGTAAGGTGCCAGAGTCACGTACACAGCTTTAGCATTCTTGTTGACTTTTTCGCGATATCGTGGAAGTGCTTGCGATGGATGACTTCTACCAGCCCAACTTTCTGAATCAGTCCAAAAACAAATTACATCAGCTTTGAATTTATTTTCAATCATCCAATCATAAGCAACTGAAGCATCGGTTCCGCCAAAGTTTTGATTGCTAGCTTTAGCGATCGCTGAGCTAAAACTATCTTTTGCAGTAATACCTAAGTCGCGAAAGTCGCTAGCAAAGCCGCGAATCATATAGTTTTTCTCAGCTTTGGCAGTAACAAGTGCCATGGTGGTGGCGATTTCACAACAAGTAAGTCCCACTGAACTCACGGTACTATAAGACATAGAACCAGATACGTCAACGGCGTGCATGAACACTTTACCGGTAGGTTCTACCACATCAAAAGACAGTTCTACCGCTTTTTCCAAAATGTCTACTACACGGCTAACTGGATTCCAAGTCTTTTTACTGCGTCCTAATTTTCCTCCCGACTGATAGGTTTTGAGAGCTTTCAAAACATCAATGGGATGAATGCGTCCTTTACGTATATGTTCTTTGCTATTGAGAACTGCTTCTACTCTATCGAGATTTGCTGGTTCATCAGTTCGCAATACATCTAATTCAGTCAGCGAACCCAAGTTACGCAACATTGCACCAATAGGCATTTCATTGAATAACAATTGCCAAGCTTGTTTATCCATTTTGCCCACGGGAGCCGCCATTTCATGAGTCAAACGCCCTTGAATAATAGCTTCATGGGTTTGATCTGGGTTGCGCTTCAACCATTCATACCACCAAATCTGAGCCAAAGCTTCACTGGGAATATTCGTTGGCAATTCTTCCCAACCTTTGACTACCCAATGAAACAGTAATTCATGATCGGGAGTTGGTGGTTTGACATGAAATAAGCGCAAAGCATCGCGATTGCTGAAGTCATGACGTTGCTGATACTTCAATAATTGATAAGCCAAACCCTTAGCATCCCCACGCGACAACCAGGTTTTACCTGCTTCCCGGACAACTTTACCAAAACCCCGCAGCGATTTGGTATAGCTCAACCATTCATAGAAATGACTACCAGTACGGATTACTTGAGGAAAGATTTCTGTAAAAGCTGTTTTCGCTTCCGGTGTTTTACCCATCGACAGCAACACTAAAGCAAAAATAGGTGCACTGTTATTGATGGCACGTCCATCGCTAGCATAGAGAATTTCTTGCAACGCGATCGGGATTTTCTTCTACAGCTTGTTGAACGGTTGAGAAAAAATCCTCTGTTAATTCACGTTTCCCGGCGTAGTATGTGCTTTTAGACGTACCAATTAGCAAACAACGCCGCAGCATTTGCCATATACCAGCATCGAACATATAACCGCCGCTGCGTCCCCGAATCATCTCTGCTTCTCTACCGGGGATAGGTTGATTTTGCGGTGTATTTTTATTTTGAGTAAAAAATTTATAGTTCATTAATTAAACTCCCAGCCCTTGCGGACAAAATGGAAGGTGGCGAAGCAGGACTCGTTCACCGAAGGTGTTCCCGAAGGGTACCTGCGACCTACTGCTTAAAATCGGTAAACCTAATTCTTCGTCCTCGAAAGGTAAGTTTGTGAAAAAGGATATTCTGCTGTCGCTCTATCCAACTGAGCTACTCGCCACATAGGAATTTTGGATTTTAGATTTGTTGGTGAAGGGGGCAGGATTCAAACCTGCGAATGGCGGATTTACGATAACCCTTGATAATTCGTCCCCAATGGGGCAAGTTGTTAATCAAGGACTAAGGGTAATACCCTTCCGCTGCCTTTATCACTTGGCTACCCCTTCGTGAAAAACAATTCAAAATTCCAAATTATTTAGTATAGAGTGTAGGATTTTTTGTGTAGGGGGTAGGATTTGTTCACCGAAGGTGTTCCCGAAGGGTACCTACGAATAATCACTTCCGCAAACTACATCCAATTCCAGGTATTACAAGGATTTGAAATTAATTTTCGGATAGCTATATTGGCGGATTTCACGATAACGCTCGATAATTCGTCCCACAAATGGGCAAGTTGTCAATCAAGGAAATAAGACCGCTGCTTTAAACCACTCAGCCACCCCT
>JBHJJJ010000206.1:0-16416 GCA_050042755.1 Rivularia sp. (in: cyanobacteria)
TTGATATTTTTAAACATATTTTCGCGCTACAAAAATCCATAGCGAATGCTATTTATAATATTAAGGTAATGTTATAGACTTGAAATAATCCTTAATAATTCCTCATTATTGCCTGACGCTTCAATTCTCACAATTACGCACAAAATTTATCCTAAACTACATACCCTTGTATGTTAAGAATATAAAATGGTGCGTTACGGCATGATTTAATTCATAACCTCCAAGCAGAATTTTTCAAGCCGTAACACACCCTACAATCCAAAATCCGTCTTGGAAAGTTTGGGGGAAGAGAATCTACACCCCCAACTTTCCGCAAAATCTAAAATCCAAAATCCCCTTACTCCCACAATCTCCTCCTTTCTTTCCCCTTCAATCTCTCATGAGTATCTTTCAACAAAGCGGGAATATCCAATTTTTCGGGACATTTAGGTAAACATTCCCCACATTCAGTACAGCGTCTACCTTTCATTCCAGGAAACCAATGTCCGGCATTTTCAAACATACCGTAACGATATTTTCCGTAGTCTGTCATATCGTATGCGATCGCTAAATTCCTCAATCGCAAGACTTCAGGAATATTAATATTTTCTGGACAAGGTAAACATTCGTAACACTGACTGCATTTTTCAGTTTCTAAAACTGTATTTTGATGATTTTCTAATCTATTCAACACCACAATCTCTTCTGATTTTAATTTCCCATCATTATCGGCAACTTTCAATGGTTCAATTAATTCCTCAGGTGTTGCAGCGCCTAAACTCAATGTTGTGATGCGAGAGTCACTGAGTAAAAAACGATAATTTAATTCTAAGGGAGAAAACGGATAAGTTAATTCTGTTAATTTTTCTGGCGGCGTATACAATCTTCCTCCTTTATCCGCAGGAGAAATGATAAAAATACCCATATCTTTCTCTACTGCTAACTCAACCGCTTTCTCGTTGCGCTGAAAAAAATAGTAATAATGCAGATTGACAAATTCAAAGAAATCTGTATTTATCGCCGCCAAAATTATTTCTACGGGTGCATGGGTGGAAAAACCAACGTGGCGTACTCTACCATGGGCAACAGCTTCTCGCACTGCCTGCATACAGCCACTTTCATCTCGCACCCACTCAAGATGCTGCCATGTATTTAAGCCATGAATACCCAAACAATCAAGATAATCTAGCTGTAATTTTTCCAAAGATTTGTCGATGCACCGACGCATAGAATCAGCATCAACTGTGGGTGGGATTTTACTCGTAATATGCAACTTATCCCGGGATACAGACAACCCAGCTTTAAGTGCTTCACCTAAATACTCCTCACTTTTACCATAACCACTAGCAGTTTCTATATGATTAATCCCTTGCGCTACTGCTTTTGTAATAGTTTGTCTTGCATTTGTAGGTGAAGCCAGATAGCGCATTGTTCCCAAGGAAAAGACAGATAAATATAGATTTGTTTTCCCAAAGCGTCGGTATTGCATCTTTTATAAAGTTAGGAGCTAGCGGAGTTAGGATTTGGAAAGACTGTATGTGAAATAAGTATTTTACCTCTTGACTTAAGACTCATATACAGAGTTTGTTTACTATAAGCCGATAGTGAATAATTTAACCCTTAACTCATAACTACGATCAGCTATTACTAGCACCATCACCAAAACGCTTAATTAAATCTTCTGGGCGCAGGTTAGAAACGAATTCCCGGAAGGCTTCTCTCTCGGCTTCATCGGCATCTCTATCCACCGGAATTGAAGCATCCGCGACGACTTCTTCCATCACCCAAATTGGTGAATTTGTACGCAATGCAATGGCAATCGCATCGCTAGGACGAGCATCAATTTCTTTGTGTGTGTCACCTTGCTTTAAAATTAAAGATGCATAGAAGGTTTCTTTTTGCAGGGAGTGGATAATCACTTTCTCTAAAACCATATCCCAACCCTGTAAAATATTTACAATCAGGTCGTGGGTTAAAGGTCTGGGAGCTTTTTGATTCTCCTGTGCTGCCATAATCGCTCTCGCCTGTTCTTGACCAATATAAATTGGCAAAGCGCGGCGATCTGTTGCATCTTTTAAAAGTACTATCGGACTGCGAGTAATTGCATCCAACGCGATGCCAGCAACTTTCATTTCAATCATCGGCTATGCCTCTACATTCCTTTGAGCGCTTCAATAATTTTTGTAACAAATAATACTCTTGTCCAAGCAAAGTTGAAAAAAACTCAAACATAAGTCTTTATTTTCTATAATTGCTTATATTAAACTCCCAAATGGTTGTGAACACCAGCGTAAGTCTAACCCTATTGGTTCTACAATAATCTACTTACCCCAGTATGCCCTGTATTTGCTGTAAATGTGTTTATAACGGGATACATTTGGGAGTTAGAAATTATACGTATTAATGATAAATTATGGCAGAATTACTAATTAAATTAAGTTGAAAATAAGCAATATATAGAGTTAGTTGTACAAAAAAGCCGTGTTTACAGGAATAATTCAAGCATTAGGAACGATGAGACCCCTAGGGGGGGATTCTTGGCAAATTACTTGCCCTCCCTCTTCATGGTCGGTAATTATGCAAGACTTAGGTTATGGTGACAGCGTAGCAGTAGATGGGGTTTGCTTGACAGTAGAAGATGTCACCAAAGACGGTTTTATTGCCACTGCTTCTCCAGAAACGTTACGACGCACTGTTTTAGGAGAAGTAGCAGTTCAACAGCGCTACGTTAATTTAGAAACTTCTTTGAGAGTAGGGAGTAAAATAGGCGGTCATTTTGTCATGGGACATGTTGACGGTATAGGCAAGTTAATTTGTGCCGAACAAACGGCTAGTTCTTGGGAAATGACATTCTCTGCAGTTCCTACAATTAACCGCTACATAGTACCTAAAGGTAGTATTGCCATCAATGGAATCAGCCTTACTGTAGCTGATTATGAGCCAGAAATTTCTCAGTTTAAGGTAGCGGTGATTCCTGTAACTTATGCTGAAACAAATCTTCGCGATTTGATTCCAGGTAGTTTGGTAAATTTAGAAGGTGATATTCTCGGTAAATACGTAGAAAAATTTCTTTATTTTGGCAAGGAAAATCATTCAGCTTCATCTGAAATTACCGGAAATGAAATTACACCCACATTCTTAGCCGAACATGGGTATCTATAAGAAGAGTAAAGCTAATCGGGCAAATAATAAGTAAAAAACTCCTATGAGGAGATAGATAACACAAAAAAGTATAGAGTTAGAGGGGCAACAGGGAAACAGCAATTCTGTTTCCCCATTGCCCATTCTTCCTTCCCTTGTTTCTTAGTTACTAGAATCTTCAACAACTTTTGCTGTCTGTAAAGATTGAACCAACTGGTTAAGGGCATACTGTAATTGTGCCCCTGGATTTGTCGCCACCCAACCATTGGGGGTTAACTGACGTGTTTCAAAATGCAGGTGAGGTCCAGTAGAATTACCCGTATTACCCACGCGACCGATAACAGTTCCTCGTTCTACCCACTCTCCGGGACGAACAAATAGTTCGGACATGTGGCCGTAGAGTGTTTGTTGGGCACTGTTATGATTTAATACAACGGTTAAACCGTAACCACCGACTCGATCGGCAATTTCGACTTGTCCGGAATAAGCTGCTAAAACCGGAGTTCCAGTTGCTGCAGCTAAGTCTATACCCGTATGGAAACGGCGATCGCCAGTTATTGGGTGTTTTCTCCAACCGAATACGGAACTGATTGCAGAAGGTACTGAAAGAGGAAATACGAATTCGTAGGGATTGTAAGCATCGCCACTATAAGCAATTTTTGGTAATGCAGATGCCAGGGGGATATTGTAAACTACAGCACTAGGACGAGGTGCGGTATTGCTAGCCGTAATTGGTGCCGGTAGCATTCCAGCCCTAGGTGCAATAGGATCTGCACTGACTGTAGCCCGGGGAGTAAAACTACCCGGTTGTGGAATAAAGCGATTGCGACTGTATTCTTGCTTGGAAACCCTAGGAGAAGGCACTCGGCTTACAGATCGATTACTAGTAGTCTTTCTAGCTATATTAGAAGTAGGCGGAGTAACAGACTTAACAGCTTTCTTGACTACATTTGGAGTCGCAGAAGCAACGCGTTTGATAGTCTTTGTAGGGCGATAAGTATTAGCTGATTTTGCAGGTAATACAGTTTTAGTTTTAGTTACTTTTCTCGAACTTACCTTAGTAGAAGATGCTGCTCTTTTCTTAGTTTTTGGAGCAATATTTCTTGAAGGTGTAGCGCTAGCGACGGTAGCATTTTGACTTGCTTTTAACCAGCTAGGTGTTTTTTTCTTAGCAACAGGAGTTTTCTTAGAACTATTTCGAGTTCGACTTCCAGAAACAGCACAATTACCGGAAATTCCTTGCCCGCTAAGAACCGATCGACAGCCGCTCTTGCGTCCTGAAATCACTACAGAATTGGGAGCTTGATACTTTTTACCGTAATTTGTCGGATCGATCGCAACGTTATTGTAATCCCTCTTGGGTTTATTTACGGTAGCAGTTCTGGGAAGGATTGTGCGAGTCTTTTGAGGTGAAGCAATACGAACTTTTGGCGCGCTAGGCTTTAATTGAGGATTTTTCTTTTTAATAACTACTCTTGGGCGTGGAGCCGGCGCTTGCTTCTTAACCTTGACGACTACAGAATTAGTGCGAGAACGTCTTAATCTGGTTTTTAAAGCGTTTGCTCCTTTTTTATTGGGCGTAACTTTTACCCGTCGTGCGGGCTTTTTTGCACCAGAATTAGCAGATTTTTTTGCCGATAGTCTTTGTTTAAGCCTGATTCGACGTTGAGAAAAATCGGCTGTAGGAGCACCACTAATAATAATAGGTGTATTTTTTTTAACTAATTTACCGCTCCTTGCCTGAGAGGATCTCACAGTTGGAACAATATTGTCTATTCCCGAAGTTGTTTGGGCAACTACAAAGCCGCTGCTCAGCAAGCTAAAGCTGCCCAGCCAACAAAGGCTTTGCGCTGGTAGCGAGCGCTGCCACGGAGATTGGGAATGGTTATGGCCAGAATTATTGCGCTGCGTCATTGTGTTTTAATTATCTCTTGTGAATTATGACCTACAAATAATGTCAGTATAATTCTTGTCTAAATTTAAAATTTTGGACAAGTAATGGTAATTCAATCCGAAGATTTACAGTAGCCTAAACTGATTGTACCGGGCTGGAGGTAAAAGGATGATGCTGTTGCTCCGAAACTATCCGGAGCAAACTGACGAAGATGAAGATCTCCCGATTGAGTAACGCCAACTACAGTTCCTGACAAACTATCATTAACGTAAACTTGCTCCCCTATATTAGAAAGCAACTCCATATACCGAGACAATAATATATTGACTCCTTCTTGTTCTAAACACCGTATACCGGAATCTATTCCTAGTAGAACGATCGCTGCTAATTGTTCCAAACAAGAAATTTTGGTTTGATTCCCGTCATTATTTCGGGAATGCAAATTAATTCCAGTTGAAGGAACGGGATTCTTCCAGTTAATCCCCACCCCAACTACCGCTTGAGTAATTTTACCAGCGTGGACTTTAGTTTCAGTGAGAATACCGCCTAATTTACGGCTATCTAACACTAAATCATTAGGCCATTTGATTTCAACATCAACGCCATACTTTCTTAATTGTTCGGCAATCCCCCATGCTGTTGCTAAAGTTAACTGATAGCCTGAATTTATGTCTAATTTAGGCGCATAGCCCATAGAAAGATACAATCCACCCCGTGAAGATACCCACGAACGACCCCATTGTCCTCGTCCGGCCGTTTGTTCTGCTGCGATGGCGATATATCCCGAACC
Source organism: Rivularia sp. (in: cyanobacteria) (assembly GCA_050042755.1). Lineage (GTDB taxonomy): Bacteria > Cyanobacteriota > Cyanobacteriia > Cyanobacteriales > Nostocaceae > Rivularia. The sequence continues at coordinate 5,805 of JBHJJJ010000206.1, forward strand.
AGGTTCTCGAGCAAGCAATTCCCACAAAGTTTTGTTTGTTGAAGCGACACTTTCAAAAAGATGTAAGCGAAAAGGTAAGTAAGCATTTTGACCTTCCCTCGAAAGTTCTACTTCCAGCTTTTGCTTATTTAATACCACAGTTACTGACCGAAAATTGCTTATTCAAGCTAGCATGAATTGACGAAATTAATTTTTATTAATACAAAAAACTACAAAGGTGAACTAATATGCATACTTGGCACTGGCACAGTTGGCAGGAATTGCCTTATTTGAGTTGTAGTCTGCTCGAACCATTTCCTCACGGCTTCTTTACCCAACAGTTCTGGTCTCATAGTCTTGAGGATATGACAAAGATACTTCACCAAGAAGCTTCAGTTTACCGTCTAAAACAAGTACATGGGAATAAGGTTCTCACCCCACGAGAAATTGAATACAAACTAACTATAGGTGGAGATGAAGTAGAACAAGTTGGTGAAAAAACCTTAGCAAAAGCAGATGGTTTAATCAGCGAGCAGCCAAAGCAAGCCCTGTGGACAGCCAGTGCAGATTGTACCCCGGGATTAATTGGCGACATCAAAACCGGACAAGTAGCAGCAGTACATGCAGGATGGCGAGGTACGGCAAAAAAAATAATCCCTCAAGCAATATCGAGGATGCAATCTCAAGGAAGCAAACTCCAAGATTTACGAATTGCTATGGGTCCAGCTATTGCAGGTGAAGTATACCAGGTATCGGAAGATGTTGCAATTCAATTAGGTTCAACTCTTTTACCCTACCTTGACGAAGAATCCATTGTAAATGCTTTACAAGAATTGCCAGATTCACCTCTATTTCCAGACTTAGAACCCGGAAAAGTTCGCATAGACGTGCGACAAGTAAGTGCCTTACAAATGGAACAACTTGGAATTGCTCCCGAACAAATTTCCCTAGCACCTTACTGTACTTATCGAAATCCAGAAAACTTCTTTTCCCACCGTCGTGCTAAAGAAGGAAAAGTTCAGTGGTCGGGAATTGTTAGTATGTAATTGGTAATTGGTAATTGGTAATTGGTAATTGGTAATTGGTAATTGGTAATTGGTAATTGGGGATTGGGCATTGGGCATTGGGCGTTGGGCATTGGGAATGGGAAAATATTGGAAGTTATCAGCTATAAGTTATGAATTTAATTAATATTATTTGCTGTTCACTGTTCACTGTTCACTGTAATGGCTAAATTACCAGAATTAAGTACCGAAACGATTGATCGCATTATTGAAATGGCGTGGGAAGATAGAACAACCTTTGAAGCAATTGAAACCCAGTTTGGCTTGAGTGAAAAAGAAGTCATCGCTATCATGCGTCGATATATGAAAGAATCTAGTTTTCGTATGTGGCGCAAGCGGGTTAGCGGACGCAATACCAAGCATTTACAAAAGCGTGATTTTGTGCAAGGAAGATTTAAATCCGATAATCAAAAAACTTAAGGGTTAGTGATTAGTGATTAGTATTTACTCCCAACTCCTAACTCCTAACTCCTAACTCCTAACTCCTAACTCCTAACTCCTAACTCCTAACTCCTAACTCCTAACTCCTAACTCCTAACTCCTAACCAATTTTTTAAACTCTAGAAATCTGTACATCTGAATAATCGCCAATCTCTTGCGCCAACCATTCCAATTCTGCCAAAGTAAAATCAGCATATTTACTAAGGCAAAATTTTACTGAATCTGCTTTTACAAGTAATAAAGGTTTGACCCCAACTTGAATTAAATCTGGATGGGTTAATTCTAATTTAGACATATTTTTTTTTAATCTTTTATAGCAGAATTGCCATTTAATTCCGAGCAGTTCATAAATACATGAAACTCTATTTCTGCTTATCTGTAGCCGGGTACGTTTAAATAATGCCCAAAGAATGATAAATATAATAAAAATGATTGCAACGGCTTGGATTAAATAACTATAAGGACTTTGTTGTGCGGGAGAATAAATATTAAAAGTGAAAAAAATCACTCCAATTGCTACGGGTGCAGCAAGAGAAATTAAAGCAATATGAGGAATTCCAAATCCTTGAGGTGGAATAATAATTTCTAAATTATCAGCGTTTTTATGCAATTGAATTTCACTACCTGGTGGTTTATTTAATTTTTGCTTTGATAGAAAAGTTGCTTTTTTTCTAGGCAAAGGCTTATCTAAAGCTTCAAACGCCGATTTTGTCGATTTAAATCTCTGGCTTAAACTTGGTTCTATCATCCATTCCAACCAATCAGCAAACTCTTCACTAAAATTTGCTGTTTGACGAAATTGAATTTGTAAGTCTTTTTGAGGTAATTCTGTCGGATGTAAACCAGTAACTAAAAAAATTAACGTCGCACCCAAACTGTATAAATCGGAAGCAGCAACGCATCTTCCACCAAATTGTTCTGGTGGCATATAACCATAGGTTCCAACTACGGTAATTGTCCCACCGTTTGTTGCAGCAACGGTTTGTACCGAACCAAAATCAACTAAATAAACTTTACCTGCACTATTCCCAGAACGATTTGTGAGTAAGATGTTGCTGGGTTTGATATCGCGGTGAATTACAGATGGTTCGTGTTGGTGTAAATAAGTCAAAATTTCTAGCAGTGACTTAGCTAATTCTTTAACTTCAGCTTCGCTAAAAGTTCTTCCTGCTTTTAAATGTTCTTCTAAAGTTTGTGCTTCTACATAGGTTTGTACTAATACAAAACCTTTATCCTCATCATCTAATTCAAAATAATCGAGATAGCGGGGAATATGTGGATGATTTAAGGTTTTTAAAGTCTCTGCTTCCCGCTCGAATAACTTTAAATCTTGCCAATCAAAATCTTCTCCTAATAATAGTAGCTTAACTACAACTTGCTGCCGTGTTTTTAAATCTTCAGCTAAAAAAGTTCTTCTTCCAGTTTGTCTACCCAATTCCTGCTGAATTTGATAGCATTCATTTAATATTTTATTTATCATATTACACACTTATTTTTTTAATTCCAATCTAAAACAAATGTATCTGTGATTAAAATTTATTTTCCTTTTAATCTTGATGCGTTTTCATACCAGCGAACAAAAGATTTAGTCGCGACACCCATACTTAATCCAGATATAACAGCAGGGGCAAAGACATAAAAAAGCTTTGCCTGAAGTTGTTCTGAACCGAAATTGGAACCCAAACTAAATTGACTGAAACCGATTACACCAAAAGTACTAGAAATCAACATACTAAGTAAAATAGTTATGCGACGATATAAAAAACTATTTTTTAAAGGATAGAAGAAGAAGCGAGTAATAATTGCAACTAACAATCCATTAACTAAACTTAAAGGTATACCGATGAAAGTAGCAATCATTGCCCCAATGAGATTACCTCCCGTAGGAATTATCATCGTACCGTAGATAGCAGCCGCAATAATTACAACAGCACCTCCAATGCAGGTGCTGCGCCAGATAATATGCCAAAATAATTCCAAGGTACCGACTGGCTTATACCGAATTGCCGCAACGGAATCCTTCTTAACAATTTCCCCAGTTTGCAAAGCTCGTAATGCAGCTTCTGCTGATGTTGCACGTCTTTCTAAACTCGGTTCAATCAACCATCCCAACCACTCCACAAATCCCGGCGTTAGATTCGCAAACTTTTCAAATGCAATCCGCATATCTTCTTGAGGTAAATCCGCAGGTTGAATACCCGTAGCCAAAGTTATCAAAGTTACTCCCAAACTGTACAAATCAGAAGCCGCAGTCGCCGCACCACCAAATTGTTCTGGCGGCATATAACCGTAAGTACCCACCACCGTTACGGTTTTACCGCCTTTACTTGCTAAAGTTTGTACCGAACCAAAATCAACTAAGTAAACACTTTCTGCCAAAATAATATTGCTAGGTTTGATATCGCGATGAATTAAAGGCGGTTGACGGCGATGTAAATATATCAGTATTTCTAACAGAGATTTAGCAATTTTTTTAATTTCTGCTTCGTTAAATTTAACCTTTGTTGTTAAGTATTCTTCTAAAGATTTACCTTGAATGTAACTTTGAATCAGAGCATAAGTTTTACCGCCAGAAGCATCTAATTCAAAGTAGTCAATATAACGAGGAATTGCCGAATATTCTAATGTTTGTAAAGTTTGAGCTTCTCGTTCAAATAATTTTAAATCTTCCCAAGAAAAATCATTACTAAAAGCAAGCAACTTGACAACAACCAATTCCTGAGAATTTACATCCCTTGCTAATAAAGTTCGTCTTCCTGCTTTCTTCGCTAACTGCTGCTCAACTTCATAGCCTTTTTGCAAAAGTTCTTGGAAAAAATAACTTTGTTTTTCATTTCTCATATATCAATGCTCAGTTTTCAGATACAACAAAGTTTATAAATGAATTTTCATATTAACTACAACAACGGAAATATAGATTCCGGTTAACAGTGAGCAGTGAACACTCAACAGTGAACAGTAATGCCCCATGGGCAATATTGTAGGCTGTGTGACGTGGTTATAAGGCTTATGGTGTTACGCACCCGCAGGATATTGTGACAATCGCGGCTATTAGTTTTTGTAATCCTCTAAGCTTTACTAGCTAGCTATAAAACAATTACTTTGAAGGATTTAAGTAATCAAACTTATATCCCATGCTGACTCGCCGTGACTTTCTCAAAACAATTGCTGCTACTACTGCTCTCTCTACATTTACTCAACCGTTAAATTTAGTTCAAGCTGCAAATCCCAAGTTAATTAAACCCCCTCGTTTACAACCCGGCTCTGTTGTCGGAATAGTTAGCCCCGCAAGTGCAACTTTTATCCGCGAAGAACTCGATATTGTCCAAGATGCTGTTCGTGCTTTAGGATTAGTACCGCAACTTGCACCTCATGTTTTAGACAAGTACGGATATTTCGCCGGTAAAGATACTGACCGAGCCGCTGATATCAATCAGTTATTTGCCGATCCTAAAATTGCAGCTATTTTACCCATTCGCGGTGGTTGGGGATGCAGTCGTATTCTCCCTTACCTCGATTACAAAGCTATTCAAAATAATCCCAAAATTATTGTCGGTTTCAGCGATATTACTGCACTACTTGTAGCGATTCACGCCAAAACCGGACTTGTCACATTTCATGGCCCCAACGGACTTACTTCCTGGAGAAGCCCACAAACCGAATCCTTTCGTCGCGTTTTATTCGCAGGGGAAAAACTGACTTTCAAAAATTTTAAAGACGCAAGCGATAGCGAGCGATCGCTTAATGCAAGTCAAATATCGTATCCGTACTATCAACCCAGGAAAAGTTCGAGGAAAATTAATTGGTGGAAACCTTTCGGTATTTTCAACTTTAGTCGGCTCTCCCTATCTACCTAATTTAAAGAGAACAATTTTATTTTTAGAAGAAATCGGCGAAAATATTTACCGTATCGATCGTTTTCTAACTCACCTAAAACTCGCTGGTGTTTTAGAACAGATAAGCGGCTTTATTTTTGGGCAATGCCCCGGATGTACTCCCGGCAGTGATTATGGTTCACTCACCTTAGAACAAGTATTATCAGATCATATCAAACCTTTAAATATTCCAGCTTGGCATGGAGCAGGCATTGGCCATATGGAAAATATTCTCACCCTTCCCATGGGTTCACAAGTCGAAATTAATGCGACTACCGGCGCGGGAGCAATGCTAGAATCCGCGGTGTCAGTCAACAGTGAACAGTGAACAGTTAACAGTTAACTTTTTTCACCTAGTACTCCACCACATTAATTTTACAGGGTTTGTAGTTGGGCCGTCTTCCCTGATTAATCTCAGAATATGATGCGAAGACAGCGCTACTACCTTAGCGAAGCGTGTCCGATAGGACATACTTTTCTTACCCATCATTATGATGGGCAAAGCGCGTACATAAAAAATTATTCTACCCCTCTCCCCCTCACCCCTCACCCACCATAAATACTGAATTTACAACTCCTCACTCCTAACTCCTCACTCTAATAGTTTTCTCCCTTTCTCCAAAAAATATTTTTTAATCATAGTCATAACGACTTTGGATAAGCTATAATCAAATTCATAACGACTACGCATTATTTAGGAATGCTAAAACAGTAATCCTGTCTGCGTGTAATTAAAGAGAGGTTGAAAACATGGATTTATCAAATTCCAACACTGCAGCTAACTTAGAAGCAGCTTTTGGTGGAGAGTCAATGGCGAATCGTAAATATTTATTCTTTGCCGAAGTCGCTAAGAAGTTGGGGATGAGTGAACTTTCCAAGCTCTTTAAAGATACTGCGAATCAAGAAACAGAACATGCTTTTGCTCATTTTCGGTTAATGCATCCAGAGTTAGTGGTAGATGATGCTAGTTCTTTAACCGAGGAAGAAAAGAAAGCGATCGCAGCACGCTGTTTGGAATTAGCCGTTGAAGGGGAAACCTACGAATACACTACCATGTATCCGGAATTTGCAGAACAAGCACGTGCAGATAGAGATGGTAAAGCCGTAGAGGAATTTAAAACCCAAGAAGAGGAATCTCGCGAACATGCTGAAATGTTCCGTAAAGCTACTCATAATTTTGGGTTACTAACTAGTATTGAACACCATCATGCACGCCAATATACGGAAGCATTAGAAGGTCTTGATGGTAAATCATCTCCAGAGAAGAAGGTAAGTGGGGACCCAGCCACACAAAAATGGATTTGCCGTAAATGTTCGATGATATACAACCCTGTAGAAGGCGATCCAGATTCTGGAATTGCACCGGGAACACCATTTGAGGAGATTCCTGAAGATTGGCATTGTCCCATCTGTAACGCTACCAAGAAAACCTTTATCCCTTACGAAGAAGAGGCTGCTGCTGTTGCTGCTTGAGTAACATCACGGGCACCCATAAGAATTTTTTTCTTCTAAAAAAATTCTTATGGGTGCCCTTCACATTCCTAAATCTTTTGTAATTACTAAGAAACCCGGTATCTTCAAGATACCGGGTTTCTTAATTTTCATATATAGATAAAAAATTAAAAATAATTTACAAATTAAGTTGCTAATTTTTTCTTAATTCATAAAAAGTTGGAAAAATCAAATTTCTAATTATTTTTATGATCTTGCTCTAAATAAATATCAGGATCTGGTGCATAATACGGACATGAATTATTTTCGGGACCATTTGGATACATTTTACAGAGAATAATATTACCTTCATAAAAACGACATTGGATGCACTTGGGCATTTTGCGTTTGATTTTTGGTTTAATCACGATTGCTTCCGATCTAAGAGTTTGACACTCCCCATCCATAAATGGAAGGGGATTCTAGCATCACTGTCGTTGCTTGCAACTAATCGGTATTGCTACCAATAGAAGTAGAGGCTACAACTCCACTAGCGTTAGTTTGGGGATGCCCTCCCCTACCGTTTACACGACTTAAAATTACTTTGGCAGCATTTACATCTCGCTGTTCGGTGTGTCCGCAATGAACGCAAGAATGAGTCCGAGTGCTTAAACTTTTTTGAGTTCTAACACCGCAATTACTACATTCTTGAGATGTATAGTGTGGTGGCACTGCGATAACTTCACGACCAAACTTTCTACCAAAATATTCGAGCCACTGGCGGAAAAGATACCAAGACACATCAACAATACTCTTAGCTAGCTTATGGTTTTTCACCAAGCCGCTTACATTTAAGTCTTCCAAGACGACCATAGCGTTAGCTAGGCATAAGTTACGCGCTACTCTCTTAGCATGTTCATTCCTTTGTCTTGTTACTCTCAAATGCTTACGGGCATAAATACCACGGGCTTTTCTCCTACCAGATGACCCCTTCTTTTTCTTATAAATATTACGTTGAGAACGTTTTATATCCTTTTCTGCTTTGCGTAAAAACCTTGGATTCTCTTCATGGTTGCCGTTGCTATCTGAATAAAAGTATTGCAACCCAACATCAATACCGACTTCAGAAGTAGCATCTGGTACAGTTTGAGTATTATCAACCTTGACGCAAAACTGAACATAAAAACCATCGGCACGTTTAATAATACGCACCCGTTTTACCAACTTTTCATCAATAGTATTGATATCCCATTTGCCCAAAAGCTTCACTTCTGCGATACCTTTTTTATCAGTAAAGCTTATACGTCTTTTGGTTGGGTGTAGCTTCCATCCAGATTGCTTGTATTCTACTGAACGACTATGTTTCTTGAAGCGAGGATAACCCTTTTTGCCCGGTTTACCTTTCTTACAATTATCAAAAAACCGATTAATAGCACGTTCTACGTTTTCTACAGATACTTGGCAAGCATGACTATTTAAAGCCTTTACAAACTTAAATTCATCTCTTAACTGAGTGTTATAACGATAAAGCTCTTTCTTGCCAACACCCCGATTATCCATCCAGTAACGTAACACCTTGTTACGTACAAACTGAGATGTCCGAATAGCTTCGTTTATAGCTATTTCCTGGGCTTTATTAATTACTGCTTTATACTCCATTACTAACACTCTTTAATCACCTCCTAGTTATTTTACTTGCTTCTATATATTATATACGCAGTATCTATATACTTGCAACTAAAATAATGAATAAGTTCAAGTCGAACAGAAATATTGTCTACTCCTGTAAGTATCATGTTGTTTGGTGTCCTAAATATCGCCGTCCTGTACTAGTCGATGAAGTAGAAAAACGACTTAAAGAGTTGTTGTTTGAAATTGCAGAAAAAATTCAAGTAGAAATAATCGAACTTGAAACGATGCCCGACCATGTTCATGTTTTATTCGAGTGTGACCCACAATTCGGGGTACACAAAGTAGTTAAAAGATTTAAAGGTGCTACTAGTAGATATTTGCGCCAAGAATTCCCACATCTAAAATGTAGAATTCCGACTTTATGGACTAGCTCTTACTTTGTTTCTACTGTTGGCGGCGCTCCCTTAGAAGTTATAAAGCAATATGTTGCTAATCAGAAAGAAGTTTGACGGACAATGAATTGTCCTACGGGCTAACCCCATAAATAGAATTTAGGGGCGGCGGCAGCCCTATGATTTCCGGTCATATGAGAAATGCCGCATACAGCAGATTTCATATAAATGAGGTACTCTTATATTCTTTATAAGGCAGGGAGCAGGGGGCAGGGGGCAGGGGGAATGTACCTCATCTACAGGGCAAACGCTGTATCATGTAAATATTTTCAAATGAAATCATCCATCTGTAATATTCAAAGACTTGCTTTAAGTATTTTAATCATAATTAATAGGCTGAATTTGATTTAATTAAAACAAATAAACCCAGAGAGAATTAACGGTTAATAAAAATACCGCTACTCATTCTTAACACATAGATCAAAAATATCCTCGCCGTACCTCCACGCAAACCTCCGCGTGCCTTTGCATTGAGAAAAGAAAGAAATTGCCTTACCTCACCCCAACCCTCTCCCATTTTAAAGAGGGAGCAATACAGGGGGTGAGATTTTACAATTTAGATTAACGCTTGCTGCAAAATTTCCTTATGGATCAAAGCCCTATCGGTAAAGAACTTAATTCTGTCTTCAGAAAGGGCTTCCCCATTTGCAAAATGCTCAATCCAAGCAGTACTCATCATATTTGCATCATCCGGTAAATTATCGATATCCCATCCCGGCATTTCTAATTCTTCCATCAACCGATTTATTTTGGGATCGTAACTCAACGCAAAACAGCGACACCCTTCACTTGCCGCCATAATCAAACTATGCAACCGCATTCCAATCGCCATTTCCACGCCGCGATACACGCCTTTTAATACAGTCGGATCTTGTACAGTAACAATCTTACTGACATCTTTGAGCGCGGGTTGAATTGCTTGAGCTATACTTAAATCTTTGCTTTTTTGAAACGGAATTAGTAGCATAAAAGATTTTGTTGCTTTTTGAAAATCGACTAAAGCTTTAGTCAAATTACCCAAACGCGTACTTGTAAGTTCGGGATGAGCGCGTAGAGTAACTGCAACTCTTGGAGCAGGAGTATCCCAAATACCTGGTGTAGACTGAGATTCTAGCGCCCAAACCGGGTCAGGTGCAAGAGTGTGAGGTATATCCCACTCCTGAAGTAAAGCAGCAGAAACGCGATCGCGAACGCTGATAGACGTACAACCAGAGAAATTTTGACGCGCCAACCAGCGAGTAGCATTACGTTTTAAAGGGCCAATACCTTGCGCCCAAGCAATAGTTTTCATACCTTTTTTTTGGGCGATCGTCATCAAACCAGTGTAATAAAAAGGGCTAATAGCACTAGTTGCATCTTGAATCAAACTACCGCCACCCCAAATAAAAGCATCACAAGAACTTAAAGCCTGCATCACCGAATTAAAAGCTTTACGCTCGCACGCTTCGACATTGTAACGCCGTTGAGTTTCTTCAGGATTCCCAGAAAGAACCATAGGAGTCACAGAGGATGGTAGCATTTGTAAAAGCGTCGCCAACAAAGCCTCATCCCCACCATTGCCTTGACCGTAATAACCAGATAATAAAGCCCGCATATCGATTTTAGATTTTGGATTTTAGATTAATAAATAAAACAATATCTATTTACACCCTGACTGTATTTTGCACGAATTACGACACACAGCAAGACACCTCCGCGACAAGTTTCGTAAAGATGGGGAGATGGGGAGATGGGGAGT
>JBHJJJ010000207.1:0-5467 GCA_050042755.1 Rivularia sp. (in: cyanobacteria)
TTACTTCTTACTCATTACTTCTTACTCATTACTTCTTACTCATTACTTCTTACTCATTACTTCTTACTCATTACTTCTTACTCCTTACTTCTTACTCATTACTTCTTACTCCTTACTCAGCCTATACTCTAAATTTAGATGCGTTTGCCCTGCCCCCTCTTCCCCCTCCCTCAACGCCGGTAATCTTCCATCGGGAAGAGAATAATCCGGCAAGTTTTTGAAAAAACGGGCAAGAATCTGTAAGACAAATTGATAATGAATCAAATACTTTTAAATTAGTCAAACATTCATTATTAATTAAGTTATGGATTTCAATAATGCTACCTTTATTGGAGAAGCCGATTTATATCACGAACAAGCGGCTCACTTTGTTCCTGGTTATACATCAATATATGAAATAGCAGGTTGTTATTTAAATTTAAATCTTCCCTCAAACGCCGATATTTTAATTGTCGGTGCTGGTGCTGGAATGGAAATCAAAACCTTAGCTAAATTTTCTCCTAACTGGATAATGACAGGAGTAGATCCATCATCTAGGATGCTTTATTTAGCTAATTTTTGGGTTCAACGCAATAATCTAGAAAATCGAGTCAAGTTGATTGAAGGTTTAATATCAGATGTGTCAGATGATAATTTATTTGATGCAGTTACTTCTATTTTAGTAATGCATTTTATTCAAGATAAATCACATAAATTGGAATTACTAAAAAATATTTATGCAAAATTGAAGCCTGGTGGAATTTTGATTTTGGCTGATTTGATGATGCCGTCAAAACATCAAGATTTTCAGTTATTTAATATTCTTTATCAGAAACATGCGGAATTTCATGGTGAACCAGATTCAAAAATTGAACAAGTTTTAGCAGCACTACATACCTCTGTATTTCCTATCTCGAGCAAACAAGAAACTGAATTAGTAGTCAAGGCTGGATTTTCAACTCCTGTGATGTTCTTTTCTTCTCTTTATTTTCAAGCTTGGTTTGCGAAGAAAGAATAATTTTTGATCTGAACTGAAGTTCAATTTATCTGGAGGACAAAAACATTATTAGTAAATTAAAATTTTCCCGTCGTGCATTTTTTACTTCTTCATTTGCATTAGGTCTTTACTTAGCACGATTTCAACATATTTTGGCGGGAAATAAAAAAACAAAAAAGAAAAATAAAATGAATTATTATGATGTTATTGTTGTGGGTGGTGGATTTGCTGGTGTATCCGCTGCAATGCAAATAGCCCGTGCCAGGAGAAAAGTTTTAATTATTGATGAAGCTAAACCCCGTAATAGATTCGCAATTGCAGCACATGGTTTATATGGGCTGGATGGTAAAACTATTCCTCAGCTTCGAGAAATTGCTCAAATGCAGCTAGCTAATTATCCATCGCTCCAATGGATTAATGCAGGTGCTATTGATGCTACTAAAGAAGACAAAAATTTTACTGTCAAGGATTCCAACGGCAAAACTTATCAATCCAAACGTTTAATATTGGCTACAGGGGTGAAAGATATTTTACCAGACATACCAGGTATTGCCGAGAAGTGGGGAAAAACAGTCTTACATTGTCCCTATTGTCATGGTTATGAGGTGCGTGAAAAGCGCTTGGGAATCATTGCGACTAGCGAAGCATCTTTACATCAAGCAATGATTTTGCCGGATTGGGGAGATGATATTGTTCTCTTTACCAATAATGTAATTGGCAAAGAGAACAAACTCATAAGCGAACTTCGGCATAAAAATATCCGTATTATTACTACTCCTATAGCTGAGCTGCTAGGAAAAGGTAGTAATCTAGATGCTATTCGATTAACTGATAACTCTTTAGTAGAGCGAGACGCAGTATTTGCTATTTCACAAGTAAAACAAGCATCAAATTTACCTTATATATTGGGTTGTCCAATGGAAGATGGAGCTTTTGGTGCCTATATTAAGACTGATAATTTCAAAGCAACCCCAATACAAGGTTTATATGCAGCAGGTGATGCAGCAAGATCGATGCATAACGCAACTTGGGCAATATCAGACGGTGTTACAGCAGGAATTTTTACCCATCAATCACTTCTTAAACCTCAAAACCGCTCCTAAAAACTTGAACAAATATAAACCTTGTTGAACAAGATTATACCTATCCCAGACGCAGGTCGAGCAGTTCTACCTACTTGCGGGGAGGATTCTCGCCTCCCTGATGAAACGCATAAATGCTTCCCATATAACCTGGTCAAAACCTCCTGGCTACAGGTTAACCTCACCCCGGCTGTTAGCCACGCCTTATAACAACGTCCTTTTAGACGAGATAGCCTCTACAATTCCCCAGAAACTCCAAGCGTGCCGATATCTATCCGGCATGGCAGATATCGGGCGTATCTGGCTGGGAAAAAGTTAAACTATGACCCCATAATACCCTGTTAAAAGTGGAACAAAATATAATATTGTTTAAGTTTTGTGTAGCAGTTGATTAACCCTTACAGCGAGAATAATTGACATTTCCACATCAGAGTCAATGTAGGGCTTCTTACAAGGCTGCTTTAACTCTCTCAGTTTTCTCATAAAACTCTTAGTGAAACCTCAGTTTCCCATCATTAGGTACTCAGAGTCATCCGCGATATTAGTAATTAAGCGAAAGGCAAACACCAAAAACTTTTATCGAGGAGACATTAATCATGAAATTCAACAAATTAGCTGGTTTCTCAATTGCATCTGTAGTATTATTCAGTGGAGTTGGTTCGGTAATAGTTAATTCTGGGGTAGCAGAAGCTAGCCCCGCATTTAAATCAACAAGAGTAGCAACTAAAGCTGAATCGATTGTCGCATCTGGAAACTTTGTAAAACAAGAAAAAGCTACCAGAGGTAAAGCAAAAATTGTCAATATCAACGGAAAACGTTACTTAGAATTTGATAAGGCATTTAGTACTAGTGAAGGTCCTGACGTAAAAATCATTCTACACCGCAACAGCAGCGTACCTCTAAACGTTAGAGAAGGTAATTACATCACCCTTGCTAGAATAAAAAGCTTCAAAGGCGCTCAACGTTATGCAATTCCTGAAAATGTAAACCTTGCTAATTACAAGTCTGTAGGAATTTGGTGCGAAGAATTTAATGCAACTTTTGGTTACGCAAGCTTGCAAAATGTTTAATCGAAATGTAGAGACGCGATACATAGCGTCTCTACTACAAAGAGTATTTTTCGACTTCTTCAACTGCTCACTGTAATGGTACTGCTATTAGAATGGTGCGTTACGGCATTATCAGAAATTTAACCTCAAATAATACATACAAGGGCCGTAACAGCACCCTACATGCTCACTGTTAACTGTAATGGTGCGTTACGGCATTATCAAAAATTTAACCTCAAATAATACATAGGAGAGGCCCTAACAGCACCCTACATGCTCACTGCTTTCCCAAACTCCTCGGATCGAGTGCATCCCTCAATCCATCCCCGAGCAAATTAAATGCCAATACAGTCAGAATAATTAACACGGCAGGAGGCCAAATTAACCACGGCTGTAGTACTAAAAAAGAAGCATTGGTTGCTAAAGATAGCATATTACCCCAAGAAGGATCTGGTTGCTGAATACCCAAACCAATCAAACTTAATATTGCTTCCGAACCGATAAAGCTAGGAATAGAAAGAGTTGCAGAGATAATAATATAGCTTGCAGTTTGCGGTAAAACGTGGCGGAGAATGATATATAAAGGTTTAGCACCCATTGCCCTTGCAGCTTGGACAAATTCTCTTTCTTTAATTGATAATACTTGTCCGCGAATTACCCGCGCTAAACCAGCCCAACGAATAAAGGAAGTAATTAAAACAATCAGTAAAAAACGTTGACTACTGCTTAATCCTGGTGGCAATACCGCACCTAATGTAACCAAAAGATAAATACTGGGGAATGTCATCAGTACTTCTACGAAGCGCATGATTACTGAATCAGTCCATCCACTGAAGTAACCGGAAATTCCGCCAACTATCATACCTATTGGAAAAGAAATCGCAACACCCAAAATCCCAATAAATAAGCTGATGCGCCCTCCATACACCAAACGACTGAATACATCGCGTGCTTGATCGTCGGTACCTAAAAGATTGAATCTCGCTTCATCAACAGCACCGAATAAATGTAAATTTAAAGAGATACCGGGAAATATCGTTACTTCATCCCATTTTGGCGGTAGCGGTAAACCAAATTTTAACAGCTTGTATTCGTAACCTTGTACAAATAAACGCAGAGGAGAAGGTTTGCTGTAATCTACAATAATTTCCCGTTTACCCGTATCTAAATCCGTATCACCTTGAGTCGTAGGATAAATATGAGGACCGATAAATTGTCCTTCAATAGTCGCCCAGTGTACCCGAGTTGGTGGCAGTAAGGAACCATTTGGCTGCGAATAGTATGGATCGTAAGGCGCAACAAAATCCGCTGCAATTACTGTTATATAGAAAATTATCAGTAAAATTGCCCCAAATCGCGCCAAAGGATTTTTCTTTAGTCTTTGCCACCAGTTCATAATTTATATAAGTTAATTGGTTATGAATGTTAAAGCACACATTATTCTTTATAAATTATAAAACCCCGATTTATTTAATAAATCTTAACTTTTAGTCGTATATTAACTATCAGTATATCTGTATCATCAAAATATTAATTGTAGGGTGTGTGACGCTTCGATAAATTTGGAAATAAAAATTGAAATATTTATAATAGCGTCACGCACCAATTTCGGAATTGATTTTATTTGTTATGGAAACAATTCAAGCTAGAGATATAAGTCTTTACGAATTAGAAGAAAAGTTTGGTTTGCAGCATTCTACAGAAACGGATTGTTTTACTGAATGGACGAATAATTTACCTCCACTAACTGAAACCGAAAAGCAATCTTTAAAGCGAGTTCAAAGTAATTACTTTAACTTAAATAGACGACGCGTGATATCAGAAGAAGCAGTAAAAATGGTAGTACTGTCTCCTCTGTTGGATTTAGCTGATTTCTATCAGTCACCTTTTGAGATTGAAACCGAAACCTCTGTAGAAATTTTAGCGGAGGAAGAGGGAGTTAAACTAAAAGGTAATATTGATGTTTTGGTAGTACAAAAAAACTTTTGGATACTTGTGATTGAATCTAAGAGTACTAAATTTGATGTGATGATAGCGCTACCACAGGCATTAGCTTATATGTTGAATTCTCCCAATCGGGAAAAACCAACTTTTGGGTTACTTGTGAATGGGAGGGAATTCGTTTTTGTTAAATTAGTCCAGGAAGACAAAATAAAATATGCTCGTTCTTATGCTTTGTCTATTGAGAAAGATGATGAATTTGAACAAGTTTTGAAAATATTAAAGTTGTTTGGTGAATTGGTTATAAATTTATGACTACACAAAACTTAAATTTATTTGAACATCCTCGATTCAATGAAATTCAACATTATACAGCTATTCGTTTGGGATGTGATGTTGATGCTTTAAAAAATTCTGGT
>JBHJJJ010000208.1:0-7664 GCA_050042755.1 Rivularia sp. (in: cyanobacteria)
ATCTCCCCATCCCCCCATCTCCCCCATCTCCCCTTCTTCTCTTCTTTACTCATTCATCTCCTTGAAGGTAGCCAAGGCTGATGGCGAGATACGACTCAAGTAACGAAATACCCAGTATTTAACGATAGTATCCAAGATTACGGGGAAGGTGGCTATAAATATAAATATTGTGTCTCTAGCGGGTGCAATACCTAAATGTTTTGCAAATGCTTCGAGAATTACTTCCCATCCGTGGGGTGAATGGAAACCAACGAATACGTCTGTTAATAAAATAATTAGAAAAGCTTTGGCACTATCGCTGAGTCCATAGATTGTATCATCAAGAAATAATTTTAGTACCGCTATTTCTCTTTTGCTGGTAGCAACTATTAATCCAAACACTATTAATGAGATTAAATCGGCGAATACGTTACTAATAGCGCTGTTATTTTGGCGATGAAATTCTTTTGCTATTTGTACCGCTTTCTCTTTCTGTTTTTGTTGTATGACTTCTGGTGATAGGGATGGGGCTTGAAGAATTAATGTTTCAAATCTCAATTGTTTTTGATAAAACTTGAATTCATCTAATACTTTCTCTTCTATATGAGCATTAATAAAAATATCGGCGTTGATATCATTTCTCACACGCTCTACTATTGGATAAATTAATAGTTGTTTTAATAGCAAATAAGTGAAAAAAGGTACTAATATTAAGGTTGCTAAAAATTTTAAAGCGATTCTTGTTCTTTTACTAGAAATTCGGAAGTCGTCAACAGCTTTGTATGAGGCTTGTGGGGATAATTCTTTGATAATTTTTGTTAAAGTTCTAGTAATGGAACCTGGAAATAAACCTGTTTTTTTAGATACAGGTTTGACTTTCATTTTATCTAAGTCGAGATAATCGGATGTATCCCTTGATTTGATATTTTGAAGGTTTGATTCTGAATTAACTGCTAATCTCGGATTCGGAAACTCTTTCTCAATGGCATATCTTGCTGTCACCTCATCAATAAATTTTAATCTATCTAAAAATGTTTGATCGGATACAGTTAATAAAGAACGACTTTGCTGAAATTCTGCTAACCTCAAGTTGATTATTTTCAGGTTTTTTTCCAGTTGTACTTGCCAGTAAGATAGAACATTTGCTGTATATTCGGTAGATGCGGAAGATATTTGTTTTCCATTAAAATGTTTTTCTTCAATATCTCGAATTCTTAAAGCCGCTTCATAAGCTATCAACAAAGCCCTTTGGGGTGTATCTAAGAACCATTTGTTTCCAAAACCCCAATTCTGTTGAAGTTTCCAAAAAAGCGATTTTCTCGGTTTATCCATACAACTTTAATCTCCTCGCTTAAATAGGAGAAATATCAACAATACAGGATAAACTTTATTTTCCGACAAATTACGATTTTTTTCAGCAACAATATATTCTTGACTCAATATTTTTTATTAATATGTCGATCGCATCTTATCCTAGAGTAGCTCTCTCCCTTGGTGGGAGAGGCTTTGAAGCAAAAAAAATGGCGGAGTTTTGTACTTCAGTAAGCGCGAAATACTCCCTTAAAGATTAAAAACTTTAAAGATATTCTGGTAACCATTGTATAGGTATTTTTCAGCACTCTTACGATCTTCATCGGGGATGCTTGCTAACTTCTCTATTTTGCCAGTCTTTTGATTTTCAGCAAACATTGAACTCAGTTTTCCGTCGTAATCAAAAACGAAAAGTTCTCCATTATGGAATCTTTGAGCTGCAATTACTCTACCTTCAAGAAACCAAAACCCTATACCATCACCTAGTTCATTATGAGATTCGCTGGCTTTTACAGGTTTACCACCAAGTTTACAAATAGTATATTTAATATTTCCTTGAATTTTTTCAGTTTCTTTGCAATCTCCGGATAACAGATTCAAAGAATTCATTACAGTTTCATAGGAACTTTCATCGATGATGGGTTCGATTTCATCTTCATCAACAACTAGGCAATCATCGGGTATTCCATCACCATCGTAATCTATACGAGAATCATCTGCTTGCCCATCATTATCACAATCAAAGGCTGCCCCAATCAATTTACCAGTCTTAGATTCTTTGCCTTGGGTTATAGTTTCGCTTTTATCAGAAGAATTTTCTTTTTGATATCTAGTTGATGCTTTTACGTTTGTGGCTACTTTTTGAGAGTCAGAATTCTGAGTTTGATATCTAGTTGATGTTTTTACTTTTGTGGCTACTTTTTGAGCAGAATCATTTTCTTTTTGAGATGTATTTGATGCTTCTACTGTATTATTTGTCTGACTAGCTAGAGGAGCTTTATTACATCCGAATAATGTAAATACTACTAAACTTAAAGACAAAAGATTTGCGTATTTCATACTATTAACAATTTCAATAAAATCTAATTTTATCTACTCATGCTAACCAATGAATTTCCAAGAGATAAGGGAAACAATACTGAAACTTTACATAATTTTTTGAGGATTTTCTTTGATTATTGATGGAGAAAATTTTTTAGCTGAAATTTTGAGACTGTAACAATAAAATTATTTATATAAATTCGAGAATTATCTAAAAATTCAGTATAAATACCCCATCCCCAATTCTCTAAGAATTATTTTTATGGATTATATTTATTTCTTAGTTCTTCCAATTCATCATCTATTTTGCTATTCTTAGCTGATTTTTGGGTACCTTGAGAAGAGGGAGTAGAATTATTATTTTGCTTATTTTGATTATTTTTATTTTTATTCTTCCCAGTCATAAATATAGTTTTCATCTCCTCCAATTCATCATCAATTTGAGACGATGATGCTACTTTGGGTGGAATTGGATTCAAGGGCGTTTGAATTGGTTTGACAAAATTGTGGGTTTGTGCAATTAATGTCGGTAAACAATTCAAATCTTTGAGTACTTCATCCACAGTTTGGTAACGACGTGCGGGAGTAGTCGCCAGCATTTTATCTAAGATTCGGCTCAAAGCTTCATTAATCGGAGCATTGAGATAATCTCGCCACAACCAAACATCATTATTGATATCATACAAATCAAATGGCGATCGCGCTGTTAACAAATGAATGCAGGTAACTCCCAAACTATAAATATCACTTGCAAATATTGCTCTACCCCTAATTTGCTCCGGTGCGACATATTCCGGGCTACCAATCATTGTACCTGTTTGATGCAGGTCGTCTTGAGTCACAACTTTGGAAGCACCAAAATCGACTAATACGATTTGTCCCCTCAATTTGGCAGGATTTTGACGACGAATAATATTTTCGGGTTTAATATCGCGGTGAATAACTTGTTTTTGGTGACAAAACTGTAAGATTTTTAACAATTCATGTAGCAGTTGCTGAATTTGAGTTTCAGTGTAAACCCCGTTTTGCGCTAATTCCTGGGCTAAATTCAAGCCGTCAATAAATTCTTGCACCAAATATTGTCTATCATCTTGGGTAAAATACGCTAAAAGCTCCGGTATTTGACGATGTTTACCCAACTCATCCAAACGCATCGCTTCTTGGTTGAATAATTCTATGGCTTTGGCTAAAGTACCAGTACCTTGAGCTTGGGGATAAAACTGTTTGATTACACAATGAGGTAAAGACGGTTTATCTTCATCTCTAGCTAAAAAAGTTCTGCTAAAACCACCTTGCCCTATGGGTTTTATTGTACGATAACGTTGCTTGAGCAGTAACTTGTAACCACAACTCAAACAAAACTTTTCGCTATTCGTATTTTGCGGATTTGGACAACTAGGATTTAGGCAGTAGCTCATTTTACAAAGGCATCGAATGCACTTACATATCTCTATTGTGCCCTGTCTCAGATATATGGTGATTTATAAAGTTTTGTCAAGTAATGATTCAAAAATTTACCCCAACCCAAAAGTATAGAAAAAACTTGATTGTTAATGACTCTGGGATATATAACAAGTCTGTAATTGCAATACTCCTGCCGTTTTCAGCAACAATACCATGGCTCAAACAACCGTTCATTTAGTTGTCGGCATTTACAATCTGACATTATTGGTTTTTTATACCGAAGCAATGGAATGGCAATTTAGAGTTATAAGTTCTGATGGAGAAGTTTTTGGTGAAAGGAAATTGTACTATACTCCTGAAGCTGCGGAGAAGGCAGGGCGGGAATGGGTGGAGTGGGTAGAGTAAGAAGAAAAAACTTATTTACATCGCCAAACTTTAATATTCCTATCCTCGCCACCGCTAAATAAAGTTTGTCCATCAGGGCTAAAAACAAGGGAATTAACTTTACTAGTGCTAAATAAATTTTTCCCATCAGGGCTAGAAACAAGGAAATTAAGTTGATCTGAATGTTCTGTTAAAGTACATATTTCCTGCTTTGTATTCATATCCCACAACTTGATCTCACCATTAATACTACTACTAGCAATAATCTGACCATTTGGACTAAAAATAACATCTTTAACACCTGATGAATGACCTTTGAGTGTACAAATTTCTTGTCCGGTAATTACTTTCCAAAGCTTAATAGTATTGTCTTCGCTTGCTGTCGCAATAATTTGTCCATCGGGACTAAAAGCAACAGAAAAAACCGCAGCTAAGATACCAGTATGATTGAGTATATTGAGTATTTCACCGGTATTTAAATCCCAAAGTATTGCTGTTTGATCGCCACTACCGCTAGCAATAATTTGTCCATTTGGACTAATAGCAACACTACCAATCCATGTATTATGACCTGTCAAAGTACGAATTTCTGATCCCGTATTTACATCCCATAATTTTACTGTTTTATCGCTACCAGCACTAGCAATAATTCGACCATCTGGACTAAATATCAATGAATTCACACTAATAAACCAGCCTACATGTCCTTTTAATGTGCAAATATTGTTACCTGAAGTTACATCCCAAAGTTTAATTTTATTTTCAAAACCACTACTAGCAATCATTGAACCATCGGGGCTAAAGGCAATTGCATAAACAATATTTTGAGTATTAATAGTTTTGAGTTGTTTACCTGTATTTATTTCCCATAGTTTTATTGTAAAGTCATGGCTACCACTAGCAAGTAGATTTCGATCCGGGCTAATAGCAAGGGAATCAATAGAAGCAATATGGCCAGTAAAATTATAAATATATCGCCAATAAGAATAATTTAATGGTTTAACTTTTGGAGAATTTGATGATTTTTGCTGAGTTTTATTATTAATACTTTCTTGATTTTTATAAGTTTTGTTCTGAGAATCAATATCTTTTGATTTTTTAATCTCTGATTGAGATTTAACTGTGGTGGAGTTTGATGTTTTTTGTGGAGTTGTAGAATTGATATTTTCTTGATTTTTAGAAGTTTTTTTATGAGAATCAATATCTTTTAATACTTCACTGGCTGATTGAGATTTAACTGTGGTATAATTTGATGTTTTTTGTGGAGTTGTAGAATTGATTTTTTCTTTGTTTTCAGCAGTATTTTTGTGATGAGAATCAATATCTTTTAATACTTCACTAGCTGATTGATAGCGAAGACTAGTTGCATTTTCAATTAATTTATCTAGAATAATAGCTAGTTGTTCGCTAAGCGGATTATCAACTGAAGACTGTCGCCACACCCAAGTATTTTCAGAAATATCAAATAAATCAAAAGGAGAAATCCCAGTTAGTAAATAAATACAAGTTACTCCCAAACTATATAAATCACTGCTATAAAGAGCTTTACCTCTGATTTGTTCCGGTGCAACAAATTCAGGAGTGCCGATGCTAGTTCCTGTTTTAAACATTGCCTTACCCGTGACAACTTTAGCAGCACCAAAATCTACTAAATATAGTTTTTCATCTCGACTAAGAATAATATTTTCTGGTTTAATATCTCGATGAATAACCTCATGACTGTGAATGTATTCCAGCACGGGTAATAAACTTTTTAATAATTTCCAAATTTGAGCTTCTTTAAAAGAGCCTTGTTCTGCTAATATTTGTGCTAAGTCATATCCATCAATATACTCTTGCACTAAATATTGATGTTTTTCTTGAGTTAAATAGGCAAATAAATCGGGAATTTGGTTGTGTCTGCCTAAATTATCTAGTCTTAAGGCTTCTTGAGAAAATAATTCAGCAGCTTTTTGGGTACTGTCGGTACCCTGCGCTTGAGGAAGAAACTGTTTGATGACACAAGGTGGCTTCGAGGGTTTATCTTCATCTATAGCTAATAATGTTCTACCAAAACCACCTTGTCCAATTGGTTTTATAGCACGATAACGTTCTTTCAATAGTAGTTTAGTTCCGCAAGTTAAGCAAAAGTTAGCATCTTTGTGATTTTGGGGTTTTTGGCAATGGGGATTGAGACAATAACTCATACTGAGAATGGTAGATGAAAATCTATATTTAGTATTCCCAGAATTTGCTTGTAGTTAACAGCAATTTAGGTTTTACCTCACCCCACCCCTCTCCTTCGCAAGGAGAGGGAGTTAGATTATTTCTTTATAAAGATGCACCGAATTCAGCCTAGGTAGGTAGGCTTTGTTTTATTAGCCCCAGCCTTCTAGGCTGAGGGCGATTTAGCGCAGCCTCATACAGAATTGGTATTAGATTATTTTATTCAACTTGTGTTTTCATCAACCGCTGTACGCTTACTAATGCCCTATTTAATTCATAGTTCTTTCTTTGGGGATTTTCTAAATAAGCAAGTTGTTCTTCTTCAATCATTTTCACGTCTTGAACTACTAATCCATCAAGCATTTTTTGCGCCGAACCAAATAAACTATTTTTTATAAATCTACGAAACCAAATAGGTAATTTATGCAACCGCGAAAAAGCATTTAATGAAGTAAAATGAACTAAATAAGCCTTTGTTTGAGTTTCGTTGATCGGACAAAGTAAACAATAAATTTTAAAATCGTTTCCCAATGTTGACATCCAATGGGGATAAATATAACTGACATTTAAAGGTTCCGGATGCAAGCGACGTAAAGCCGGAAAAAACAATTGAGAAATAGACCAAATTTTATCGATTTTATAATAACTTTGAGCAGTATAATGAGCATCTACTCGATTATCATCTTCCTTGATATTTTCTAACGCTGCTTCTGCCCAAGCTTGATAATTTAGATGCAAATGTCCGTGGTGCATATCCATCAGATTTTCAATTAAATAAGAATAATGTCCTTGACAATTAATAATTGAAACCGTGGCGATATAATTTAAATGATCCCACTCTGGAATACCCATTGGTTGCTGTTGTAAAGAAGTTGCATGCAACGTCTCTACATTTCCCGGAAAAAGCCAAATAAACCCATCTTGTTCCTTAACCGGATAAACCTTGATTTTACAGCTAGGTAACTTTTGATTATCGGCTAAATAAGGTACCGCAGCACATTTACCTTGATGATTAAAACGCCAACCATGATAAGCGCATTCCAACTCATCACCAATCACCTTGCCGTGACTCAACTTCACCTGACGATGGGGACATCTATCTTCTAAAGCGCGAATTTCCCCCTAATCATCGCGATAATTAACTATAGCTAGCTTCCACAGCGTCACAGGTACCGGTTGATTTTTTACCTCACTACTACGCGCAACCACATACCAATGATTCAGATTTATCCCAAGGGAAGGAACATTGCGACTTTCAACAGCTTGGAGGGGAGATGACATAGGAAACGGCGATTTTCACGAGTGATTTTCTGAATTTAGCGCAAAATGAGGAGAGATTG
>JBHJJJ010000209.1:0-9986 GCA_050042755.1 Rivularia sp. (in: cyanobacteria)
CTCCCCCCTCTACCCTATCTACCCTAACTAAACATATTTGATGGAATAAATCACTAGTGTTAAATACCATTATCTCGGCATTAAATAAAACCCTCTTTTTCTAATAAAGCCAAAGCATTTTCGGCAGCAGCTTTTTCAGCTTCTTTTTTATTTCTTCCTTTACCTTTTCCATATTTTTGATTGTCTACAAAAACTTCTGCCAGAAATTCTGGAGCATGAGAAACACCACCTATTTGTTTCGTAATATATTTAGGTGGACTTTGGGTTATATTGCGCTGAACCCATGCTTGTAACTGATTTTTAGAATCAACATTAGAACGAGATACAACTATATTTTCGGGAACTGAATCAAATAATGGTTCAATAACGCTACGTACTGCTTCTATATCTGAATTATTATCGAAATAATAAGCAGCAATTACCGCTTCAAAAGTACTGCTAAGTAAATTAGGATTTTGATATCCTCCTTCACGAATAGCACCTTTACCCAAACGCATTCTCAAATCTAAACCGACTTCCACAGCAAACCTTGATAATTGCTTTTCATCTACCAATGCCGAGCGTCTGCGTGTTAATTCATCTTCTCCCATTTCTGGATGACGACTATAAAGATAATCTCCGCTTAAATAAGTTAATAAAGCATCACCTAAAAACTCTAAACGCTCATTATGTTCCCCTTCTTGGGGATTTTCATGAACGTAGGAACGGTGAGTTAGGGCATTACGTAAAAGCGAATCATCATTAAATTTTGCTTGTTGAATAACTTCTAATAAATTATGTTGTTTGGGAACCTTTTCTGTTGATTTAGGAAGCAATAAAAGTAAAGCCTCTTGCTTGTATTGTTCTGCAATTTTTACTTCAGATGCAGATATTGCTTTTAACAATCGAGTTATACTATCAATAGCACGATAACTGTCATCTGTAGAAAAGCGCGATTGATGCGCCCATTTATTCCGAACTTCAATTAATTCACCCACCAAAGCCCGATTCTCAGAACTTGTGTTTTTAGATATTTTTTTAAATACTTTTTCCCAATGTCTAATCATAACTCTGAGTAAAGCAGAAATATCTTCACTCAAAATTTCTTCTGGATTTCGTCGAGAAACTTGTTCTTTAGGCAAACACAATATAGCCTCTGTTAACCAATCTTCACCGTAAGCTTTCTGCATCTCTCCTTTTACATAAGGATATAAACCTTGATTTAAAAGAGTTAAACCTCTACCAACTCGCTCATGATTGCTAATAGCCATTTTTTGTATTTAAAATCACATATTCTGTAGTAATTATTTTATCTGAAGCCACTGAAAATGCTTCAAACTCCGCAATTGCGAGAATTAGCTGAAACTGGAACTTCCACAATTATTAAGTTTCTTATTTTTGTAATTATTTGGAATTATTTAATCCCGGTTTTGGTAAGCTAGAAGATTAGACTAACTATTATATAAAAAATGGCTGCATCCACTGTTACTCCTACTATTACCACTTTTCCCTTAACTGCTGTAGTTGGTCAAGAAGCAATTAAAGTAGCTTTACTATTAGCAGCTGTCGATCCCGAATTGGGGGGAGTGGCTATCGCCGGGCGTAGAGGAACCGCAAAATCTGTGATGGCGCGGGCTATTCACGCTTTATTACCACCAATTGATGTTGTAAAAGGTTCTATTAGTAATTGCAATCCCAATTATCCCGAAGAATGGGATGATGATTTATTATATACATCCGATGTCGAAACCGAAATTATTCCCGCACCCTTTATCCAAATACCTCTGGGAGCCACCGAAGATAGACTATTGGGTTCGGTAGATGTAGAAAAATCAGTCCAGCAAGGAGATACCGTATTTCAACCGGGTTTACTCGCCGCAGCACATCGAGGCGTGCTATATGTAGATGAAATCAACCTTTTAGATGACCAAATTAGCAATCAACTTTTAACTGTATTATCCGAAGGGCGCAACCAAATCGAACGGGAAGGAATCAGTTTTCAACATCCTTGCAAACCTTTATTTATCGCTACCTACAACCCCGAAGAAGGAACTCTACGAGAACATTTACTCGATCGAATTGCCATTTCCCTTTCAGCAGACGGCGTTTTAGGTTTAGATGACAGAGTACAGGCAGTAGAGCAAGCAATTGCTTATTCTCGTTCCCCTCAAGAATTTCTCGGGCAGTACAGCGAAGATATCGATTCGATCAAAACTCAAATAATTTTAGCGCGGGAATGGCTCAAAGAAGTCACCATCAGCCAAGAACAAATTACCTATCTCGTCGAAGAAGCAATTCGTGCCGGCGTGCAAGGGCATCGCGCCGAATTATTCGCCGTGCGAGTTGCCAAAGCCTCCGCAGCCCTCGATGGACGAAATCAAGTCAATCCCGAAGACTTACGCCGTGCTGTGGAATTAGTCATAGTACCTCGTGCAACGGTAATTCAAACACCACCCGACGAACAACAACCACCACCGCCACCACCACCCCAAAGTCAAGAAGAAGCAGAAGATGACTCAGAGCAAGAGCAAGAAGAGCAGGAAGAGCAAGAAGACGAATCCAACCAAGATGAACAAGAGCCACCCGGTATTCCCGAAGAATTCATCTTTGACCCAGAAGGTGTAATCTTAGATGAAAGCGTGCTTTATTTTGCTCAAACAGCCCAGCGTCAAGGTAACTCCGGAAGTCGCGGTTTAATCTTTTCCGACGACAGAGGGCGTTATATCAAGCCCATGTTACCCAAAGGAAAAGTTCGTCGCATTGCCGTAGATGCCACATTACGAGCCGCAGCACCGTATCAAAAAGCACGACGTAAAAGATATCCCGGTAGAAACGTTATTGTAGAGCAAGGTGATATTCGTGCCAAACGTTTAGCTAGAAAAGCAGGAGCATTAGTAATATTCGTTGTAGATGCTTCCGGCTCAATGGCACTCAACCGCATGCAGTCAGCCAAAGGTGCGGTAATGCAACTATTAACAGAAGCATATCAAAACCGCGACCAAGTAGCACTAATTCCCTTCCGAGGGGAACAAGCGGAAGTAGTATTACCACCCACCCGCTCCATAACCTTAGCTCGCACCCGTTTAGAAAAAATGCCTTGTGGAGGTGGTTCACCCTTAGCTCATGGTTTAACTCAAGCCGCTCACGTCGGTTTAAACGCTCAAAGAAGCGGAGACATCGGACAAGTAGTTATAGTTGCAATTACTGACGGACGCGGTAATATTTCTTTATCTCGTTCTTTAGGAGAACCCCAAGAGCCGGGAGAAAAGCCAGATATCAAAGGGGAATTATTAGAAGTAGCCGCTAAAATCCGCGCTTTAGGAATTCAATTGTTAGTAATCGACACCGAAAGTAAATTCGTTTCTACGGGATTTGCGAAAGAGTTAGCGAAAAATGCTGGAGGTAAATATTATCATTTGCCGAAAGCTACGGATAAAGCCATTGCGGCGATGACTAAGGGGGCTATTGCAGATTTGAGAGGATAATCGGAGACAAAGGGGGAAGAAAAAGTTAGGAGTTAGGAGTTAGGAGTTAGGAGTTAGGAGTTATGAATTTTCACCTCTTATCTTCAACTTCTTACCTTTAACCTTTAACCTTTGATATTTAACCATGAATACGAATCCAATCAAGAAAATTTTCTACAGAGGTAAATGTTGCTAAAGGAGCCATTGCTTCCAAGCCCTCAAGATTTGCAGTTTCTGCCCAAGCTGCGGCTAAAGGTATCACACGCACTTCTTTGGCATCCGTTATATCCGAAGGAGAATCACCAACATAGGCAACGGATTCTGGCGAAATATCCCATTTTTTCAGAACGCTTTTAATTGCCTCAGGTTTAATTCCACCATTAGCAGAACCTGTTTCTATAGTATCGAAATAATCTTCTAATCCTAAATATCGTAACGAGATAGCAGCACTATCTTTTCCCTTCCCTGTGACAATTGCCACAGCAATATTTTTTTCTTGGCAGTAACCCAAAACTGTCTCAATCCCACGAAAAGGTTGGGGACAAATTGTATGGGCTTTTTCATATTCATCTAGATATTTTTGTAAGCAAGCTTGCCATTCTGAAGGTACTACCTGCTGAATTATACCTTCCTCACTTGGTCCAAAGTACGATGAAATTTCTTCATCAGTCAAATGACGATTTGTATATTCAAAAAAAGCCCGTCTAAAAGCTTCAAAGCAAACAGGTAAGGTGTTTGCTAAGGTGCCATCTAAATCAAAAATAATTCCTCTTAAGCTTATTTTCGCTTTCATTATCAAGTTCTGTTAGTTACTTTCTGGTATGTTTTTCTATCGCCAATGGCTTATAAATTAACCGCGAGTTAATCAAAATCTGTCTGCTTATTTGAATTGCGATAATGTTCAAAGAGCCGAGTTATCTGAGATGGCACAACACGAGTCAGCGACAGCTTTGGAATTTCGTGCTCTCCAAAAAATGCAACATCTTCAGTTTCAAGGCTGACTTTGGGTTTTCCCCCAATCAATTCACACTGAAAAAACAGCTTATAAACATGGTGAGCCAGTGGTGGATGCCCATGACGACTATGATTCCTATCGTAAACGGCAAGTAACTTGACAACTCTTGTGTGATACCCAGATTCTTCATATACCTCTCGGACGATTGATTCACTCGGGGATTCACCTATATCTGCCCATCCTCCTGGTAATGTCCAGCAGCCATCCTCTTTTTCTAGAACCAAAAGAATTTTATCCGAGTCAAATACAGCAGCCCGCACATCTACTTTTGGCGTAGCATAACCTACTTCCTTGCTGAATAAATCGAGGATATAGCTCGGTTCAGTATTAGAGTGTGCGGCCATTATTTCAGCCGCAATCTGGCGTAATTGTTGGTAACGCTCAATGTCATATCCGTTTTTGCTATATGTCAGTCCATTTTGGGCAATTGCTTGTATTTGTTGCCCCCAATCTAACCATTTATAGTCCATTTTTGTTTCCTTTAAACTGTGGAAATTATTGATTGGTATGTAAATAACACTTGTTGATGTCATAATAATTTGTTTGTTAGAAAAACAAATAAAAGATGAAAAATTTTTTTCAGCAGCCTCTCGCTACTAAGCCCAATCTCCTCAAGCAGATTAACTATGCTCGTTTACTTAATTTGTTAAGATGCCATGGTCCAATCACTAGAGCGGAGTTAGCGAAGTGTACCGGACTAACCCGCTCAACAGTCTCCGTCATTACTGCCGAACTGATTGCCGCAGAGCTAGTGCTTCAGGGTGCAGAAATTGTCACACCAGGTAGCGGTCGTCCTGGTATTGGGCTTGTTCTCAATCCACAAGGTGCATTTTTTATTGGAGCTTCAATCGAGTCGGAGCGGCTTACTGTTGTTGAAATGAATTTGGCAGCACAAATTGAACAACGCATTAAAGAGCCTTTAGAGAACCCTGAAAACCCGGAAGTAGTTCTTAACCAACTTGTTCGTCTTATAAATCGCTTACGTCAGTCAAATCCATTAAGCCAACAACGATTGCGAGGAATCGGACTCACAATCGAGGGAACTCTCAACCTCGATGGAGTTGTTATCTGCTGTTCATTCCTTGACTGGGAAGGGGTTGATTTGCGACGTTACTTACAACCATCACTTGATTTGCCACTATTTGTTGATAACGATGCCAATGCCGCAGCACTTGCACAGATGTATTTAGGGAATGGAATCCAAACTCATAGTTTACTATACCTACTGATTAACAAAGGCATAGGAGCGGGGATTGTTATCAACAATAGAGTGTTTCGGGGTGCCTATGGTACGGCAGGAGAAATTGGTGCATGGTTGACCGAACAAATTTGTAGTGCAGTTAATGATCATAGAAATCAACCAAAAGATTTAGGGCTATTGGTAGGTCGAGAAAAATTACTTAGTCGCTACCGCAAACAAGGAGGAACTGCCTCAGATATAGTCGAGTTAGTAGAACACTTAGCACAAGCTCAACCACTGGCAAAGGCAATCGTTTCTGAGTGGGCACAAACTTTAGGCTGGGGATTAATTAATTTGGTCAACGTGCTTAATCCCGAAAGAATCGTGATTGGCGGGGCGCTCACTGCACTTATACCTTACGTCAAAGACCAGCTAAATACGATGCTACGTGACTATATACCTGGTGATGGGAAGAATGGATTTTTCAGAAATCCAAAGGCTTGTTTCGAGATATCGACTTTTGGAGAAGATGCTGCGGCACTTGGTGGAGCAGTATTAGCTTATCAGTCTTTGTTTCGAGTTCCTGATTTAGTTCTCCTGCAAGGATAGTCCCTAGGTTGCGTTTCGTTCCTCAACCCAGCATAATCTGGAAAACGGGGGCGAAATAATTCAAATTAAAATACTGATGTTGGGTTACGACGCAATATAGATTAATTAGTTACTCCCTTCCCGCTCTAAAATTACCTATAATGTATTATTATTAATTACGAAAGATAATTTTATTACTGGAAAAAGTAATCTGTTTTTCCGGAAGATTTGGGAACCATTTCAAGACTCTGGGGGAACCCCAAAAACAACAAATCACCACAAAGAAAATTATCTCTTTTCCATGCAGGCTATAGATTTGTTCTGTTTTTGGGGTTTACACAAATTTTGCAATTATAGATAATTAATCTGTTTTCCCGAAAAATAAATAAATCACATCTCTATTCATTTCCGTTAATGAATTAAGACATAATTGACGTATCATCTCAGAATAAAATCTTGCCGTATTATTGTATATTAACTATAAATCATGAGGCTAAAGCGCAAATATGTTCAATAATATTTTGTATTTGCTCTGGAGTTTGAAGCTGATTGAATTTGAAATAATTATCTAATTTACTTTTAACTTGTTGAATATTCATACCCAATGGAAGATGGTGGAGTAGTTGAAGTCTTAAAAGATGAATAATATATTCAACTAAATTAAAGTTAGGGGAATAACTTGGAGTATGAATAAAATGTACAGTTATTTTTTCTTCAATTTTTAAATTATCAAGATGTTCTTTTACTTGAAATTTCATTTTATTCTTATGTGTTGAGTTGTTATCTAAAATAACTGTCAATTTATTAAATCCTTCTCGTACACAATCTTGGCATAACTGTACAAAATAATCAGAAACATCTTCAGTTTTAGATTTTTCTTTTAGTTTTAAATATTCCTTACCTGTAGATATATCTACAGCAATCATTCCATTCAATTTATTTCTACGTCCTTTTTCATTACTAGGTATTTCAGGACGTGTATTCTTTTGTGCCCACCCATAAAAAATACTTGGACGGTCATAAACAGCGAATTCATCAAAAAATACTATTTTTTCATTTTCTTCCTTATATTTTAGTTTTTTTTTAACTTCCAAATAAATAATTTTTGTTGTTCTTTATCAGCATTGGCATAGTCTCTATGAGCTTTTTGATATGATAAATTTAATTCATTCAATATTTCATATATTCTCGTTGTTTTTAGTTTTACTCCCCATCTTAATTCAATAATATTACTAATAATTTTACCTGTCCAAATGAATAATCAATACCATAATCTATCGGCTTATCTGACAACAACATTCTTTTTAATTCATTTTTCTGTTCTGTATTCAATCTTGATTCCACTTGGTGAGTTATTGGTTTTACTAATGAGGTTAATCCTCCTTCTAAAAATTTATCTATCCAAGAACCAATGGTTTTATAATGACAATTTAATAACTCTGATACTTCAATTCTACTCTTTCCTTCATACAAATATTTAATTGCTAATAATCTTTTGCGTATATATTCTTGTTGGTGCTTGTAGTACATTTGTTGCCATAATTCTATATTTAATTGGTGATTTTCTAGCCTAAAAGTTCTATTTCGTAAAGGTTTTAACATGATGCAGCCCAATTATTTTATGTAATATAAATTATTACATAAAACGTAATCTTCTAGCGGGAGGGGAGTAATCATGAAATTTTGCGCTGCGTCTAACCCAACCTACCACTACCACTTTAACCTTTAATCTCTAACCTCATATCCTAATCCTCAAAAATCGCCCCTCGCAGCTGCAACTCAAACTTCATACTCTTAGAAATACCTGTATTCCATCCAAATCGGGCATTATTAACCTCAGTACCACATAAATCGGTACGATCGAGATTTGCACCTAATAAATGAGCATTACTGAGGTTAGCATTACTCAAAACAGCATGACTGAGATTACTACCTAATAAATAAGCATTACTGAGATTCGCTTCTCGCAAATCGGCATTTCGTAGAATACTACCGCTGAGAATCGCTTCTTGCAAATTGGCATCTCGTAAATCGGTACCACGCAAAATCGCAAGACAAAGATTAGCACCTCTTAAATTAGCACCTCGAAGTGTCGCAAGACTGAAGTTTGCATTACTAAAGTCAAAACCTTCCCAATTAGTATCGCGACTAAAACTCCAACTCAAATCGCTCTGTGTTAGACAAATATCCATCAATTGATCTCTCGCCAAACCCACATCACTCAAATCCGTACCTCTTAAATCAATACCATTCAGCTTATTTTCAGTAAAATCTCTATTGACCGTACTGTAATTCTGATAAATCTTGCTAGTATTAGATGCCCTTGACACAAATGGTAGTTGATTGTCAACAGTATTCATTCGAGTATTTCTGTATGAGTGCCTCTAATAGCTTTATCCTCAACCTATGGCCAAACAAAGATTATGGTAGACAGTTTGCTTTACTGTCTGCAAAAGGATCGCGAATCATTAGTATCAAATAGCTGGCAATAAAAGCTGATTTTCTATTTATAGTAAAGCCTTTAGGGATTATTAAGAAAAATTAAAAATATAACTATCCGTACACAACTTAATCGCCCATAGTGGACGATTAAAAAATTGTCACAACATGTAAAATTACGACTGTTGTAAGCTAACTTTCATTAATACAGGTCAAATGTAAGAGGTAATTAGGTAAGAAGTTAAAAATATTAATTAACTCTTAACTATTAACTCCGCGAGCTCCAAATTCTTCTCCATGACCAACTCTCCTATGCTTGACAAAACTAACCCTTTAAGCATTGCCCCAATGATGGATCGAACTGACCGTCATTATCGCTATTTCATGCGGCAAATTACCCGTTGCACGTTGCTTTATACCGAGATGGTGACGAGTGCGGCAATTATGCACGGGGATAGGGAGCATCTGTTAGGATTCTCCCCGGAAGAAAAGCCCTTGTCACTGCAAGTAGGAGGCGATAATCCCAAAGATTTGGCAGAATGCGCTCGTATTGCTGAAGGTATGGGTTATGACGAAATCAATTTAAATGTAGGTTGTCCTAGCAGTCGAGTACAAAGCGGTAATTTTGGTGCTTGTTTGATGGCGCAACCGCAACAGGTGGCGGATTGTGTTGCAGCAATGATTAATGCTACAAAAATTCCCGTTACTGTTAAACATCGTATCGGAGTTGATGATTTAGACAGTTACGAGGATATGGTAAATTTCGTTAATATTGTTTCTCAGGCTGGTTGTCAGCGTTTTACCGTTCACGCTCGTAAAGCTTGGTTACAGGGGTTGAGTCCCAAAGAAAACCGCGATGTTCCACCTCTAAGATATGATGACGTGCATCGTTTGAAACAAGATTTTCCTAATTTATTTATTGAAATCAACGGTGGATTTAAAAATTTAGTTCAAGTACAGCAACATCTAGAGTCAGTTGATGCCGTAATGATAGGGCGTGCGGCTTATGATAATCCCTATCTTTTCGCGACCGTAGATAAAGAATTTTACACTGGATCAGCCACGTTCGTTAATAGACGTGAAGTTGTTGAAAATATGTATTATTACATAGATAAATGGGCGGCGAAAGGTTTGAAACTGAATAAAATTACCAGACATATGCTGCAACTCTTCGCCGGAAAACCAGGCAGTCGAGCTTGGAAACAGCATATTACCGAAAACTCATGTTATTTCGGAGTTGGTTCGGAAGTTTTGCGGGAAGCTTTGGCGAAAGTTCCGGGGTAGGAGAGATGGGGGGATGGGGAGATGGGGGGATGGGGAG
>JBHJJJ010000210.1:0-18156 GCA_050042755.1 Rivularia sp. (in: cyanobacteria)
GGGATGGGGGGATGGGGAGAAATTTAAACTATTAACCCCTAACTCCCTCCTCACTACTCACCCCTAACTCCTAACTCCTAACTCCTAACTCCTAACTCCTAACTCCTAACTTTTAACTTTTAACTTTTAACCTATTTACGATCGTGAAAAATCAAAAATCTTTTAACGGGTTATTCGTGGGTTTAGTAACGTTAGATTTAATTTATCTTGCAGAATCTCCCCCGAAAAATAATCAGAAATTGGTTGCAGATGACTACACAGTTGCGGCTGGGGGTCCGGTAACAAATGCTGCCGTTACTTTTAGTCATTTAAGTAATAACGCTAAGATTTATGGTGTAGTAGGCTCTCACCCAATGACTCAATTAATCAAAGGTGATTTAGCAAATTATCAAGTAGAAATAATTGACTTGAATCCCACTACAGAAAATCCGCCACCAGTATCTTCTATTATTGTTAGCGCATCTTCGGGGGAACGTGCTGTTATTTCCATCAATGCTGTCAAGGGTTCCCTGCCAAATTTTTTTCTCCCAAAAAAATTTGGCAGGGTGCCCGTCAAACAACGAGACTGCACCACAGCTATTTCACCAGATATTTTGCAAGATATAGATATTGTACTAATCGATGGCCATCAAATGGCAATCGGGTGTGCAATCTCTCAAAAAGCCAAAGCCGAAAATATTCCAGTAGTTATCGATGGTGGAAGTTGGAAACCTGGGTTTGAAAAACTTTTACCCTTTGCAGATTATGCCATTTGTTCTGCAAATTTTTATCCCCCCAACTGTCATACTTCCGAAGAAGTTTTTGCTTATCTCAATCAAGTAGGTATTCCCCATATTGCTATAACTCACGGAGAAAAGCCCATTCAATATTTATCCCAAAATAAAATTAATCTTATAGATGTTCCAAAAATACAAGCTGCTGATACACTAGGGGCTGGAGATGTTTTTCATGGTGCTTTTTGTCACCATGTATTGCATAATACGTTTATTGCATCTTTAGAAAAATCGGCGAAAATTGCAGCTTTATCCTGTCAATCTTTCGGAACTCGCCGTTGGATGGAAGAATCAGTTATCAGTGAACAGTGAACAGTTATCAGTGAACAGTGAACAAGACAATTGAAAACTAACAACTAACAACTAATCATATGAAAGAATTACAATCTATTCTCGAATTAATTCGTCCCATTGGTTGGGGTGCATCTGATATTTTACGCTCTTACTATCGCGGTAATAAACAAGATGATTTAAATGTAGAAATTAAAGATGATAAAGATAAAAGCCCAGTTACAGCAGCAGATTTAGCTGTTAATCATTATATTTTAGAGAAGTTACAATCGGAATTGGGTGATGAAGAATTTGGTTATATTAGCGAAGAAACTTATCAGAAACAAGATGGTATAAATGATTCTGAATGGGTATGGATTATTGACCCTTTAGATGGTACAAGAGATTTTATTGATAAAACTGGTGAGTACGCTATTCATATTGCTTTGGTAAGAAATAAGCGTCCAGAATTAGCGTTAGTCGCAATACCCGAAGCGGAAAAATTATATTATGCAATCAAAGGTGGCGGTACTTTTGTAGAATCTCGTGATGGCGAACGAAAATCTGTGCGGGTTTCTGAATGCAATAATCCCCAAGATTTAACTTTAGTTGTAAGTCGCAGCCACCGTAATGAAAAATTAAATTATCTCTTAGAAAAATTACCCTGCCAAAATCAAAAAGCAAGGGGAAGTGTCGGTGGAAAAATTGCTGCAATTATCGAACAAGAAGCAGATATTTATATTTCCCTTTCCGGTAAATCCGCACCTAAAGATTGGGATATGGCTGCACCAGAATTAATATTTACTGAAGCTGGCGGAAAATACACTCACTTTGATGGTACGCCGTTACAATACAATACCGGAGATATTAATCAATGGGGTGGTTTATTAGCTAGTAATGGCAAATGTCATGAAATGCTTTGTAAAGAGGCAGAAAGAATTTTAGAAGAATTTGCTGCGATTAATGCTTAATTTGAATTGAGTATGGAGCATAGGGTATGGAGTATAAGGCATGGGGCATGGGGCATGGGGCATTGCTAAAATAAATTCCGCGAGCTCCGCGAGTTCCTTATTCCTAACTCCGCGAGCTCCTAACTTTTAACAACTAACAACCAACAACTAACTCAATCGCACTTTTCAAAACTTCACCATGAAATTCCCAAGATAAATTATCAACAGATAAACTTGGGATTCCTCTAATTCCGTCTATTGCTAAATTATTGTTTACAAGCGTCTCTAAAATCTTAAATTCAATTTCTGGATTTAAGTTCTTGATAATTATCTCTTTCCAATCGCTACGAAGTAAAGAAAGAGCTAATAATATACTAGTAGCACCCCAATTCGATACGCCGCAAACTATTAAATAATCGCACTTAATGCTACAAGCTATTTCTTCTCCATGACGAATGCTAGATGCAACAATTTCTCTCGGAATATTCCCCATTCCCAATTCATTCCCACCATCACCAATTCCCACTGAAATAATTTTTTTAGACTTAAATAATAAATGTAAGGGTGCTGTATAATCCGTAATATCTTCTCCTCTCATATTACGGACAATACCATCTTTTCCAGGCCCAGCTCTTTCAATCGAAATTATATGAGATATTGGTGATGCTAGAGATTTCCAAAATTCTTGAAGCGAAGTGACTGAATGCTGGTTTTCCCTAACTTCCCCTACAGCGACAATATCCAAAGGTATATCGCTAGAAATTCCTGCTGCAAGAGCTGCTGTTTTTACGGCTTGTTCGCATAATGAATCAGTTATAATTCTTATCGGTATTCCTAATTCTAGTAAACTAGCAGCTAACAACACAGTACCTATAGGACCATCAGTTTCAGGACATGGGGGCTTGCCATTAGCCATAAAAAAGCCTGTAATAATCGCCACATGTAGATTAGGATGTTCTGCAATTGAACGAGCAGCCCCTAGCAACCCTCCTTTAGCAAATTTCACCAAAGGCAGAATACCTCTACCTACATCTTGGGAGGATATATCTTCCAAGCGAGCTATCTTATTTAAAGTTTTGCGATCGTATTGTGGTTGTTGTGTCATGAGGAGGGAAGTAGGGGAGCGGAAAAATAATTAATTTGACTCGGAGGAGGGAGAAATTCTATCACCTGCAAAAGTATTCGTCTTTAACGTCTGTTACGAACATATATCCAGGAGCATGAGTTATGGCAATTTCTGGCTTTGCTTGAAGAATTGCAATTTGAGTCGTCACTCCACAAGCCCAGAATACAGGAATTTCTCCTTCAGCTACTGTTACAGCTTCACCGAAATCAGGAGCATCTAAATTTGCAATCCCAATTTCCGCCGCGTTGCCAAAGTGTATCGGTGTACCGTGCGCCTTGGAAAAATGGCTGGTAATTTCTACGGCACGAATCACGTCTGATGGTGATAAAGGGCGCATTGAGACTACCAAAGGAGCAGAAAATTTCCCCGCAGTATTACAAGGGATGTTGGTTTTGTACATCGGCACATTTTTACCTTCTTCGATATGTCTGATGGGAATACCTGCATTCATCAGAGCTGCTTCAAAGGAAAATGAACAGCCAATTAGAAAACCAACGAAATCATCGCGCCAAATATCTGTAATCTCCGTTACAACTTCATGCAATTCTCCATTACGAAATATGTGGTAGCGGGGTAAATCTGTTCTCAAATCCGCACCGGTAGCAACTATTTCCGGTTCAGGATTTCCCACTTTGGTTACGTCTAGTAAAGGACAAGGTTTGGGATTTAGAGTACAAAAAACTAGAAAGTCAAATGCCATTTTTTTTGGCAAAATAACTAAATTTGCTTGGAGAAATCCAGATACAATTCCGGGGGTGGGAAAGTTAAATGTTCCTTGACGACATTGGAGGCGAACTTCTGCGGGGGATAAGTCCATAATTCATCAATTTTTTTAGATTTAATTGTTGGCAGGTAGATTAAGTTTTAAAATACCAAGTTCATCCTACAATCAATCTATTATTTATTTCGGTATTAATTGTCTATGTATCTTAAATTAATTGACTGAATTTATGTTATTAAACTAAAAAAGTAGAATAAGCACATTAATTGTACTATTAAAGATTACCTCTTGAAATAAATCGTTTGTAAGTAAAAAATATACAATAATCAACTAGTATAAAATAACGCAAGCATCTGTTCAATTTAAATGGTTTTAATAGTATTATTTGTATTAACATCTTTTTATTTATATGTATTATAACTTACGCAGCAATCAGGGAAAGTATAGTGTTCCGGACATTCTAGATCCCCCCAACCCCCTATACATTGGGGGGCTTGCGTAAGTCGGAACTATATTATATTTGTGTTTGAAAATATAGTTAATACTTCCATATTTAGTAATTACTTATCATCTAGAACTTCACTATTTGCCTCCTTAGAAAATAGTTTTGAATATGCAAATACAAGGAAGTTTGACAAGATTGTAGAAACTGGTAGTAAAGCTGAGTAAATTAAAATCATTTTTATTGGCTTTGACTCAGTACTCGTAAAGGCATAAAAGATTACAGCGAGAAAAAGACCATAAGTAAAACCCGAAAACAAACACTGATTAATAATTTTTCTTAAATTTACTGCATATTTCTTTCTCACAACTGTCGCAAAATAACTGTCAATAGCACTGACAGAAGCAGCAGTCAAAATTCCAGCACATAGGGCAGTTATAGCAATTTTTGCAGATAACATCATTGGCATATTTCTCTGAAGAGTTTATATGAGCATAATCCTACAACAATGTGACTGATGAAGCGTTTGATTGCTTTCTATATCGGCTTTAAAGAACGTAAATTTTCCCGTGGGACCAAATCACATCATCATAGAGACGCTATAGTACAAACGTCTCTACATAATTTGGACAATAAACGAAAATCAATCTTGCGAATCACGATATCCATAAAAATTAACGCTGTAATCTGTTATCCGCACTCCTGTTTTTTCTTCTACATACCGAATAACTTCTTCAGGTAATTCCAAATGAACATCTAGAATTTGCTTCGTATCCAAACAGTTTACATGACTGTGAGAATCGCTGATATTTCCGTACAATCTTCCATCACAACGCTCGATACTTTCAATAATACCCGCAGAAGATAGCGCTTCTAAATTCTGATAAACAGACGTATGCCCAATTTCCTTACCTTCCAAATTCAACCTATCGTAAATTTCACGGGCAGAAAGATGTTCGTTTGCTTTCCACAATAGCTCTAAAATATAATGACGCTGACGACTAACCCGCATTCCCAAGGTTTGACATCTCAGAAGCGCCTCTTCTAAGGAACGAATTGGTTGTGTAGATTTAGATATAGTTTGTTTTTGCATATTCGTTTTCTTAACTACCTAAGTAATTTTTGCGATTCGTAAAGTTTATTTTTTATTTCATAGATACAAAATTTAAAGTAATTCTACTCATTACCTTTCACCCACACTTTCTTTTTTCTACAGATCCGCAAGGATGTGAACTGATAAGAGAAACCTCTGAAGCCAAATTTAAGTCTAGTTTGCCACTAGTTAATTTAAAATAAACTCATTACCACTTTAGCTTAAAATCATTATAAACGTCTACTTAGGCGCATGATTGCAGCATTAAGCGGAAAAAATTAATATATTTTGTCCAACAATCACTATTCCTTTTCAGATTTATCTTCAATAACTACTAAGTGTAAATAAGTAAACTTCTCTAATTTTATCCGCGATCGCACTTATTTTTTATGTCCACAAAAAAAGAATATTCATCGATATTGCAGTTCCTGCATCAAAATAACTGTGGTTTTTACTGAAATTAAGTGGATGGGTTTTTGTATTTCAGTACATATACTTATTCTCATATAGACTGGTGTATTTACATAATGTCAGAAAAGAAAGTCGGTTGAGAAAAGCAGCAAGTTGAACTTGTCGGCTTATTCTCTGAAAGCTTGCACATCTACTTAACGGTATTTGCTGAGATTTATAAATAGGCAGATATCCGTAGCACCGATTCATCATCAGATTTAACAGGGTGACAAAAATGCAGAGCAATGTTAGTGGAACTCCGAATATGAATAATGGTGGTTTTAATACTCACAGTCGCAGAATGCCTTCTTTGGATATGAATTCGCCATCTACCAGCCACCCAATGCCTAGCAGCGATATGGATGCTTCATCAACTTATGGACAAATGCAGAAAGTTTTGGTGGAACTGCGCGTACCTAATAATCAAGGTGTATTAGCTAGATCTCGAGCTGCGGCACAAATCAATGTAGGTAGTTTCAGATTTGACACGAGCTACGAACCGATAAGAGTTAAACCCAGTAGCGAGCAAGTACTCAGCTTACAAGCTAACAGCCAGGAAACAGTTATCGTGCGGGGCATGGTAGAAGATAGTCAGATTCAGGAATTAGAATCACAACCGAATGTAGTAAAAGTTTATAAAGATACTCCCATTGCACCTTTTGATATTGAGTTACTAGAAAAAAATAAAGATTTAGTCACACCGATGGATGGGACACAAAATTGTCCCATCGGTACTTGTGATTGCTCGCCGACAACAGCCAAGGGAACTATAGCTGATGTAGCTAAATATCTCGGTGCTGACCAAATTTGGGCTTCGGGGTTTAAAGGAGAGGGTATTGTCGTTGGTATTGTCGATGGTGGGATAACTGCACAAGGGCGCGATATTAGTCCGCAAGAAACCGTTCGTCGCGTCAAAAACGTCATTGGTGGGCCAGCATCTGACTGGGGAACTACCGCCAAGGAATGGGGGGAACACGGTAATATGTCTGCTACAGATGTACTAGGAATGGCTCCCGAAGCTAAACTCTACGATTGTCGCATTGCCGGTGGCGATGCTATTTCCAACGCTTTAAAAGTATTTGATTGGGCAATCAAGCAGTATCAAACCGATGGTACGCCCCAAATTCTCACCAATAGTTGGGGAATTTATCAAGCAAGCTGGGATGAATTTTATGCAAATAATCCAGAACATCCCTTTACCCGTAAAGTTGTAGAAGCGATCGAGCTCGGTATTTTAGTATTATTTGCAGCAGGTAACTGTGGAGGAAGTTGTCCCTCTCAAAGATGCGGCACAGATTTTGGTTCTGGTAAAAGCATTTGGGGTGCAAACGGACATCCTTTGGCGATAACTGTTGGCGCGGTTAATAAAGAAGAACAATTTATTGGTTATAGTAGCCAAGGGCCAGCATCTTTAGATCCCAACAAACCAGATTTTTGCTCGGTGAGTCATTTTAAGGGTTACTTTGCTAGTGATAACGGCACCTCTGCGGCTTGCCCTATTGCTGCTGGTGTAGTGGCGCTACTCAAACAAGCTAAATCCGATTTAAATCAAGAAGAAGCCAAGGAAGCTCTCAAGAATACGGCGAAAAATATTGGTGAACCTGGTTTCGATCATCATTCCGGTGCGGGAATAATTCAAGCTAAAGCAGCTTTTGACCAAATCTTACCCCAACAACCAAAATGGCATGAATGGGAAAGTTGGGGTGGTAATAGCTTTTATGCTCCAGCAGTTGTCTCTTCTCAAGCAAATCACCTTGATGCTTTTATTGTTGGTGGCGACAGTGCCATTTATCGTAAATCTTGGCATGAAGATAAAAATCCCGGTGAGTGGGAGAAGATAGATGGCTTTAGTTTGGGAACCCCTGCAGTATTGTCCCGTGACGAACAAAATATTGATTTATTTATCATCTCCGATCGACGTACATTGCAGCATAAATATTGGAATGGTAAATCTTGGAGTGAATGGGAAGATAAGGGCGGTTTATGCAAGCACGGTGTAACTGCTACTAGTTGTAGTAAAAACCGAATTGATGTATTTACTGTCGCTGCTGATAACGCAGTTTGGCAAAAAATTTGGGATGGTTATTCTTGGAGCGAATGGCAAAGTTTAGGTGGCATTAGCTTGGGTACCCCAGCAGCGGTTTCTTCTGGAGATAACTCTATTGATGTTTTTATTCTAGGTTGCGATCGCGCAATCTACCGCAAGTCTTGGAATGGTACATCCTGGAGCACCGATTGGCTTTCCTTGGGTGGTTTATGGTCATATTCTCCTGCTGTTACCATATCTGATGCTAACCGTCTCAATGTATTTGCCGTCGGTACAGATAATGCTGTATACCGTAAAGTATGCGATCGCTCCCATACCTCCGGTTTACGCTCAATCGAACGCAAATGGGAAAATCTCGGCGGGGCAGCAATTTCGGCTCCTGCTGCTGTATCTTGGGGACTAAACCGCATCGATATATTTACTGTTGGTGGAGATAACGCCCTATACCATAAGTGGTTGAGTTAGCCTTCCTTTTATAAGACGTAAGAAGTGAAAGGTAACGAGAAAGCATAAAATATGCGGAGTCTAAAAAGGCTCCGCTTCCCTATAGTCACGCTATACACAATCTATTTTTAGCTTCAATTCTATTTTGATTAGGGAATCTACGATCGTCGTGGGTTACGATAAAGTAACACCATAGATGTTGGCTGATGACTTTCACCATCGTACTTCCGAATAACTCTATCAACAGCTTGGATTTGTCCCCTGCGACAACGATAATTAATAAAATCTTAGATGAAGGTAATCTAGTATCGAAGGAACAACAATTACGCTTCGATATTAAATACGATTTAGAACCCGGAGATCCACGGGAACTTTCAGAAATTCCAGAAGTACGGTTGTGGTTTATCCGCTTGGATGCAAAATACCCGTGGCTTCCATTTTTACTGGATTGGCAATCGGGAGAGTTTGTTCGTTATACCTCCATGTTGGTTCCACACCAGTTTAGTTCTAAAGAGGGTATTCAGTATAATCCCGAAGCTTTAGAAATTTTTTTAATGCAAAAAAGTTTTATCTTAAAAGATTGGCTGGAAAATCTTGACATACCTAGTCCATCTCGAATTAAGTCAATGGCGAAATTGCTAGGTTACGATTTAGACGATCAGCTATTTAAAATGCTTTAAAACCTATACATACCTTGACAATAGTGGATAGATATGTGTAGCCAAACTTAAATATTGAGGTTGTGAATCCAGGTATGAGTTTAAATGTCCCAAAGGTAATACATTATATCTGGGACATCACCTAAATATTTATCTTTCTATTGACATATGCACAAAGAAAGCAATCCAATACTAACCGCTCCTTAAAACTTGAACAAAACTAAACCTTGCTAAACAAGATTATACCGATTCAAGACGCTGGTCGAGCAGTACTACCTACTTGCGGGAAGGAATCTCGCCTTCCTGATAAAGCGCCTTTTAGAGCTTCCCATATAACCTGGAAAAATCCTCATCATACAGGTTGACCTCATCCCGGCTGTTAGCCACGCCAAGCTACGTCATTATAGACGAGATAGTTCTGTATAATTCCCAGAAACTCCAAGCGTGCCAATATCTATCCGGCATGGCAGATATCGGGCGTATCTGGCTGGGGAAAATTTAAACTACAACACAATAATACCCTGTTATTTGTTTAATAAAATATAATATTGTTTAAGTTTCATGTAGCAGTTGATTAACCCTCCCCGTCAGCGGAGAGGACTAAGGTGGTAAGCCACTACGTTGCAGAAATCCCTTCATTCTAGGTGAGCCTCCAGTGAACGAAGATATCCCTCGAGGGTGGGGAGTTATTTTTGCATTACCGGCTCTAAATACGCGATATTAGACTCAATGCGGTGTTAAAAGCATACTCAACAGCTTTTGATTTAGTTGGTAAAGCCTTTTGCCAAATACGATAGTCATTATATTCAACAATCAATTTAGCCATATCATCAATAATAATTTTATTTAAAATGTCGCATTGGGCTGATTCAAAATCTTCTAACTTGCCCCCGCTTTCTATAACTTCTTCTCCGGCTTTGATAAATTCATCTAAAATTATTTGCGCATAACGCTTTCCCGTACCTTCTCCAAAAACAGATATAGATTTGAATGCTTTATATTCTTCAAAAATAACATCAGCTATCTTGCGTCCAACTAATTTATTCCAACTATTAGGAACCTCTATGTCCAAATAATCACTATCGCTATATTTGTATTGTAAATACTCATAAATATCTACAGCCGATCGATCTAATTTTTTACCAGAAAATAGTTCTTTTAAAGGTTGAATACTTGTATTGAAAGATGAGTCGGTAAATACACCTTCCTCTCCTTCCGGACAATCATACATCATGTAAGTCCAAATCCCAGGGCTTGCTGTATCAGTACTTATAGCTTGATAAAAAGTAATAGTTCCTTCTTCTTCACTTTCAAAATATTCACTGTCTGTATCAGTAAATTGCCATAAAGGTATATTCCGAGAGGAAAGCATAATTTTTTTATAAATACCAGTGAGATGATGAGGTTGAGTCTCTACCTGGATATAACGTTTTTTAGTGATAACAAAGCTATGTAAGCGAATTGCCATTATTTCTTTCCTTATATTTAGTTAATCATTACAATATGGTGATGTCACCTACTTAACAGCTAGATAGAGGTTCATACACAATGAATTTATCGCTTTTACCTCTATTAGTACATCTTTCACAAGGAATATTGTTTGTATCAATTGCCTACTTTTTCTTTGAAATTGTCAGTTGATTTGCCATTGATTGCTAACAATAAAGACTTCACATCAACTTCCAACAGATGTTGACTAATAAAGGTTACA
Organism: Rivularia sp. (in: cyanobacteria); assembly: GCA_050042755.1. GTDB lineage: Bacteria > Cyanobacteriota > Cyanobacteriia > Cyanobacteriales > Nostocaceae > Rivularia. The sequence continues at coordinate 10,687 of JBHJJJ010000210.1, forward strand.
AAAATTCAAACTAGCTGTTAACTTCAAAAGCTTTTTAGCTAATGGGTGATTCAATTTAAATACGACAAGTTGATTTAATAGTTGAGATAAATAAACAGAATTTAGTTTTCTCTACCATTACCAACTTGATTTAGCTAATTCATCTCCCTTGTCGCAACGTAGTTGCACTACTGTTGATGGATTGAAGTCAAGGGTTCCCTTAAAAGTTTTTTCAGGAGAAAAAAACTTTTTTAAGGGTGCCCGTCAAGAAGAAATACTCGGCATTATTTTGACTTCTGATTTATCATTCCCCAAAATGATATGGAACTAACATTCTGACCAAAAAAAAATCTACTTTTTTTTTCCAAAAGCTTATTAACTTAGATATCAAGCAGCTTACAGACGATTAGTAAAATCATTTCTTTAACCAAGATGTTAAGTATCTATGTGACATCCCACAATTAAATGTATTTTGCTTAACATTTAGAAGTTAAATTGACCAAAGTTTTCTCTTTGAGAAAAAAATTCACGATCGCGAGAAAAACGTTGGACTAGATTTTATAGCTTAATAGATAGTTCTATTTTTACATTGAGGGGTTCAACCCCCTAAAACTCTGCTTTCTTTACTGGCACTATGCTACATCGATTTTAAAAAATTGTTTTTTGATACATTTAGTCATACAATCACCCCAATTTTACCGTCGTGAAACTGTTTCTAAAAACCTGCTTACTTTAAGCAATCTAGTTTTTTATAGCCATAAAAGCATTGTATTTTTGAATACAATGCTTTTTGATTGAGGTATTTATTAGAACATGATTTTATAGTTATTGAATATTAAGTATTATATCAATTTTGATCGATCATTAACCTTCTGACAAGTAAAAATTAATTACGTTTTCAGTAGAATAATCTTTATAAAAGATTTAGATCCAAAAATTGTATTTACAAATAAACAGTTTTATCGATTTACAAGGTTGTTTGTATTGCAAATAACAAATTTAATAGTTTTTTAAAAATAATTTGATATTTAAAATAATTACAACTTATTAAACGGCAAAAGAAAGCTGAGTACGACTTTATACTCAGCTCGATAGATTGTATGGAATTTGACTTTCTCAGGTTTCCCACGATGACGGGCACCCATGACGGAAAATTTAGGCTCAGCCTTGCCAAATTTTTTCTAAAACAGTTGCTGGTGCAATATCAGAAATTATGCCGGTGGGAGATTTGATGGCAAGAAATTTATCGCTTTGAGGTAATAATTTTGTTGGTTCACTTGAACCGAATAAAGCAATGGTGTAGGTTTGTACGGCTACAGCAAGTTGCATAGACGTACTGTTAGTAGACAACATTAAATTAGCTCCGGCGATTGTCGCCGCCAGTTTACCAATATTATCGGGAAAAGTTTCCTTGATATCTGGTACGGCTTGTTTAAGGGTACGTAATAAATCTTGATTATCCGGTTGAGAGATAACCACTACCGGCATATCTGGTTGCTTTTCTCTAAAATCTTGAACGATCGATAGCCAATTTCTGGCAGGATAGATAGTATCAGCATCAACTGAGGAACCGTAAACTAAAATATAGCCTGTATCTTTAACTTCCAGACGTAATTGTTCGGAAGTTGCCCAGTCAATATCTGGCTTTGGTACGTTAAGTGCTAATTCGGGACAACTAGAATTAATACCCAATCTTTGCAGTAAATCGTGGTAAGCATAAGCAGCATACTGTTCTGTATTAAGGGGCACTACACGATTAAAAAACAAAGAATTATTTCCCTCAAAACCAACCCGCGTTTTTATACCACTTAACCACAACATCAAAGCAGTAAACCAGCTTTGTGATGGGGTAATTGCAATATCATATTCACGATCGCGAATCATGCCGATTAAGTTACCCCAATCTGCCATACTATTACGATCTTTAAAGTTAAAGCCTAGCACTTCGTCAACAGACTTACTCACCCGGTAAGCAGCCTTTGAGGAAGTATCACAAACCACATCAATTTTATGAGTATTGAAATTCCGCTTGAGATTATCTAAAGTCGGAAAGAATAAAATTTGGTCAGCTATTCCACCAGAGACAAGGGCTACTATTCGCATATTGTTTATTTTCGCTAACTGGCTACTTATTTTAGGGGAAGATGAGAGGAGAATTTGCAATCGAGCAATGTTGTACCACCTGCTTAAATCCTCATTGCCTTTACGAATTACGAATTATTTATGGTTCCCTTGGGTTCTATAGTCCCAGGTGTGGTAAAGAAATACCATTAATGTAGATTGAGGAATCGTCAAAGTGTATTTATTAATTCCTGCTGCTGGGAGCGGTAGAAGAATGGGGAGTAATCGTAATAAACTCCTGTTGAATTTACTGGGACAATCAATTATTAGTTTCACTATCCAAGCAGCGAGTGCTGCTGTGAATATCAGTTGGATTGGGATAATTGCTCAACCGGATGACTGGCAAGATTTTGAGGCAATTTTAGCGCCTATGAAGTTAAATAAACCAGTCGAATTAATCAAAGGTGGTTCTACTCGTCAAGAATCGGTTTACAATGGCTTGGAGGTATTGCCACCAAATGCGTCGCAAGTATTAATTCATGATGGAGCAAGGTGTCTTGCCACCCCAAGTTTATTTGACTCTTGTGCCGATACTCTTGGTATTACTAACGGTTTAATTGCCGCAGTACCGGTGAAGGATACTATCAAAGTAGTAGACGAAAATAAGATAATTCAATCGACACCCTCGCGAAAGCATTTGTGGGCAGCACAAACTCCTCAAGGATTTGATGTCAAATTATTAAAGCAATGCCACGCCGAAGCCGTTAGTAAAGGTTGGGAAGTTACTGACGATGCCGCTTTATTTGAAAAATGCGGGTTGGAAGTATTAATCCTTCAAGGGGAAGAAACTAATTTGAAAATTACTACTCCTATTGATTTAGCGATCGCAGAATTTATTTTGAAAAGTCGAGTCCAGACTTAAGGAGCTTTAATGTTTACGTCTAAGACTTTGACATTTTATTGTAAGTATGGTAATATCCTTGCCTAACTACTCACAATTTGTTTTCTTGAGTTATACATTATCCTTTGAATAATGTGAAATCAGGAACTGTTTGGTATCAGCGACCGATAACGGTTGAATCTTGAAACCGGCACTAACTAGTTTGAATATACCTAAATTTTGCACTTTTGGGTCCTGTCTTTTTTTACAAGCCTTCTGAGTTGCTTATCCCCAAGATGGCACCTTGAAATACAGGGGTACAATTTCTCACTTGCCGTTTGGGTGCGGCTTTAAAGCAAGTTAACTCCTAGTGTATCGGGTATCTAGAAATAACTTTGCCGAACCATTTTTTTAGCTTCCAATAGAGGCAGGCAGATTGTGGAAGGCGAAGCCTTTCCAAAGGTTAGAAGATGGATGCCATCCTTCCACACCAGTTAATTAGTCTATGAAGCTACACAGACAGCATTTTGAAATTATAACCCCGAAGAAGGGGATGGCTTTGGGCGAAAGCATTGTCCGTTTGCCTCTGTTGAATTTGACATCCAGAGTTTTCAACCTCCCGGAGGATTTTAGATGACTGTAGCGGCATCAAAGATAGAAGCAATTTTATATTTGAAAGGAAAACCCATGACCATCGTGGAGATAGCCTCCATGGCAAAGTGCGATCGCGCCACGGCGGAAGAAGGGATAATTGAATTAATTGATGAATATGCTCGTCGAGATACCGCTTTAGAAGTTGTAGAAACAACCCAGGGTTATAGTCTACAATTGCGGTCAGACTTTCATGACTTAGTACAAACGCTAATTCCGGTGGAATTAGGTGTAGGTGCTCTACGAACTTTGGCTGCAATTGCCCTTAATAGTCCAATGCTACAAAGCGATTTAATCAGTTTACGCGGTTCGGGAGCTTATCAACACGTTCCGGAATTAGTTGAACAAGGCTTTGTGCGCAAACGACGTAGTGGTGATTCTCGTTCTTTTTCCCTGCAAGTTACCCCAAAATTTCATCAATATTTTCAAATAGATCAACTACCACAGCCTTTTTCTAATTTTAAGGGGCAACAACAACTTGAATTAGAATTACAATCATCAACGACTGTCACTGCAGAAAGTGCATAAAATTATAAAAATAGCCAAAAAATCAGTAGATAGTGTAATTAATTTAACCTATTGCCGGAGAGTGGCTGAGATGCCTGCTAAGATAGGCTTAGTGTTCCCTATATACTTAAGACTCGAAATTGTAGTTAGCTCCAATTTTCAGCTTTGGTTAAGGTGCCTCATACTCTTAGTATGGTTTAGAGTAGAATTAGCAACTCAGCGAACAAAAATTGCCCATGGTGTTTGATCCCGACTTTTTGAACGACAACTTCGAGCAACACCCCAATCAAAATCTTTTTGACAACATTGAGGAAAATCCCAATCAGTTGCTCAAATATCTCGAACACCAACCTCCCGAGGTTTTAGCACGGATAGCCCAGTCTGTCAGCCCCGAAATTAAACAAATCATTTCGCAAAACGTCCAAGGGCTTGTAGGAATGTTACCCCCAGCAAATTTTAACGTGCAGGTGACAACAGACAGAGATAATCTTGCTGGACTTTTGGCTTCAGCAATGATGACGGGGTATTTCCTGCGCCAAATGGAACAACGGATGAATCTAGATGATTTAACTCAAAAATAGTACGAACTAAGTTACGAGTTATGAGTGTTAAGTGATAAAACGGCTCCCAGTTACTAGCATAAAACCCAATATCTGAGTGCCGGTAATTATGAAGATGCTCTTAACTCTTAACTACTAGAGGTTTTGACAATAGGGAGTAGGGTTAATTAATACTTCTTTTCTATTCATCCTCTTGCTCAAAAAGCTCCTCACTTTAATTTATGCCCTATACCCCATACCCCTTGGTTATCTATGGGGATAAATACCAGACTGGCCTTTAAATGTTTGAAGCTTACCTTCTCGTTTAACTTGAATTTCCATAATATCTCCCACCGTTGAAGATTCAACTAGTTTTTGTACTTGTGCCGAAGTTTTAACGGGTTGGTTGTTTATTTTTGCAATAATATCCCCAGGGCGCAATCCAGCTTCTTGTGCGGGGGAATCTGAAGTGACTCTTCTAACTAGAATGCCAGTTTTTTGTTGGATATCAAGGGATGTTTCTTGATTAAGCTGCTTTTTTTTAGTAGGAGTCAAATCTACCATTTCGATGCCGAGGAATGGATGTTGTACTCGCCCTTTAGTAAATAATTCGTCGGCAATGCGAGCGGCGGTTTCAATGGGAATAGCAAAACCCAAGCCTTGTGCGTCGGCGCGAATCGCCGTATTAACACCAATAACTTGCCCTTGGGAATTTAATAAAGGGCCACCAGAATTACCAGGGTTGATGGCAGCGTCGGTTTGGATAAAGCTAACTCGCTTATCTGAAACACCAACTTGAGCGCTAGTGCGATCTGTCGCGCTGATAATTCCAATTGTTACGGTATTATCTAAACCTAGAGGATTACCAATCGCGATCGCCCATTGTCCGGGAATTAAGTTCCGAGAACTTCCCAATTTTACGGTAGGTAATTTTTCTGCTGGAATCTTCACAACAGCAATATCAGTAATTTTATCAATACCGACAACCTTACCTTCAAAAGTGCGACCATCCTTGAGCGTTACCTGTACAGTATCTGTATCTGATACTACGTGAGCATTGGTCAGCAGTTTTCCATCATTACTCAAGATAAAACCAGATCCCGTACCCCGCTCAATTCTTTCTTGAGGAAATGGTTGTTCATCCTCTCCAAAAAATCGACGTAGGAGAGGATTTTTCAATGCTTTTGAAATCGGATTCGCTACTTTACGAGTAGCATTGATTCGTACTACCGCAGACCCGGTTTTTTGTACTGCAGTAGCAATAAAATTCATTTCACCGCCTCCATTTGCACCAGCAGATTTTACCACAGGACGGTCGATCGCAGCTTCTGGAGGCAAAGCTACTGTAACATTTTTAAACTCATTTGCATAGCGATTTTGTGGCAGGAGATAGCGACTTCCAAATAAACCTGCACCACCGCCAATTGCCACCAAAGAAAGAGAAACAACTAGTTGCTTAACAGATAACTTCATAACCATAACGCTCAATGACAGCAATGCAGATGCGAACTTTTAAGTTTTATCAACTTGTAGAACAGTTGACAGATAAATGTGACAACAAAGGTGTAAAAATATTGACCTTTGAATACTAAAATGTTGAGGAGTCAATTATTAGACTCTTTACTCCCAGCGGGAGGCTTTAGAGAAAGCGTAAGGCTCATCATCAGTCATTTTTGACATGGAGACCTTAGACCTTTGTTCCAAAACACAGCAAATATTGATATTTCCAGTTTATTAGTTGCCAGTTGCTCAATACTCGGAAATAATTCAAAAAAGAAAAAATAAATAGATATGCTTTTTTCTTTTTTGTTAATTTTCGTCAAGAGTAATATTTACCACCAAGCTGACGAATTTTGACCACTAGGCGAATACACGCGACTAAATTTTTAAAATAATCTATAACTAAACTTATCATATTTTATATACATGAGCTTCCGTTATTTTTCAGTCTTATTTTGTAGTTTAACTGGAATATTTGGGTTAATATCCACATGGACTACCTCACAGGCACAATCAAAGGGAACAGATTGTCCAATCCCAGCCTTGGAGCGTTTTGTGCGCCACCAAGTAGCACCGTCGGAAACTTTAGAATCGATAGCGCAACGCTATAACATAACTCCTGAAACTATTATCCGCATGAATCCTACGATCGGTAAGGGTAAAGTTACTGTAGGTAAAAGTTTAATAATTCCTCCCTATAACGGGATTGTAGTTAAAGTGCCCAGGGGACAAACTTGGCGACAAATAGCAACAAAACATAAAATCCGTGCCGACGCTCTTTTTGAAGTCAATGGTTGTCAAGAAAATCCGAGAGTGGTTTTTGTTCCGCAATTGAGGAAATCACCAAATCCGACTCAAACACAACCAAAAGTTCTTGATGCTATTTCCAACTCCAGTAAATTAAATGGATATCCCTTACCAGAAAATACCGCTGTAGTCTTTCCCTATGGATGGCAAATAAATCCAAGTAACGGTGATGTATTTTTTCACAGTGGAATAGATTTGTCTGCACAACAGGGAACTTCCGTACAGTCAATTGGTGAAGGAATAGTGGTGTTTGCTCAAGAACAAGGTTCTTACGGTAATTTAGTCATAATCAATCACAGTAATGGACTACAAAGCCGCTATGCCCACCTTGAGGATATCAAAGTTAGGGTAGGAGAGGAAGTAAACAAAAGTGATTTAGTCGGAAGTGTAGGAAGCACCGGTACACCAACCCTAAAAAAACCTCACCTGCATTTTGAAATCCGTTCCAGTTCATCTTTAGGTTGGGTAGCGAAAGATCCGAAGGATTTTCTTGAGTAATGGGGCATGGGGAGGTGGGGAGATGGGGAGGTGGGAAGATGGGGAGAT
>JBHJJJ010000211.1:0-2864 GCA_050042755.1 Rivularia sp. (in: cyanobacteria)
GGATCGTGTTTGCGATGTTAAAGAAACTTTACGGGATTTATCTCTGAATACTGTTTGTGAGGAAGCATCTTGTCCGAATATTGGCGAGTGTTTTAAAGCTGGTACCGCTACGTTTTTAATTATGGGGCCAGCTTGTACCCGTGCTTGTCCTTACTGCGATATTGATTTTGAGAAGAAACCTCAAGCTTTAGATCCAACTGAACCTTCACGTCTAGCGGAAGCGGTGCGTCGGATGAAGCTCAATCATGTGGTGATTACTTCTGTAAATCGCGATGCTTTACCGGATGAGGGAGCTTCCCAATTTGTCCGTTGTATTGAAGCTGTTCGGACTATTTCTCCAAATACTACTATTGAGGTTTTGATTCCGGATTTGTGCGGTAATTGGGAAGCTTTGGAAATCATCCTAAAAGCACAACCGGAAGTACTCAACCATAATACAGAAACTGTTCCTCGCTTATATCGTCGCACTCGTCCCCAAGGTGATTATCAACGAACTTTGGAACTTTTGAAAATATCGCGTCAAATTGCACCTTGGATTTACACTAAATCTGGTATTATGGTTGGTCTTGGCGAAACTGATGAGGAAATTCGGCAAGTTATAGGAGATTTACGCGCTGTTGATTGCGATATTTTAACAATTGGGCAATATCTCCAACCCAGTCAAAAGCATTTAAAAGTAGATGATTTTATTCATCCCGAACAATTTGCAGGATGGAGAAAATATGGTGAAGAAATCGGTTTCTTACAAGTTGTTTCTTCTCCATTGACAAGAAGTTCTTATCATGCAGAACAAGTAAGGGAATTGATGAAACAATATCCGCGAGTGAAAAGTCTAGAACTAATTTAATTTTTGGTTTTTAGTAAAAAATAATATATTCAGGGCTTAGGAAATTGTCACAATATATTTTGGTGGGTTAGACTACAAACCTTATAATTACCTTCCCCAATTTTACTAAGTGCCACACAACGGCAATCAAGCGAAAATCCACATCGCTTCTTGCCTCCCCTACAACAAAAATATGTCTTAATGCTCGCGTCCTAATATATATAAAACCATTACTTATTTTCTTTGCTAACTCCTGACTTTTGACCTTTGACCTTTAACCTGTATGCTAAAGGTATGACTGAATCGACAGGCAAAGTCTATCTGGTGGGTGCTGGACCGGGTGATATGGATTATCTAACGGTGAAGGCTTATAAACTGCTGGCTGAAGCTGCGGTATTAATTTATGATGCTTTGGTGGATGTTCAGTTACTGGAGTTGGCACCGGATAACTGCTTGAAAGTTTGTGTGGGTAAACGCGGCGGTTTACCTAGCACTCCTCAAGAAGAAATTAATGAATTATTAATAAAATATTGCCAGGAAGGGAAATTTGTTATACGGTTAAAATCTGGAGATCCGTTTATTTTTGGTCGTTGTACTTTGGAAATCCAGGCTCTGAGAGCAGCTGGATGCGATTTTGAAGTGATCCCAGGACTTTCTTCTGCCTTAGCAGCGCCAATACTGGCAGGCATCCCTCTTACAGATGCGGTGATGAGTAAATGCTTCGCTGTCCTGAGCGCCCATCAACCAGATAATCTTGATTGGGAAGCGCTTGCAAGGCTAGACACCCTAGTGATTCTAATGGGTGGACAACATCTCTCCGAAATTATACACCAATTAATCAAATATGGGAAAAATAAATTTACGGCTGTTGCGATTATTCGTCTTGCTGGAACCCCAGAGCTACAAGTATGGACTGGTACACTTTCGACAATTGTAGAACAAGTATCTAACGTGCGTTTGTCACCTGCGGTAATTACAATCGGCGAGGTGGTGAGGTTGCGCGGGTTTTGAGAATTTGAGAATATTTATTTAGAATCTTCCCTGTTATTTTACACTTTGGACTCTAAATCCATGTCAGCTACTCCATTTTCACAATTTTCTGCAAAGGTATCTGCGACTCTACCTTTAAGTGGAAAAACTGTTTTAGTTACTCGCTCGCTAGGGCAGTCTAGTCAATTTGCCCAGATGATTACAGCCGCAGGTGGGAATGCAATTGAAATGCCTGCATTGGAAATTGCCCCACCTTCAAGTTGGGAGGATTTAGATAATGCGATCGCTAATTTATCGGAATTTGACTGGTTAATTCTCACTTCTAGCAATGGCATTAGTTACTTTTTTGAAAGACTAATGGTACTGGGCAAAGATGCGCGTAATTTAGCTAATCTGAAAATTGCTGTTGTTGGAGAGAAAACTGCTCAAAGTTTGAAAAAACATAATTTACAACCAGATTTTATTCCTCCCAATTTTATCGCCGATTCTTTGATAGAAAATTTTCCCGAACAACTTGCTGGTAAAAAGGTTTTATTTCCTAGGGTTGAAAGTGGTGGAAGAGAAGATTTAGTTCGGGAATTCAATTTGCAGCAAGCAAAAGTTGTAGAAGTAGCAGCTTATCAATCTTGTTGCCCTAGTAGTATCCCTCCCTCTGCGGAATTAGCTTTACAAAGTGGAACCGTTGATATAATTACTTTTGCTAGTTCTAAAACGGTGAAGGTTTTTACTCAATTAGCAGAAACAGTCTTTTTAGATAATTCCCAAGACAATCAATCATCTGTGGTATCTAATTATTTAGAGGAAGTTTGTATTGCTTCGATTGGCCCTCAGACTTCTCAAGCTTGTCAAAAATATTTTGGACGTGTAGATGTTGAAGCTTCAGAATACACCTTGGAAGGGTTGAATCAAGCAATTATTAATTGGGTGACAAATTCAAGAGAATAGGTAATAGGTAATAGGTAATAGGTAATAGGTAATAAGTAATAGGTAAGAGGTAATAGGTAAATGGTATTAGGAATAATGTAAAATGTAATAAGTATTATATAAA
>JBHJJJ010000212.1:0-19562 GCA_050042755.1 Rivularia sp. (in: cyanobacteria)
TTCGCGACAGTCTTTTGGTTAATCAGTCATCTGAGATAACAGATTAATAGGCAGAAGTTTATATTATCTACCTCTCATCATATAATCATATTAACAATTACCCAATTCAACATTTAACAATCTCCCAATTTACCCTTTTCACCTTCTCCCCTTCTCCCCATCTCCCCATCTCCCCATCTCCCCCTCTCCCCCTCTCTCCCCCCTCAAGAGGGCAAACGGGTACCAAGAGCGCTGAGATTGAGGACATGTCCTCCAGTGACTAAGTATGTTGTTTGACAGATAACACCTAATTTACGGCTTAATGAACCGAGTCGATCCCGAAAGGTTTGACCGCTGGGATAAGCTGGTACTACTCCCCATCCGGTTTCTTCGGCGACGAAAATCATTTCTGCTGCAACAAGTCGTACTGTTTCTAGAAATTCTTCAACGGTATCAAGCCACGAAAGATCATCTTTTTCTATGTGATTTGCTACCCAAGTTCCCAGGGAATCTACTAATAAAACAGTATTGGGTTTAGCCGAAGCTAGAGTTGATGATAATTCAAAAGGAACTTCTAAGGTTGTCCAGCTTTGAGGACGGCGATTTCTATGGACAATGATGCGTTGCTGCCATTGCCTATCATTTGGTGATAAGAGTGCTGTTGCCACATAAACCACTTTTTTACTTGACTGATTTGCTAAAGTTTCTGCCCATTCACTTTTTCCAGAACGTGCAGGACCGGTGACAAGAATCACTTTACTCAAAGTCATTTCCTCAGTATCTTTAATAAAGTAGGGTTGCAATTTGTTTATATTTTTTTACGCCAAATATGGGATTTTCGGTTACAAATAACTTTTAATAGATAAAAATACAACAACAGCGGTTAATGCTGCTACTGGCAATACTTTAAATTTCAACCCTAGCCAAAAAAGCATCGCATAACTGCACCAATTGCCAACTTTCCCCGAATTATTTCTATGAAAGCAGGTTTGAAGCGTATTGAGGCAACTTTACAGGATTTAGATATTCGCATTACCAACCCTATCGAAGATACTGAGGATAGTAATGGTTTGGATCAAGAATCTTTATCTTTTCGTATTGGTACCCAGGGCGAATCCACTCAAGGTGCTAGAGAATCATCAGAAGAGGTTATCGAGCAAACGGATGATCCCGAAGTTTCAAAACACTCCTTGAAACAAGATAACTCAGTTCAAGCCTTTTCTGCGCAAAATGAGGATGGTAAAGCGCCGAATCTTCCTAAATTTAAATCTCCGAGCTTTAGCAGCCATCTTAACGCTCCTAATCCCGCCTTAGCATCGAATGTCTTGGAAGAAATTCAAGAAATTATTGCTGCTTGGCAAGGTGAATTACAGACACTTGTGCGACAAATTCAGGATTTGTACCTACAGGGACCAATTGTTAATGGCTGGCTAGAATCTCATAAAAAAGAACCACAACCCGAAGACACTGCAACCCTGCGTCATGCAGAAGTTGATCGTTTGATGGACTATGTGGAAGAGATTTGTGCGGCGCAAGCAAAAGTCTCATCTGATGAATCAAACCGTACTGGTTACCGCTTGTGTGGTTTGGATGATTCCGGTGAAGTTTGGTCCCGTGCTTGCCCGCCGGAACAAGTACCCAGCGTTAGTATGGCGATCGCCCGTTACCAGCAATTACGTCAACTTTTAGGACGGAAGCAAAAACTGGAAAATCGTTTAAATCAAGTAGCAGAAACTCTAGTAGTTTTACACAGTCATATTCAACAACAAAGATAAAGTTCTAAAACTTATATCCGAAAAACCTCGGTTGGTGTGTATAAATTTTTTAGTTAAGATTCTGTGCAGGCGGATATTGAATTTTAGCGATCGCTGATTTGTAATAGCAATAAAGCTATTATTGTTAGCCGAAGAAAATCTAAAATCCAAATAAATGCAAATCTAAAATTGCAATAAAAATGCCAGACATCCAAATTTCTGCCATTATCTGTACCCACAATCGAGATAATTATTTAGGCGCTGCCATCGATAGCCTTTTGTCACAGGATTTTGCCACTGAATTTGAAGTGATAGTAGTAGATAATGGGTCGAAAGATAATACCAAAAAAATCGTAGAACAAAGCCTGGATAATCCCCGGCTTAAATATATTTACGAACCTATCCTTGGTTTATCTGTAGCTCGTAATACTGGTGCTCAAGCTTCTAGCAGTGGAATATTGGCATATCTTGATGATGACGCTGTAGCAAGCAAAGGCTGGTTACAGGTTCTCTACTCCGCCTATCAAAGTAATCCTAAATTAGCAATTGCTGGTGGTAAAGTCACCTTATTGTGGCCGCCTAACACGAACCCTCCCCATTGGCTATCAAAGGGATTAGCCGGTAATTTGGGAGCTTATGATTTAGGCTCGCAGGTTGTTTCTATTGAAAAGCCTGGTTTGACTCCTAGAGGATTAAATTATTCGATACGCCGCAGTTTCTTAGATGACATTGGAGGTTTTGACACCAATCTCGGAAGAGTAGGTAAAAACTTACTTTCCAATGAGGAACTACAGATGACTGAATTAGCCTTAGAAAAAGGTTGGGAAGTAGCTTATCTTCCCGATGCTTTAGTTGCTCATAATGTATCTGAAGAACGTATCAAACGTTCCTGGTTTTTCAGTCGTGGTTGGTGGCAAGGTATAAGTGAATGTTATCGAGAACAACTCGCTGGAAAAGCCGGTGCAGGTCAGTTAAAACGCGGTAGCGAAAAGCTTATACGTGGTTTATATAAAGCATTGCGAAATTATTCTAATCCAGCAGAAAGTTTTGATAATCTTGTTTATGCTTACGGCCAAATAGGTTATTTAAATAAAGTTATTCAGGGGCTTATTTCTACAAAAAAAATAGTTCGTAGATAATGGATAGTAGATAGTGGATAGTAGATAGTGGATAGTAGTTTTATCAACTAACAACTAACAACTAACAACTAACAACTACCAACTACCAACTAACAATTACCAATTAATAACTAATATAATTATATGCCTAATAAAATACCTGTTTCTGTTTTAATTCCGGCTAAAAATGAAGAAGCAAACTTACCTGCTTGTCTAACTAGCGTTCAAAGAGCAGATGAAGTTTTTGTTGTAGATTCTCAAAGTAGCGATAAAAGCGTTGAAATTTCTGAAAATTTCGGTGCTAATGTCGTACAATTTGACTTTAATGGACGTTGGCCAAAGAAGAAAAATTGGTCTTTAGAAAACTTACCTTTTCGTAATGAATGGGTATTAATAGTTGATTGCGATGAGCGGATCACTCCTGAATTATGGGATGAAATTGCCCAAGCAATTGAAAATCCAGAATATAGCGGTTATTATCTAAATCGCCGCGTATTCTTCTTAGGAAAATGGATTCGCCACGGTGGTAAATATCCCGATTGGAACTTGCGTTTATTCAAGCATAAAGAAGGGCGCTACGAAAACTTGAATACAGAAGATATTCCAAATACAGGCGACAACGAAGTTCACGAACATGTTGTCTTAAGCAATAAAGTTGGATATCTAAAAAATGATATGCTTCACGAAGATTTCCGCGATTTGTTCCATTGGTTAGCACGACACAATCGTTATTCAAATTGGGAAGCTCGGGTTTACTATAATTTACTTACTGGTAAAGGCGATGACGGTACCATCGGTGCAAGTCTTTTCGGTGATGCAGTACAACGTAAGCGTTTCTTGAAAAAAATCTGGGTACGATTACCCTTTAAGCCACTTTTACGCTTTATTCTGTTTTACATCATTCAGCGCGGTTTCTTAGACGGCAAAGCTGGCTATATTTACGGAAGACTTTTAAGTCAATACGAATATCAAATAGGTGTCAAACTTTACGAATTGCGTAGCTGCGGCGGTAGTTTAAATACTGCGAATGCATCACTTTCCCCAGAAGCTCCTATTTCTGGAAAAGTCAGTCAATCGGCAACTTAAAAAAGTTAAGAGATAGGATTTTTTTAACTCCCAACTCCTAACTCCTAACACAAGACTCCTAACACAAGACTCCTAACACAAGACTCCTAACACAAGACTCCTAACACAAGACTCCCAATTCCTAATCCAAAATTCCCATGCCCAATGCCCAATGCACAACGCCCATATCATTAGATGCTAAACCCTTTGTAGATTTACGTAAATATGACCAATCTGACTTTGACCGGGGGCGTGCGGGTTGGTATATATTATTCTGGTGGTTTGTACAAGCCATTACCTTTCCCCTCACTCTTCACAATATGAGTGGTATCCGCTGCGCTTTATTACGTCTTTTTGGCGCACGCATTGGTAAAGGTGTAATAATTCGACCTACAGCCCGTATTACTTATCCATGGAAAATCAGTATTGGTGACTATAGCTGGATTGGTGATGATGTCGTTTTATACAGTATCGATGAAATTAACATCGGTTCTCACTGTGTAATTTCACAAAAAAGTTATATCTGTACTGGTAGTCACGATATCAAAGATCCAGCCTTCGGTTTACAAACGGGGAAAGTTGCAATTGGTAATGGTGCTTGGGTTGCCGCAGATTGCTTTGTGGGGCCAGGAGTAACCATTGGAGCAAATTCTGTAGTCGGTGCTCGCAGTAGTGTTTTTACTGATATGCCTGAGGAAAAGGTATGTTGGGGTACACCATGTCGTCCCCGGTATATGAGGAATCCATGACATAAAGCTGTGTAATAGTACTGTATTCACCAAAATTAATACAACTTACGCAACTGGCATATTTTCTTTGTAGGGGCACGTGACGGGAACCCTGTGACACTTCGACTAATTTTCAACGTAGTAATAAGGCAATCAGGGTACGGCACCAACCGAGTCTTGTGACAATTTCGTAAGTCCTGATTAATACAAATAATATTTCAGAAACCCGGTTTTTAAATCGGGTTTCTGATTTTTTATGAATGACTTAAAACTACTTCACTTTTAATTTCAATATTAGAATCAGCGACATTTTTTAAATGCGTTAGCATCACTTCATCTCGCTGACACCATATAGAAAATATTTTTTCTCTTCCATCATTCAGGGTTTCTGTATTGATACGATATATATTATTTACCCGCTTCAATTTCAAGCCTAATAAACTCAGCAGTCGCCGAATAATTGTGATTGTTGAAACCCGTTCTTTTTCTACAGCTAAGTTTATATTTAACGCCCTCTGAATATGCTTGCTGCACTGCAATATCGTATTTTTCAGCAACATCAAATCGGCATCATTTTCAGTAAACTCCCTACCTGGTTCGAGTAATTGTAAAACACCTAATGCTCGTAAAGCCTCTATTCTTTGAGTATATATTTTTAAATCTGGTAAGAAAACCTTGCCATCACCGCACGACAATTGTTGACTCCATTCTTGTTTATCTCGTATGTGGAAGTAGTCGCTGGAATGAGTTAAATAATAATGAGTTCGCAATTGATAATAGTAGCCTTTATCATCCTGCAATTTTAGTTGAGGAGTCACTTCTACACCATATCTTTTTCTGAGAAAGTATTTATTGATTTTGTGGCGTTCATTATTTGTAAGAGAATGCTTACTTAATAACTGTTCGTATTCTAGGTAATCCATATTTGGAGCATTACTTACAGCAGTTGCTATGGCTAATTGATGTTGTTGCTTGATTTTCTTGATATTATGATTAATCTCTTGAGATTTCTGCCTACTTTTTTCCCACTCTTTCCTAACTTTAACAATTTCCAAAATCAACCTTCTACGAGTCGCTAAATCTTCTTTATCGGTAGCTAAAAATGCATGGCGTAAATCTCTAATAATATTCTTCTGAATGTCATTAGTACGCACCCATAAATTATGCCCTTCAGCCGTCAATCCTTCCTTCATCGATTGACGGTATAAGTTAATTGAAGCATTTACCCTTGCCGATAATTTTGCCCAAGTTCGTAAATGAATGGGATCGTAAACTAATGGTAAATCAACATCTATTTTATGGAGTGGACTTAACAAAGCCAAGTTTTCTCTTTGATTTTCCTGGTACCAGAAAGACAGAGAACGATAATTTGTACTGCCGCTACCAATTAAACCAATTCCTCGCTTGGCACACCACACAACACGTGGCACATTATCCCGTACCCTTGCTAATGCTTGTCTTGCTTCCGAATCTGGAATGACTCCTTGAAAAATTCCGTAAACTCTGTCAAAATGCTGGACATCAATACTAATTCCCGTACCGAGACTGGGAGTCACAAAAACAGCATCATATTCAGGTATTTTTTGATTAATAGATGCTGCAAAATCAACCGCTTCATGACCTGGTGTATTAGTAGTATGACTGCTAACTATTAAAGTTTTGGGATATAAATGTCGTAACTTATCTAAACGTTCTTTTAAATAACTTTCGATTGTTTCACTACTGTAACGTCCAGAACGACTATCGGTGGTAATATAACATTTTCTTCCGGCAAGTAAATCTAATTCTAGCTGTTGAATTAACGGTGTAGGATTTGGTGAATCATAAAAAGTTACATCCCAAGCTTCTTCAGGTTTCCACTGATTTAAAACAACCCAAGGCGTTAATTCTATCCCTGCTAATGTTTGGAGGTATTCTAAAGAAACATCTGATAAATCGGCATCTTGAGTAATCACTAATCCTCCGGTAGTTAAAACGGTAGAAATTAGCTGTTGGAATAACTTTAAAATCTTGACTCGTTTATCTTTACAAGTCTTACTATGTAGCAGGTGCCATAAAGATTGTTCGACTTCATCTAAAATAACTATCGCCCCTTGCCATTCTGTTGGGTTGAGTTTCCAAATTGAATCAATACATAATCCTATCGAAGAATTTGAAGACGTATCTGGAATTCCCCATTCTTTATTGCCTATACCCCATTTAATTCCTACTTTTTCACATAAAAATCGCCCTAATTGGATTCTATGAGTAATTAATAAAACTGGTTGATTTCTATCTAATGCCCGTTTGACAACACCTTGCAATGCGGTAGTTTTTCCAGTTCCTTTTGCTGAGCATACACCAACTAATCCTGAAGTCGGAAAAGTTATCTCACCCAAATAGCGACGGTTGATAGTAAGTGCAGGTGGAATCGTTAAATTAGTATGGGGTTTACTATGAGCAAGGTAAATTTCTAAATCAAGACTTTGATGATAAACTTTCTCGAAAGCATCCTCACCCTTAGCGACAATAAACTCATCAACTCCTTTTTCCATCCCCGGAAGTTCGATTACTTGAACTGGGCAATTTTTTTCTTGAAATAATAAACCAAGTTGAGAGATAGCGTTATTAACTGCGTTTATTTTCTTAACTTCAGTTTCAAAATCAAAACAAATATAAATAGTACGTTTAGTAACACTAAAAGCAGCTAAATCGGCAATCAACTGACGACGGATAACTTTACCAAATTTATCTTTAACAACTCGATAACCGCTAGTAATTCCAGGAATGCCGATGGCTGCATATCCTTCTGTAAGTAACGCGGCTGCTTTCTTAACACCTTCGCAGATGATTATGGGTATGTTATGTTCCATTACCCATTTCCAAAAGCCTACAGCACCACCATCTTCAGCAATCGTAATATTCTCCGGTAGCTTCACATTGTAACGCTTGGCTACTTGTTGCCATAGCTGTAGCGGTACCCGCAGACAAAATATCCGCGTTGGCGTACAAGGAGGATGTTCGTATTTGATGGGCTTACCTTTTTCATTTATACGAGGTTGGTTTGGTTTGAAACATCCCCACTCCATCATGTGCCAATTATTCAGCACATCAACCCCCGAACACCACCAACCACCAGGGTTAACATGAGCATAACGTTGCAACCACGCACTTTTGACTATTCCAGTATTTGTACGGGGAATGAGTGAGGAAATAAATAGATAATCGTAAGCAGTTTTGTCTTCAAGAGACCTAAAATTAAGCTTCGCCAGGTGTAAATCAATGCCACTACTATTGACTAATTCCTTAAGATGTTCTGGGTGTAGATAGTGCAAATGCATTATGTATGGCGGAAAGCGCAGACAATGGATTTGAAGAATTTACCATGCACTCGCTGGTTTTGATATAAGGGATACAATTGATTTTAATGTAACTTATATTATTTAGTGACGGGAAATACTTCGGTTTACTCAAAATATATTGATTTTTTCTTTTATATTGTCCAAGTAATAGGTTTGTATTGTAATAATTATCTATATTTTTTTTCAATTTATCAGTAAAAATATCATAAAATAATTTTTATATATAGCTTCTTAAATAGTGCTTTTATATGATATAAGCGATTGCAGATAGTTTAATTAATCATTTAAAAAAATTGAATTAGTAAATTGATGATACAAATTAATTAAATTTTTGACACAAATATAGGACTGGTATATTTTTTTGTAGGGGCAAGTGACACTTAATTAAATTGTTAACCCAGTAATCAGGGTTGTGGTGTCACGCACCATCCGTTATTTGTGACAATTGCGGCCATTCCTAAAATAAAAATCCTCCTTTTCTAATTCATTTGAGAAAAAGAGGATTTAGTGTTTTGCTTAACCGCTTCGCGGAAGTCAAGGTGAATTTAGAATTTAGAATGAAGAATTTAGAATTATTACCCCATGGATAAATCGAGGGGCTTGAAACAATGACAGAAATGTTTGTTTTTCTCCACGGATAAATCCGGTGGCTTGTATCCAGTTTATTTTCCGGTCAAAAGTCAAATAAATAAAATAAATTGTTAATTAATCGCTAATAGCTTGTTGATTATCTCTAGAAAACAAAAGCTGTAAAATCTCAGTGCTAGTAATGCAGCTAATTAACCATACTAACCCGGCTGCATATCCAGCAATTACATCTGTAGGCCAATGAACTCCTAAATACAGACGACTGAAGCCAATTGCGACAATTAATAAGGTTGTAAATAATAAAATTATACCACTCCAAGAAGGGAATTTGACTATTAGCAAATAACCGATAAAGCCATAAATGACTAATGATACCATGGCATGTCCGCTAGGAAAACTAAATGAATTTGCCTCTACAATCCTTTCCCACAAAGCTGGACGTACTCTTCCATATAATGTTTTTAGCCATAGGTTTAAACCGATACCACCAGAGGCGACGATAACTAATGTAAAAGCATTTATAAATCTTCTTTGAGTTAATAAAATTATTCCGACAAAACAACTGAGATCAATTAGTATTGAACCATTACCAAGGTATGTGATCCCAGCCATTATTTTATTTAATAGAGGGGTATGTATAGAGTAAATACTTTGCAAAATTTCTGTATCAAACGTTGCAGTTTCTTCTGCAACGACTTTATCTGCAATTTGCAAAAATATCCAAATCAAAAAAGCTGCGATCGTAAAACTTCCCACCCAAATTAATGAGAGTAAGGGGGATAACCGAGGAGTTACTTGTTCTTTCCAGCCTTGAATTAGTTTATTCGTGTAATTGAACATGAATTTTAATTAATAAATATGTACATTTTACTGTATTCTCAGCTACTTATTATATAGAAGCTTGATTGACAATAACAAAGTTAGCTTAAGATAAGATTAATTTTCGGACAGCTAAGACTGGAGCTATAGTTACAAAGTCTGTCTATGGAAGATAAATTAAGCATGTCTCGATCAAAATATTTCTATAAAATTTCTAGTTAATCTCTAAGAATTACAATGATAATTACTTTGATAAAACTAAATTAATTTAAATCATGTTTCCCACCATTGTAGAAGTTGAAAATTATCTGCATCAACATATTCCGCTATCGAAATCTATGGAGATCAAAGTTAGGCAAGTTTATGAAAATGGTGTGACTCTACAAGCACCTTTGATGCCAAATATCAATCATCGTTCGACTGTTTTTGGTGGTAGTGTTTCGGCTTTAGCTATTCTTGCATGATGGACTTTAGTTCATGTGAATTTGCAAGCTTTATCAATAGAATCAAGGATTGTGATTCAGCGTAATTCGATGGAATATCTTCAGCCGATTGATGGGGATTTTATGGCTGTTTGTCGGTTTCCTGCGGTGGAGGTTTGGGAGAGGTTTATTAAGATGTTGGAGAGGAAGTCGAAGAGTCGGATTGAGTTGGATGTTGATGTTTTTGGAGATGAGGAGAAAGCGGGGAGTTTTGGAGGTGTTTATGTGGTTTTGAGGAGGTAGGGGAGAGGGAATTATGTTTTTTTAACGCAGAGGAGCGCTGAGAAAAGCGCAGAGGAGCGCGGAGTTTTTTTATTTATGTGTTGGGTAATTCTGATACAAGGGAAAATTAGGAGAAAAAGCCTTACTGGGCACAGAAGTGTCTGAAGAAAGAAAATTCCTATAGGGATATATTCTGCTGTAAACATATTAACTTTTTTCTGGGTGATTTGTTATTTGCTTTAAAGTTCTGGGAATACTAAATCTAGGACTACCTAATATTCTTTAAAGAACTACTGGTAACGCATTTACTAAAGGGAAAAATAATGACTTACGCTTCAGAATATCGCGACACCAATTGTATTTACTAAGGATAATCAAAAAATCGAATTGAATAATGCTTTAATTCCTTATTCTTCAAAAAATATTTTACCATTTTGGCAACTTGCGATCGCACTGCATCTCGATAAATTACCACAAAAACAAGATGTTAAAGATTGGTACGATATTATTACAACTGATAGCGGTTGGCCAAAAGAGTTACGCTATGACTTGTCAAGATTACTAGCAGATATTCACGAGCAAGAAAATTTAGAAAACTTATGCATGCGACTTGCTTTAAGCGAAGCTGATACCTTAGTTTGGTTAAACCAAGTTATAGCTTTTGTGTTTAAAGCTGAACAAGCTGAACTTTTGAACAGTAAGTATGCTATATTGCCCAATCAATATGGAGAATTTAAGTTAAAAACAGAATTAGTTAAAGATGAAGGTATTCCAGAAGGTTTAAAAGATGTTCTCTTGCTTCTAGGTGAAGACTGGAAAAAAGAATTACTATATCTAGAAATGAATTGTCAACTAGAAAGAAGCTACAATATTAGAAATATATCAGAAAGGATTAGTGGAATTATTACCGAACAACAACATCCAAACTTAAGAGAAGCCACTTATCTTCTAATTAGCTATATTCCTAATACCATAAATACCAAAAAAAATCTCCCAAAAGATATTTTAAACAAAAGAAACCAAATTTGGGAATTTGCTAAAGCTTTAGATAGAAATGTACCAGAAAAGCAACAATTGTCTAATTGGATTTCTTCTCTTTGGGATACTTGTGATGAATGGATTTTAAAGACGTTAATCCAAGATATAGCTAATTGTAAACAAGTTTGCGTACTTCAAGTTAAGATAGAACAGACTACAGAGTTAGAGACAGTTGAGTGGCTAAGTCGTTTTATCAATTTTCTTAAAGAGCATAAAAAAGCATCCTTATATAGCGAGCAGGCAATATTTCCAAATCAACAAGGAATTTTGAATAAAAAAGCCGACTTACTTTTTGATAATGATATTCCAGAAGAATTAAAGAATACTTTAGAGAAGTTTGGCTCAGATTGTAGAAACAAACTTTTACATAGGAAAACTAGTTATGGAGAAAACGCTGAGAAGTACGGACAAATCGGTGAATATTGGGCAAGACGTTTGTACGAAGAATATTTAGAATTTACTATCTTAGCTGTTGATGATAGTGGTTTCGATTTAAGATGCAATAAAGAATCTGAGGAATTGAAAGTAGAAGTGAAACTTGAACTTTTAGCAGCCCAATTATCCGCATCACAGTGAATGAGTGGGAAAAAATGGTTGCTTACAAAGATAATTATGAATTGCTAATATTCAGTCATGAAAAAGGTACACCACAAGAATTTATTCGAGTAAAAAAAGCGTGGCTAACCTTGGTACATATACTTGCTGGTTTAAAAAATCAGCCCTTATCGAATTCATCTTATAGTAGCAGTAATATCGAATCTTTAATTGGTCTGCAATCAAAAAGTAGAGAGCGAGATAATGATATAATTATTCATTGGCATCGATTATTTAAAGAGAATCAGCATCCAGATATTACTAAATATCAATACAATGATTCATCAGGCTTTTATCAATTGTAGAGAGCGAACAATTAATTCTGGGTATTTAAGCTTTGCTGCTTACGGGGTGACGAGCACCCATAAGATTTTTTTTCTTCTAAAAAAAATCTTATGGGAACCCTTGATGGGCACCCCGCGAGGACTAAGTTAAACAATAATTTTGAATCTAAAAGTTGCGGATAAAATAAAGTTTGAAATAAAAATTTCTTTTTCAGTAACAATTTCTTAGTATATTCGCACGCTCAGTTGTAGACTTAGAATTTGGAGTCTCAGAGGAAACGCAACAATTTACAAAAACAGAAATTACAAAATTCGCGATCGAGTTATGGGTGATGCTGCTAATAACAGTAAAATCTGTTGTTATTTCAAGCAATAAAGTATTGTGCCAAGGATTTTACTATTTGTAACGCTGCTGAGTTGCCAGACCTTAAGTAATGTCAAAATTTATTTGGCTGCTGTCAAGGCTTCCCATGAGAATTTTTCTCCTAAAAAAATTCTCATGAGTGTCCGTCAATCGAAGCACCCAGAGGGAAAATATATGATCGATCCCAATCAA
The DNA here is from genome assembly GCA_050042755.1 of Rivularia sp. (in: cyanobacteria). Classification (GTDB taxonomy): domain Bacteria; phylum Cyanobacteriota; class Cyanobacteriia; order Cyanobacteriales; family Nostocaceae; genus Rivularia. Next base: position 12,569 of record JBHJJJ010000212.1, read on the forward strand.
AATCCAGCACCAGAGGACAAAAGCCAACAATCAGAGAATGCTGAAAAAGTTGTTCAAGAGCGAGTAAATCGGGCTAAAAAAATCGCACGCAAGGAGGAAGTTTTAGAAATTTATGAAGATTTACTGCAAACTATTTGGAATCGAATTATTCCAACTCTTGGAAGAGTGACGGTGACTGCAATTATGGAGCGTGCTTTGGTGTTAACGGCAGAAAAATACCCTTTAATTGAACATTTAGAGGCTACTGCTTCTGGAGTATCTTTTGAAACTCTGCGTCAACGTCTGGGAGAAGAAGAGAAACCTGTCTTGCGAGAAGCGCTTAAGGAAGTAATTACCAATTTAATTGATATTCTGGCGATGTTGACAGGGGATATTCTTGTACGACAGCTTTTGAAGGAAATTGAAGGAAGAAGACTTATATGATCGATCCCAGACGCAAACCTTTAGGTAAGCTGCCAACTAGTATTCCTGGTTTAGATGGTATTCTCAATGGTGGTGTTCCTGAATTATCTATCAATATTATCACAGGACCTCCAGGGGCGGGAAAGACTATTTTTACTCAACAAATTCTTTATAGTAATGCCACTCCCGAAAGAAAAGCACTATATTTAGTTACTCTATCTGAACCTTCAGTCAAATTACTACATTATCTGCAAAGGTTTGATTTTTTTGACTCGGAAAAAGTCAACACAGCGGTTACTTATCTCGATATTGGTGAGGTCATCCGCGAAAAAGGACTCGAAGATGCTATTAATGTAATTGTTAAGCATGTTCAAGAGCATAAACCGGCATTAGTTGCCATTGATAGTTTTAAAGCTATTCACGACATGGCAAAAGACTCAGTGGAGGTGCGAAAATTTGGTTACGATCTCTCAGTACAATTAACTACTTGGGGTGTTACTGCTTTTTTCATTGGGGAATACACTCAAGACGAGATCGAACGGGAACCAATTTTTGCGATCGCCGATGGTATTATTCGCTTACACAATCATCCCCAAGGATTGCATTATCAGCGGTATATAGATGTTCTCAAGCTGCGGGGAGAAAATTATTTTACTGGCTTGCACCCCTTTAATATTAGCGGTACTGGGTTAACAGTATATCCCCGAATTAAATCCCTAGAAATCTCCGGTGAAGTAGAATTTACCACTCAGAAGGTATCCACAGGAGTTGCAGAACTAGACAATATGTTAGAAGGGGGACTTCCCCGAGGTTCTGCTACCATGGTTGCAGGAGGTGCAGGAACGGGTAAAACCCTACTGGGAATGCACTTTATTACCGCTGGGGTAGCCCAAGGAGAGCCAGGAGTAATTGTCACGTTTCAGGAAAATCCCCAACAGTTACGACGAATTGCTCATTCCTTTGGCTGGGATTTAGTCGCTATGGAAGAAGAGGGACTCTTGGTACATTTGTACAGTTCTTCTGTGGAAATTCAACCGGATATTCACGCAGCTAAGATACAAGAAATTGTTGAAAATATTGGCGCGAAACGAGTCATGCTCGATTCCCTCAAAGATATTGAAATTGCTACCCCTGATAAGGTACGCTTCAAAGATTACATTTATGCCCTAGTAAATAAATTTAAGTTGCAAGGGGTGACAACTCTACTTACAAACGAAATTCCGGAAATGTTTGGACCATTTCAATTAAGTGAATATGGGGTATCTTTTGTCGTAGATAATGTTATTTTGCTACGCTATCTAGAATTATCAGGAAGAATGGGACGCGCCATTAATATTATGAAAGTACGTGGCTCCGAGCATAGTAAGGAAATCCGCTACTTTGAGATTAATAATGATGGCATTCAGATTACTACGGTAGTAGATGCTCAAACAGGAGTTCTCACGGGAATTCCCATTATTAGGGATATAATTGAGAGGTTGCATTATTTTCCAAACAATGCTCGTTATGTGATTGAAGCTTTATCAGTAAACGGTATAACTAATTTACAAGATTTAGTTTCTCTTACGGGACTAACTACTGAAGATTTAGCTAAAGAATTAGAAGAATTGAGAGAACAAGGAATGCTTATTGTCACTAGGAATAATAATCAGAATTACTATAAAACTAGTTTGCTTTGAAATTAGTCTTTCAAGAGAGAAGGAAGGGGATAAGGAGAAAATTAACTCCATGGGCAACTAACAACTAACAACTAACAACTAACCACTAACATGAAACTCATGTCCACCGGTGTAACCAACTTAGATGCTGTCTTAGGAGGGGGTATTCCAGTTTATTCCTTGAATATTCTAGCGGGTTCACCTGGTAGTGGTAAGACGATTTTGGCACAACAAATCCTGTTTAATTTTATCCGCTCTCGACCAGATGCTAAGGGAATTTACTTAACTACTCTCTCCGAGCCTAGTGTCAAAGTTGTACGATATATGCAGTATTTTGACTTCTTTGATGGTGCAGCCTTTGGAGAGCGAGTAATTTATCGGGATTTGGGTGGTTTTTTGCACGAACAGCCTTTAACTGCAATGGCTGAACAAATTTTGGGTATGGTGAATGAGTATGAAGCGGAATTATTGATATTTGACTCCTTCAAAGCCATTCTTGACTTGATGGAAAATGTGGGGGAATTCCGACGTTTTTGTTACGAGCTTTCCGTGCGGTTAACAAGCTCGAGGTGTACAACCTTCTTAGTGACGGAGTGCTCGAGCCATCAAATTACTCAAAGGGCAGAATTTGCGATCGCTGATGGCATATTTTACCTTTCAACGTCGAAACAAGGGGGAGAACAAAGTCGCTTCTTCCAAACTTATAAACTCCGGGGTCGAAATTCTCAAATGGAGCCGTTTCCGTTTACCAATAGCAGTAAAGGTATTAGAATCCTTAGTCCCCGATTGACTCTACGACGGCAGGTAACAAATCTGGAAAGGGAAGAACAGCTTTTAGAGACAGGTGTTCCCGGTTTAAATACTCTTCTCAAAGGAGGTATTCCCCTCGGACGTTCAATTATCCTTTCTGGGGTTTCTGGTACCGGTAAAACAACTTTTTCTTTACAGTTTCTGATTGCAGGTGCATCCCAGAATCAAAAAGGGCTACTATTTTCTTTTGAAGAAACTCCAGATAGATTGTATCGCACTGCCGCCAGTTTTGGTTGGGATTTGGAAAATCTTGTTCGAGAGGGAATATTACGAATTATTTTTGTTCCCCAAACCGATATCCGTTTAGAAGAACAACTAGAGAATATTGTCGAAGCAGTAGAAACTTTCCAACCCCAACGAATTGTACTCGATACTCTATCAGTGTTTCTCTAAAAAGATGCTGATAGCGCCACCCAACGAGAAAAAACCTTTCAATTGGCAACAATGGTACAACGAGTCGGGGCAGTAGGATTATTAATTTCTGATATTCCTGCGGATGAGCAGTACCGTCTTTCCCGATTTGGTGTTGAGGAAACTATAGCTGATGGCACTATAGTACTGTCTACTGAAATGATCGGAAAAAGACGCGATCGCTATTTGGAAGTATTCAAAATGCGAGCTGCAGATTATATTGGTGGTCGTCACCGTTTGGAAATTACTCCCCACGGCATTGAAATTTTGTATCTTGGGGTGCAAGAAAATTCTCTACCTTCGTTGGGTAATGTACCGCAAAATCTTTCTTTACAAGCTTTAGGGGGGCTAATTCAAGGGGAATTATTTTTTAATTCCACCTGGTTAGTTAGAGGGGAACCGGGATTGGGTAAAAGTACCCTAGGATATCAATTTACCATTGAGGGGTTACATCAGCACGAATCAGTACTCTACTTGGGTATGGATGTCCCCCAACAGCAAATACAAAAGTCTCTGGAGAATTTAGGTTTATTAGCGGATAACTATCTTGAATCCGGTAATTTAGTCATTTTAGATGCTTTTAGCGTATCGGAAAATCGTCTCCATTTAGAAGACTCGCAAAGATTTTTGTTTACTTTGAGTAATCAATTGGCACAAATGCCCAAACCTTGCCGAGTTGTACTTGATTCTTTAACTCCCTTGGCAATTAGTCTTTCCCACTCAGAGTTTGTCAATTTTGTTCATCAGAAAAATCGTCTACTACGTCAGCCCGGGGTGGTACTCTTCGATATCTTTTTAAAGCAAGTTCTCGATCGCAGCAATCTCTATGCTCTTCTCAACGCTTTTGATGTGGCAATTGAACTTTATATTCCTAATTGGGGAGAGATGAATCGACCCGGGAATTTGGGCTATCCTTCTTTAAGAGTGATTAAATCCAGGGGAAGCCGTGCGGATACGAGACCTTATCCTTATCGGATTTCTTTTACGGAGGGTATTATGGTGCAGAGGGATTATTATCAGTGATCGGACATCCAATGGCGCTCCATTCAATAACCCGAAAAATAGATATGACCAATACTCCATATACTGATTTTAATTTTTACCCAAGCAATTAATATAATATCGGTTTTTTCTCAATAAAAATACTTATTTGATGGTTTTTTAGTGATATTAAATACTTATTTTTACCCCAAAACACCACAAAATTAACCGATTTTAGATTTTTTTCATAAATGAATACTAGTGGTCTGTCCCCAGCCATTTTGATGGTATAGATAAATAAATTTTTCTCTCCCCCTCTCCCCCTCTCCCCCCTCTTCCCCCTCCCTACCCTAACCCGTCAATTTTAATGGGACAGATCACTAGGCGCGAACCGCTTTTTTTATTATCTATTACCTAGATATTTTAAATATGGATACTATTAGGAATTTGTGAAGGAAGCAAGTAGGGATATTCTACCCCATCCTCGGAGAGACGCTGTTGATTGCGACTTTTAATTTCGCTCTCAATTTGTAATAGTTCAGCTTGGAAATTTTGTAGAATTTGGCGATCGCCTTGTTCTACAAATCCCATCAACTCGGAACTGCCTAATTGCCCAAAACGAACCCCACTCAGAGCAAAGGTTAACTGCATCTGCTCTAATTCTTTTTCTAGTGGGGGAAGCATCTCCTGTAGGGAGGCTGTAACATCAGGTCTTGCGTAGGCGGCTAGAGGAAAATTGGGCACATAGCCAGCATAATCAAACTGATTGTAATTAACTGCTGCGTGCTGGGGACCACAAGTGAAGATAATCTGAGTCGCAATGTCGATTAACTGTTGCAGTGTGGTAAGTTTGCCGATTTCGGTGGTCTGTGAGTTAGGGAAGTCAGGAACCCGGGCATAACCTGGGAGCGACTCGATTTCTAGTCCTACCGTTGTCGCGACTTCCGAAGGTAGCCAAGCAGGTATTTGAGGAAACTCTGCTAGGGAACGAGAACTTAATGGGGCTCCTAATTCCGCAGCCCAGGCTTGTAGGTAAGGGTCTTGCTGAATTGCTCGGTCATCTGGGTAATATCGCTGTAAATAATTTGTCACATATTTAGCAATAGCATTCCACAAAAGTTGGGCATCGTCCCGATAAGGAAAATTTGGTAAAAACTCTGAACCAATACCCCGTTTTTTTATATCATTGGGGAGGGCATAGTCTTCAAATGGTCGTTGACGATAGGCTTGGTTAATTAAACCTAAGGATACCTCCCTAGTGGGAGCCATCAGATTATCAACTGCTGAACCTTCGTCTAAAAGAACACCGTTACCACGAGCATTTATAGCCAACATAAACTGAAAGTGGGGCTTGATCAGGCGGTAGAGGGCGTGATGGGAAGGGAGCTGTCGGGATGTAGCGATTGTGAAAGCTTCCATCGCAAAATGAGTGTAACATAGGTGATCTATTAACTCGTGGTGAGTAATATCTGCTACCTGAAAATAAAGTTTCGCCCGCATCCAGTCATCTGCATCTCCAGAAACAGCAGGGGTAAAAATTTTGCCTCCCGATTGCAATTGAATCAAGAGTGGCTCAAGTTTATTCCCAGAAGTGTAAAATAATGCTTTAGGACTACCTACATAGCGATCTGCTTGCAAATCCGCAGGAGTGAGTTGCTCTAAAAGAGGGTAATCTGCAATAAATAGGCGATGAGCAGCCGTAGCATCCGCCAAGTCTACCGATTCCCCGTTTGCTAATTGATAGGTTTGAGATGATAACCAACTCTGGAGGACACTTCGATCGCGTTCTTGCAGACAACGTAATATCATCGGATTGGGGCCAGCTATGCGCTGACGGGCAAATTCGCCATCGCTTAAGCCACCATCTCGTTCATATATAAAGCTTACCTGAGGTCTGGAGCGTCCTTTCTCTTCAAGTGTTTTGTAAAACTGTTGCCTTTGGTTTTGAGCTTTTTCTCCTCGCGATAGTTCATTAGAACTATTTTCTGTATGGACTGCTTTTGCTGCCTTCCCAGCGGCAGTAACTGCTTCTCCCATTGCCTTACGAAGTTTAACAATGCTATTGGTAAACTGCTCGTTAGGAGGTAGCTCGAAATTGAACCACCCGGCGTGCAAAAATTCTACATCTGCCAGAAACGTATTTAATTTAGACCAATTATCTTCAAGAGTTGTCAAAGTTTTTTCTAGCTGTTGTAAAATCAAGCTTAAAGGTTGAGAAACTTGACCTTTTTCAACCAGATTACGGCGTAGTTCCATCAAAATATAACGCAGGGTTCCATCTTCTCCTGCATGGGGAAATATCCGTGAAGGACCACGGGTATTGAGACTGTTTGGATTGTAGCGATATTGACCTTGTTGCTCCTTCGCTTCGGAATGGAAAACCATAATTTTCCCCGCTGTTATTTTATGACATGTGATTCTGAGGGGAGTCTAACCCAGTCTTTTGCTCGGATGCAACTTATAGCATGGGGGTAAGTTATCAGTTATGGGTAATGGGTAATGGGTAATGGGTAAGGGGTAATGGGTAATGGGGAATGGGTAATGGGTAAGTGGTAGTAGGTAATGGGTAATGAGGAATTGGTAATGGGTAGTAAGTAATTGGTAGGAGGAAATAATTAAAGAGTTCATTGTGTTTTAAAGATACTGACACTGCAATAGTGAGAAGTAAAAAGAAATTAAACGGAACTATTAAATTTGAGCTATAATATGAATAATGGCATAAACAACTGAAC
>JBHJJJ010000213.1:0-23132 GCA_050042755.1 Rivularia sp. (in: cyanobacteria)
GTCTCAACTAATACAATAAAAAATATAATTTCTCCCCATCTCCTCATCTCCTCATCTCCCCATCTCCCCATCTCCCCATCTCCCCATCTCCCCATCTCCCCATCTCCCCATCTCCCCATCTCCTCATCTCCCCATCTCCCCATCTCCCCATCTCCCCCCCTCTTCCTAAAGCCCAAACTGCCGAAACACCTCACTCGCAGCTCGATGTAACAAAGAATGCCGCCACACCAAAGATTTCATATCATCCGCATAACCCCCACCAATAACGCAAGCAACGGGATAACCAGCCCCTACACAAGTAGTCAATACCTGCATTTCTCGCCGATAAATTCCTGTGTCTGTCAAAGCGAGCTTACCTAATTTATCGCCTATATGAGGATCGACACCAGCATCGTATAATACTAAATCGGGTTTGACATCCGCGAGTAAATCTGGTAAATACTCCGCTAATGTTTGTAAATATGCATCATCTTCCATTCCTTCTCGAAGAGGTACATCTAAATCGCTCTTTTGTTTTTTACCAGGGAAATTAACTTCACAGTGCATCGAGAAAGTGAAAACGCTGTCGTCATCTTGAAATATAAAAGCTGTACCGTCACCTTGATGCACGTCTAAATCGACGATGAGGATTTTTTGAGCTAAATTGAGTTTTTGTAAAACGCGAGTAGCAATCGCAAAATCGTTGAAAATACAAAAACCTGAACCATAATTGGGGAAAGCATGGTGGGTACCGCCAGCAGTATTGCAAGCTAAACCATGAGTTAAAGCCAGTTTCGCCGCCAAAATTGTACCACCTACCGCCGTGCAAGTACGATTTACCACTTGAGGACTCCAAGGTAAACCGATACGTCTTTGTGCTTTTGCATCGAGAGTTCCTTTTAAGTAACCTTCCACAAAATCGGTTGTATGAACTAATTCGATAGTTTCTTGATTTGGGCGCTTTGGTGCGTGAAATTGTTCCACATCCGCCACCCCATCGGATAAAAGTAACTCGTAAAGTAAACGAAACTTCGGCATCGGGAAACGATGCGCGTCGGGTAATGGAGTAACGTAATCTGGGTGGTAAATTATTGGGAAATTCATGTAATTAATTGTCTACCATTAAGGCGCAAATTACATGCAAAAATTAAATAGATAAGTATAAATGCTCAGACAAATGATATTGTAGTGAGTTAAAACACTTGTATTATTATGGTTGAGTTACTGACTGGAATAATTACTGAAAAAATAGTTTTCAATAAGCTAGTTATGAAGGAAAAAATTGCGATTGATACAGAGCATATTACAAGCGATCGCAAACCTTGAATCACGTTAAAAGTTATTAAACATAAATTATGCAGATTGATTTATAGATAACACTTGTCATATAGAAAACACGAAATAATGAAATGTTTCAGTATTAAATATTTAATTATTTATTTCAATATAAAAAAATATATTTTGTCTTACAGCAATATGTTAGTCTAGTCCAAAATCTAGAATCCAAAAGTGTCATGATGATAGAATGGATTAGACCGCTTGTATTTATTTTAGTTGGCTTACTAGCTGGAATAATTGCTGAAAAAGTTGTCTTTAGTAGATTAAAAAACATTGTTGCGAAAAAGCAGATACCGGGAAGCGATATTATATTTAGCTCTTTGCAACGTATCCCTTTTATCTGGTTTTTGCTTGCTGGTTTTTTCGGGGCTATTTTGAGTTATTCCCTCAAAGAAGATGTTACTACAGCCCTGCAAAAAATTATCATTGCCATCTTTCTGTTCACCGTAACATTAGTTCTTGCACGTCTTGCGGCTGGTTTTGTAAATTTATTTATCCAGCGAACAGAAGGAGTTTCCGCATCTTTAATTTCTAACCTAGTTAAGACAACAATTTTTATTCTGGGAGCGCTAATCATATTCCAAACAATAGGAATTGAAATTACGCCGATTATTACAACCTTGGGTATTGGTGGTTTAGCGGTTGGTTTAGCCCTTCAAGATACTTTAGCAAACTTATTTTCCGGTTTTTACCTCATTATTTCCAAACAAGTGAAAACAGGAGACTACATTAAATTAGAAAGTGGAGAAGAAGGTTATGTTACCGATATCACTTGGCGTAATATCACCATAGAAGAACTGTCTAAAAATGTGATTATTGTTCCTAACTCTAAATTAGCTTCTGCGAATTTTACTAATTACCATTTACCCGCAAAGCAACTCACATTAACCATAGATGTAGGTGTTAGTTACCATAGCGATTTGGAACAGGTAGAAAGAGTTACTGTAGAAGTTGCCAAAGAAGTCATGGAAGAAATCGCACCAGATTTAATAGAAAACGAACCTTACATAAGATTCCATACTTTCAATGATTTTAGTATCGATTTTACGCTTTATATGCGAATCAGTGAATTCTTCGATCGAAGAATAGGAAAACATTTATTTGTCAAGAAACTGCACAAGCGCTACAACCAAGAAGGAATTGCAATTCCATTCCCAATTCGAGATGTTTATATAAAAGAGAATGTGAATGCAAATTCAAATGGAGTGATGAATTAACAATTAGGAGTTAGGAGTTAAAAAATAAAAAGATTATTTATACATTAAACATGCACAAAGTAAAGCCCACCGTAATCGGTGGGCTTTACTTTGGTAAGGCAGGCGACGATTATAGCAACTGCTAATTTCCCCTCATCTCTCTCTTTCTCAAATCGCATTTACCGATCGTCTCATTTTATTAGTGTAAATACGTATTATTTAATTTTTTTGTCATCTTTTTTTGACATTAAAAAACTGCTTAGGTTACAACCGATGAGAAAGCTTTTTATTGATAAAAACATAGGGATACTTTATATGGATGAATTATTTGCCCCAACGGAAGTGACTCTTGATATTGACTCCATGAATGTCACCGAGGATAGTGGTGAAGCACTCGAATATATTTTTACTCGTGACGGCGATACTAAGAATCCTTTAAGAGTCAACTTTACTGTAGATGGTAGCGCTATATTTGATACAGACTACGAAGTAGAAGGCGCAGTAATTGATGATACTACTGGTGAAGTTATCATTGCTGAAGGAGAAAGCGAAGCTACCGTTAGCATTACACCAATTGTAGATAGTGATATTGAGTCAGATGAAACCGTTAAATTAAGTCTGGCTGAAGGAGATTACATCTTCGAGGATTCACAAGATGAAGATGTGATGTCAATGGGTACTATCACTAATGACGATCCTAAATTGAATGTAGATTGGGTAAACCAGTTTAGCCGTGATGATTATTCTACTGATTATCTCGCCGTAGATGATGACGGTAATACTTATGTCACCGGAAGTTTTGAAGGAACTCTTACCCTTGGTGATGATACTCTCACAGCCGAAGATAGTTTAGATATTTTTGTTGCCAAACTCGACAAAGATGGAGATGTATTGTGGGCAGATAGCTTTGGCGGCGATGATTTTGATGTTGTTGACGATATTGCCGTAGATGATGACGGTAATACTTACTTTACCGGAACATTCTATGGCACAGCTACCTTTGGTGATGAAAATCTTGAAAGTGATGAAGATGGTGATTTTGGTGATGTTTTTATCGCCAAACTTGACAACAATGGTGATGTAATATGGGCAAAGGATTTTGGTAATACAAACGATGACGAGTATGCATCTGCTATTGATTTAGACAATGAAGGTAACGTCTACATCACCGGAGAATTTGAAGAAGAAGTCACTTTTGGTAGTACTACTTTAGAAGGTAGTGTTTTCATTGCCAAACTTGACGGCAATAATGGTGATGCACTTTGGGCAAATGAATTTAACACTATTGAAGATAATAGTTATATAGAAGCCTCTGGTATTGTCGCAGACGATGAAGGTAGTACTTACATTGCTGGAGATTTTAATGAAACAACTACCTTTGGTGATACTACCCTTGAAGGTGGTGAAGAAAGTGATATTTTCCTCGCTAAACTAGATAATCAAGGTGATGTACTCTGGGCAAAAGATTTTGGCGATACAGATTATGAGGAATATTTATCTGCAATTGATATAGACAATGAAAATAACGTCTATATCACCGGAGAATTTGAAGAAACTTTAGAGTTTGGCAGCGAAACTCTTGAAGGTAGTGAAAATGGTGACGTTTTTGTCGCCAAACTAAATAGCGAAGGTGATGTACTCTGGGCTAAAGACTTCAACAGTGAAGATAGCAATAATGATGTTGAAGTTGAAAGTATTGCTGTTGATGATATGGGCAATACTTACGTCACTGGATATTATCAAAGTGAGAGCATGAATATTGGTGACTTCATGCTTAAAAGTGAAGATGACGAAGCAGAAAATGCTTTTATCGCCAAGTTTGACACCGGAGGTGAAGTCAAATGGGCACAAAATATAGGTGGTAGTCAAGAAGATGCAATTTATGATATCGCCTTCTATGAGAGCAAAATTTATATCGCCGGAGAATTTTACGAAGAAGCAACTTTCGGGGATGAAATTCTTACTACTGATAATTTTATTGATACCTTTGTTGTCAAATTAGAAGAAAAGAAAGAAGAAGAAGAAAAACCGGAAATTACTTTATCAGTTGACTCCAACACCATTACTGAAGGTGTTGATAGTCAAATCACCTATACTTTTACACGCTTTGGTGAAATTACTGAAGCTTTAACAATTGAATTTTCTGTCAGCGGTAGTGCTAGTTTTAATGAAGATTACACTTTAAATGATGCTGATCAGTTCGATGGTAGCAAAGGTAAAGTCACCTTCAAAGCAGGTGAAGAAACTACTACTATCGTTTTAAATATTATAAATGATACCATTTTTGAAAAAGATGAAACTGTAATTTTAAGTTTGGTAGCCGGAAGCGATTATACCCTTTCCACAAAAGATATTTCCAACAGTAATATCACCATCACTAGTGATGATAAGGAACCCATCAAAGAACCTATTAAAGAACCTATTAAAGAAGCAATTATCGATAAAGAACCAATTCCTATTATTGAGAAAGAAAACGACGAAGATAAAGAGTTTAGCCTCAAATCTAAAAGCAACAAAACCTTCCAATTCAAAGGCGGCAAATCTTCAATCAAATTCTCCTTCAAAAGCACGAGTGTACAAGAAATTAGAGAAATTGCTTACTTTAGCGTTGATGATGATGACGGAAATATCGATGGAATTTCCCCTGGCGACGAAGGATATACCCAAGCAGCTTTAAATCGCTCCCAAAGTATTATTTCTTTTTTAGGAAATCTACCTCAAGGTTTCGACACTAATCTTAGTAGCAGTATAACTTTCGATAAAGAGACGCGCTTCCGTTTATTATCCGTCAATGATGGTACCCTTAAAGGCGTAAAAGCAGGGAAGATTCAACTATCGCAAGTAAATATTTCTTCTGATAGTTCCCTAGATATATCCGATATTGGTAACAATACCTTTGATTTAGGTATTGAAGGTGTATCTCTGGAAATGAAATTGGATGCCGAAGTTACAACAACCATCGGTACCAAACTTCAAAAATCAAAACAACTTCAAGTATTAGACTTGCGTGAAGAAACTGCCACCCAAACAGTAACCTTTACCGTTAACCGCGATGCAGAATTTGATAACTTTGTTGGTTTCTTCAGTGCTATTGATGAAGATGGAGGTATAGATATTAACGGCGATGGTACGGCAGATATACTAGTTGGAGAAGCTGGTTATGCAGAAGCCGCAGTTCAAAACCGTATCGCCGGTATCGATCTAAGTGTAGCAAACCAAGCTACAGCAAACTTTACAGGTGAATTAGAAGCAGGAGCAATTATTACACCTTTCATCATTGTTGATGGTAGCACAGAGCTATTTACTGATGATGATCCTAGTAATAACCCTGATATTTTCTTCCCATTTATTGGTGCTAATTCAGACAGTGAAGACCACATAATCATGCTTGCCGATAACACCTTTGGCTTTGAAGATTTACCCGGAGGTGGCGATCGCGATTTTAACGATATAACTGCCAAAATTGATTTTGCCCCTGTAAGTACCTAGCACTTACCGCACCACCTATAGCTAACAGGATATCCCCATGTAGAGACGTGATATATCGCGTCTCTACAAAAGTTTTGTGCATCCTATTTTTTATTTACCCGTAAATACTCAAACACTATTAACATAATAAGAAAGACTTTACTAAACTTCACAAAAACTGTGACTACTACATCTCAAGCAACAACCAGCTTTGAAAAACTTTTTTGGACTTGGAGAGATTACAAAATCCAATATACCGTCATGGGTACGGGAAAACCTTTAGTATTAATTCACGGTTTCGGTGCATCAATCGGACACTGGAAGAAAAATATCCCCATACTAGCTGATGCTGGCTATCAGGTGTTTGCCCTAGATTTATTAGGATTTGGCGGTTCCGATAAAGCTCCCATACAGTACAGTGTAGACTTATGGGTGGAATTGCTCAAAGACTTTTGGCTCGAACATATTAAACAACCCGCCCTATTTATCGGTAACTCCGTCGGAGCCTTGATAAGTTTGACTGTAGCTGTACAGCATCCTGAAATTACTACGGGCGCTGTTTTAATTAACGCTGCCGGTGGTTTGAGTCATCGCTCCGGGGAACTAAACCCACCACTACGATTTATTATGGGAGCTTTCAACAAATTAGTCAGTCATCCCATAACAGGTAAATTTGTATTTAATAACATCCGCAGAAAATCTCAAATTCGCCGCACCCTTTACCAAGTTTATCGCGATCGCCAAGCCGTCACCGATGAATTAGTAGATATGCTTTATCAGCCATCCTGCGACGAAGGCGCACAGCAAGTATTTGCCTCTATTTTGACAGCCCCTCCCGGTGCTTCCCCCGAAGAATTATTACCCAAAATTGAACGTCCATTATTAGTAATTTGGGGTGCAGATGACCCCTGGACACCCATTACTGGTGCCAAAGTTTACGAAGATGCCCGAGAAAATGGTAAAGATATCAAAATTGTACCAATACCCGGTGCAGGACACTGTCCCCATGACGAAGTTCCGGATTTAGTAAACCCGCAGATTATTGAGTGGATAAGAGAAAATTAGTTCTTAGTAGATAGTGGTTAATGGTTAGTTGTTAGTGGATAAATAACAACCAACAACCAACAACCAACCACTAACCAACCACTAACTAGCAAAAGTATCACACTGCTCAACACTACCGCTCCTTTAAACTTGAACAAATATAAACCTTGTTAAACAAGATTACACATATTCAAGACGCAGATCGAGCAGTACTACCTAGTTGCGGGGAGGAATCTCGCCTCCCTGATAAAGCGCCAAACGGCTTCCCATATGACCTGGTTTCATCCTCATCATAAAGGTTAACCTCATCCCGGCTGTTAGCCACGCCAAACTACGTCATTATAGACGAGATAGTTCTATATCATTCCCAGAAACTCCAAGCGTGCCAACATCTATCCTCTGGCAGATATCGGGCGTATATGGCTGGGGAAAATTTAAACTACAACCCAATAATACCGTGTTATTTGTTTAATAAAATATAATATTGTTTAAGTTTCATGTAGCAGTTGATTAGCCCGATTGAATACCGCGCTTAAACCATTTGACGCGCTGTGCAGAACTTCCGTGAGTAAAGGATTCCGGGACAACATATCCCCTTGATTGCTTTTGCAATCTATCATCTCCGATACTTGCAGCAGCATTAATAGCTTCTTCGATGTCTCCTCGTTCGATAATTTGTCTTTGTCTGTCTGCGTGATGCGCCTAAATACCCGCAAAACAGTCTGCTTGTAATTCTAACCTTACCGAAAGTTGATTTGCTTGAACTTGACTAACTCGATTTTGTGCGTTTCTAACTTTATCGGAAATTCCCATCAAATTTTGGACGTGATGTCCAACTTCATGAGCAATTACATATGCTTGAGCAAAATCTCCAGGCGCGCCAAGCTTATTTTTTAAATCTCGGAAAAAACTTAAATCGAGGTATACTTTTTCGTCTGGGGGACAGTAAAAAGGACCGACAGCTGAACTAGTATAACCGCAAGCCGATTGTACTGCACCATTAAATAGGACTAACCTTGGTTCCCGGTAGTTTCTCCCCATACGTCGAAACAATGGATTCCAGGTATCTTCGGTATCCGCAAGTACAATTCAAACAAATTGTCCCATCTCATCTTTAGGTTGGGAAGTCGTTTGAGTTGGACCACGATAACCATCATCTTGAGGTATTACTTGGTTTATAATCGCTGGATCTATACCCAAAAAAATTGCCAGCAGGGTGAGAACTAAACCACCAATACCACCGCCAATTACCCCAGGAGAAACCTTTCCCTTTCCACCGCGTCTATCTTCAACATTATCGCTTCTTCGACCAAATTCCCAACGCATAATATCAGTGAACAGTGTTAGCGCAGCGTGGCGCGATAGCGCCATACAGTGAGCAGTGAACAGTGAACAGTATTCGTAGGAATAATACAGTTGATCGGTTAATATTTATCAGCCAAACATTAAAATACCAGGAGATAAATACAGTTTAGAATTCTCAACCGACTATCTTATTTCCCATATTTTTTGTTCAATTACCAATAAACTGATTAACTGTTCACCGTTCTTCATTTACCTTTCACCGTTCACTGTTCGCCGTTCACTGTTTAGTGTCTCTACTCAGGATTAGGAGCATCACAGGGTTTTACACCACTAAACTTAAGTGTCGCAGGATTGGGATTATTGCCAATTTTACGAGGAACAAAACCAACTTTTTCTCTACCTTCATTAACCTTCTCAGGGAAGACACCATCAGATGGATGTAAGTACTGGGTTTCTCCACTGGGATAAATCCGGTAAATTTTATAATCAGTAATTTTCATTTTCCGGAATTGAGCGCCTAAAGCAATGCCGTACTCTTTACGAGCAATTTCCAGCTTATTTTCGCCTTCAACCATTACCGCAGCGCCACCAGTAGCCATTTCAAAAACCTGTTCCTTGGGGCTAGTCCAAGTAATCGCGTACTTTTCTTCTTCTACCGCTTTTTTTAGCAAGCCGCCGGTGCTGCCAGCAAATAATGGAGTTTTTCCCGAGAGTGCTTCTGCCATAAAATATCCTCTCAACGTTTTTACGGCATCGTAACATTGCGACCGGGGTCATATTACGATTGTGTTAGGAACTTTAACAGTTCTTAGAAAAAATAGAGCCCCATACCACTCAGTACAACTAACTCCCAACTCCGCGAGCTCCCAACTCCCAACTCCCAACTCCCAACTCCCCACTCCCAACTCCGCGAGCTCCTAACTCCCAACTCCCAACTCCGCGAGCCCCTAACTATTCACTGTCATGATACTGTTCCCTCCCAACCAACATCCGGCTCTCTTCTTGGCTTCCTTCAATACTGGGTACGGTGAAATGAAACTTGGAACCTTTATCTTTACCTAATGATTCAGCCCAAATTTCCCCTCCCCATCCAATAACTATTTGACGACAAATTGCTAAACCTAAACCCGTTCCACCCGTGGTGCGTCTTAAGGCTCCTTCTTCTTGATAAAAACGGTCAAAAACGATTTCTAAACGATTGGGTTCTATACCTCTTCCAGTGTCAGCTACGATGACTTCAATCATTTTATTGCCGTTACGAGTAGCTTTGATGGTAATTTCTCCGGAGGGTGGTGTGAATTTACAAGAGTTGTCGATCAATTTTGCTAACACTTCCACTAACCAATCACCATCTGCTCTAATTAAAGGCAAATTTTCCGATATTTCGCTGGAAACTTTCGGTAAGTTTTCGTTTGCGCTGCGAGCATTTGTTCTGCTGATTGCTAAATCCACGCATTCCTCTAGGGTTAGAGTTTCAGGATGCCATTCTATTCGACCACTTTCTAAGTTAGAAAGAGTCAAGAAATCTTGAATCAGTTTCCGCATTCTTTCTGAATCGGAAAGTGCCGTACTCAACATCACTTGGCGCAACTCCAAGGGCATATCTGGTTCGGTAGCGAGGCTTTCCAAGCACACCAAAATTGTGGAAAGTGGAGTACGTAACTCGTGCCCAGTAATCGCTATCAGGTTGCTGCGAGTTCTGTCTAATGCTTCTAATTGTTGGTTAAAATCTTCTAAATTGGCGTACGCTTCCGCTTGAATTAAAGCTGCTCCGATAGAAGTTGCTATGGCTTTGACTAAATCTAGTTCGCCGGTTTGCCATTCATGGGGTTTATCCGAGCAATATTGCAGCTCTATCATGCCCAGCATTCGCCCCTGGAACCATACGGGTTCCATCAGCCAAGAGCGAATCGAAAACGTCTCCACAAAGTCCGCAACACCGGGGGAACTAATCACCCGAGAATCAGCCAGAGTATCAGAAATACAAACGCCGTCACCTCTTTTAACTATTTCCTGGA
The DNA here is from genome assembly GCA_050042755.1 of Rivularia sp. (in: cyanobacteria). Classification (GTDB taxonomy): domain Bacteria; phylum Cyanobacteriota; class Cyanobacteriia; order Cyanobacteriales; family Nostocaceae; genus Rivularia. The sequence goes on from JBHJJJ010000213.1 coordinate 10,349, forward strand.
ATAGTGGATTACTTTGTAATTCCCTGGTTTGTCCTAAAAGCGATGAAACACCTGGACTGATAAATTCATGTTCGATGATGGCGTTTTGATCGGCGGCTTGAGCGCGGTAAATCAAACAGCGACTGGCTGCCAAATTCTGTCCCAATTCTTGTACCGCCACTTCCAATACTTCCTGGGGATTTAGCGATCGCCGAATTGCAGTACTGATTGAATTGACTAAACGCTCCTTTCGTGCTTGGGCGGCGATAGACCGATAAGCTTTGTGTAGTTTATATTGGCTAGCTTGTAAATAGGTAACTAAGCGCTGTACGAAGGGGTTGGTATCAATATCACAGGCATATTGGCTGGTTTCGTCTACAATCTTCTGAGTGCGATCGTCTCCAATACCAAAGCGTTGACGCGCTTGCTCAATTTTCGCGGCTAATTCCGGACGATAAATAAGTATTTTATCTAGTAACAAGTCGGCGGCTTTCAAGCTTACACCCCTTTCTGCCGTCCAAATTCCCTCAAATCTTCGTGCCGTGTCCATATCAAGACTCGGACTCAATTGTGTTAAATCTCTTTTAACTATGGAAACTGGATATTCCCGGCAAACCAAGCAAGTAGCATAATTTAAAGCAATCACCACCAAATGCCATTCTTGAGAAAGACTATCTTTTGGCTCAAAAGCGATCTTTTCGTAATATTCCGAGTTGTTACTAAAACTTGCCTCTGGTGCAGATAAAACGTATATCTGATTACTTATTTGTGCCAGTCGCTGATAGCGATGAGCTTCTTGCCGGTAGAATCTCTCTCTCTGAAAATTGGCAATCACTAAAGGCTGCTCCATCGTGGCAGCCAAAACTTGATCTTCCATCGCATGGGAGAGCGCCGTTAATGAAGCTTTAAAGTATATTTGGGGCCGCAGGTAGGGTATTACCTTTAGCAAATCACTCAGCACGGAAGTCGAAATGCTCATGAATGTCGTTAAGGAGCCACAATCTGGATTTAAATCCACGTCAAGGGCTCCCATGAGAATTTTTTTAGAAGAAAAAAATTCTCATGGGTACCCGTCACAGCTGCATTGTACAAATTACAATCAAGTCTCGTATAAAGTAGACAGTTGCAGTTTGTAAAGAATATTAAAGATATTTCAAGGGTCTTGCAGGCAATTACAGTTATAAAATGCCAGCTAACCGCAGCTATATAGCAGTTGTTGGGCAGACAAGATAATAGTATGAAAATATTCTACCTTGCCGCCTGCTGATATTTCGATAAAAGAATTTATCTATACTCTAAAAATTTTATCCATATATCTGTAGAGATGCTGATGCTCTGGAAAGTCAAGTTTAAAATATTACATATAATTAAATATTATACATAATTATTCTCTATAAACTCCCAACAAACACATTATTTCCTTGTTATCTGTTTTCCGCTGCCTATTTGCCGTGTCAGATGGGAGCAAAGTTGATTTGTCCAAGTATTTTCAATTGTCTCGACTGACTGAATAATTTTTTAAATCAAATAACTCGCAATTACAACATTCTATGGCATTGTTACTGAGGTTAGGCTGCGTGCATGGTGGGACGCGATTTTTGCGATCGCAGCATCATTTCTAAGTTTTCAATCAGTATTTTAAAATGCATTTATGACTAGCTTGTTTATATTGGATTTATCTTTTTTATATATTTTTATAGTGTTTTTCAAACATTTAATGATTCCTTGATTCAATTAGCTTTAAGACATTTATATTTTTCAGAAAATTATTTATGCCTTTATTGGTTACATTAATATCGGCAAAAAATACTTATTTTTGTACCTAAAAATGCATTTAAATATATAGTAAATGTTTTTAGATATGCTTGTATATTTTCATAGGTTTCAAAATCAACCCTTGTGAAATAAAATGGATAGGTAAAAAAATAAAGAAATCAAATGTTGGTATTAATTTGCATTTAATCAAGATCCATTTTTGTAGATAGTTAAATTACCTAGTACAGCACGGCGTAAAGGGTGCAGCAGTTTCAAAAGTTTTAACTCCTTATCCTAAATACTTTTGACTTTTGACCAACGAAAGCGCTAATAGGCGTATTTTTGGTAATTAAAAGTTTTCCTACTTAGGAACACATTTAGATGTATTTTAATCCCACATTTGCTATATTATTCAACGTTTAGACTATTTATGTAATTGGATATTTTTTCGATTGACATCACACGACATTCACCATGACAAAAAGCAAAAATATTACTTTATAGTTATTTTTGTTTAATTAACTATTAACCTTCACTGGTAAATAATTAGTATATTTATTTACTTAATCAGTCAGATATTTTACAACAAAACGTCATGTTTTGCACTTTTATACTGTTAACCCAAGCTGTCTATAGATAAACAAGAAACTTGTAGTAAACACAAAATATTATGGTGTATTGCTAAAGATGAATGTTTCATGTAATATTAAATTATCTATGTTTCCAGATTCTTAAATTAATATTAGAGAATCTGAAAGTAATGGCTAAAAATTTATGCTTACTTCATCGCAATTAAGTAGAGAAGAAATACTCATTAGAAACTTACTGCATGAAATCTTAAGCAATGGTAGCGACGAATAATTTTTATTTATTTGTGATTATTAAGCTGTATTCAAATTCCCTAATGCCTTGTTACTAACATAGATGCAGCTAAACCGGACTACCATGGCGAGCCATTTAAGTAAAACAAGGCATAGCATATTTACCCCGTTAGGATTAAAGTTATCTTTTCCTATAATTTTAGGCAAAGTAACTATCGCGGGCGAGTATGCTCTATTTACCACAAAGCTGGTGAAACATGAGAATTGCTCAACTTTCTCCTTTATGGGAGCGCGTTCCCCCTTTTCGCTACGGTGGAATAGAACTGATTGTTAAACTTCTCACGGATGAATTAGTTCGGCGTGGACACGAAGTAACTTTGTTCGCTTCTGGAGACTCGATTACAACAGCAAAGTTGCACTCAGTTCATGACAAAGCCCTACGGCTAGACTCTTCTATTCAAGAGCCAGATATCTACCATCAAATTATTCTCTCAGAACTTTATCAAGAAGCACACGCCAATTTTGATATTATTCATTCTCACATTGGTTATGCGGCTCTTCCCTATAGCAGTTTTGTCAAAACGCCTACCGTGCATACACTCCACGGTGCATTTACATCCGAGAGTGCTCTTATCCATCGACGTTTTGCCGAGCAGCCTTTAATTAGTATTTCCAAGGCACAGCAAGAACCTTGTTTGGACTTGAATTATGTTCATACAGTCTACAACGGTATTGATACAGCTGTGTATTCCTTCTACAGCGAACCAACACACCCATCATACCTGGCTTTTGTAGGTAGAATATCGCCACAAAAAGGAGCAGTAGAAGCGATTCAAATTGCTCGTGCTGCTGGCTTACCTTTGAAAATGGCTGGTAAAGTTGACGTGGTGGACGTTGATTATTATCGAGAAAAAGTAGAACCATTAATTGATGGCGAACAAATTCAGTACCTTGGTGAAATTTCCCACGAGGATAAAGTGAGACTCTTGGGTGAAGCAACGGTTACTTTGTTTCCTATCACTTGGCGAGAGCCTTTTGGTTTAGTGATGATTGAGTCAATGGCTACTGGTACCCCTGTAATTGCGATGAATAATGGCTCGGTACCAGAAGTGATAGCCCATCGAAAAACAGGTTTCGTCTGTGAGTCTTTGGAAGAAATGATTGAGATGGTTCCAAAAGCTACCAAACTGGAGCGTCAAACTTGTCGGGAATATGTTGTCAGCCGATTTAGTCTTGAATCAATGACTGACGAATATGAAAAAGCATACTCGATGGTTTTAAATTCCACTCAATCGTTATAAGCCATCAACCACGAAGCTTTGAAGTTCAGGTTATACATTAGTGGCAACCAACTTCGACTTTTTGTACTCTATAAGCTTCGACAATCAATGTTAATGTAGATATATCTAAGCAAAGTCTGCCTAAAGCGGACTTTGTTTTTTGTCACAGATTTTACTATTAAATTCTTTAATACAGTATAAGATAATTCTGTTTGTGTTTCTCTTCGGCTTGTCTAGTAATCCACTGACCGAGAATTGCCGAAGATGGGGAATAGAGAGTAGGGAAGAGATAAAAGCCTTTTCTATTTTTAATCAATCGGCAAATTTTGCTATGGGTACCACTAGTATCGCTATATCATTTCCAAACATTGCCTGGAACTCAGAAATATCAAAGCTTAATTACTCCTTTTCCGCTAAAATAGTTACTACACCCTAGGTTGGGTTCCATTAAAAACCAAGCCACAGGTGCTGGGTGACTTACTCAAAAATACTCAATATATTAACTTTTTTTAGTTATTGAGATTGATTTATTTTATACAAAATACTTATTTGAGGTTTACGCCTTTTTACGTAAATAGGAATACTTCAAACTCCCTAGAGAGGAAGTGCTGTGCAGTTTTTCCCCCTCAGGTTTTAGGTAGGGATTGGAGGTAGATAGAACCTAAGAATATAATCGATTCAGCGATCCTTAAGCATCCTGTATTAATTTCGATCATCTTGCTCCTCCTTCTTAAAGGCAGTAGGTTTTGAATAAAAATCTGGAAATTAATTTTTTTTGAGTATATTCTAGGAATTTTAAACTGCATCCTTTAATAGTACTTATAATCCAATTGTAAAGGAGGTAGAGTCTCTCAATTAATATCAACATACTTTTAAATAAATACTAAAATATCCAAGAATTAATCATCGCAAAGTGCGAGCATATTTTAATAGTTTGGAATTAACCTAGACATTTTATGGTATATATTAGAAAAATGCATTGTTTTTCTCTGTGAAGGAAAAAAACAATGTTTACAAGTATATTTATATCTGTTTTACGTATATATAAATAAAAGTAAATAAGAATTATATAATATGCTTAAATAATTTACGGCGATAGCGAATAGATTAATTATGCAAGGGCTGCTTTTCTACTATGTGTAACCTTAACAATGGAAATAGTTTTCTTATAAAAGTTAAAGACAAGACTACTTTCAAAAATTAAGTACAAATCAATCAAATCATTAACTGATTTTGTTCAATCTAGGTTTGCTATTTACGATACTTTTTTATATATACAGATTCATAAAGATTTTATATATTCGCTCTTGTTGTGTCCCCTAATTTAACTGTATGCAACTGATATTTTTGCTCAATGGCTCAAACGAGTTTTGATTAGCGTCTTTTTTTCTTGCTGACGCACCCCTAACAAAGAAACTATACACCCGTACACGGAATTTTTGCCAATGACACCGGATACCCTAATGACACCGGAAGAAATTTTACTAGATGGAAAAACTTTTGTTCCTGCAGACCAAGCCCCTATTCCAGAATGGCCTTGCGTTTTAAGTGAAAGACCACAGGCATCTTTAACTATAAAAGATGATGATTTATTTTTGGTCACAGACACCTTAGGTAACATTGCAGGTTGTTCCCTCAATGATATCAATCCCAGTATGGGTTTATTTGGCTGCGACACACGCTTTTTAAGTCGGTTGGATTTCCAAATTGAAGGGCGATCGCCAATTTTGCTGAGCAGCACTGCGGATAAAGGATTCTCACTTTCGGTGTTGTGTACTAATCCGAAAATCAATGAACGCCTGCAAGCAGATACAGTAGGGATTCGCAGGGAATTGGTGCTTAACGGTGCTTTATTTGAAGAGATAGAAATATCTAACTATAGTACGAGTACTGTCAGCTTTGAATTAAGTATCAGCTTTGACGCGGATTATGTAGATTTATTTGAAGTTCGAGGTTTTGGTAGGGAGAAACGTGGTAGGCTTCTGCGTTTAGTAGAACCGGAATCGGAGGAAACTGCAAGTAATGATGGTGTAGCACCAACACAAGACGAAGATTCCTCAGGGAAAGAACAAGTCTTAACGCTTGCTTATCAAGGTTTGGATAACTCGATCATGGAATCGCGCATCCATTTCCAGCATCGTCAACCAGATTCTTTTAAGGGTTATACAGCTGTTTGGCAGTTGGAACTAGCTACCCACGAAACCAAAAAACTGGGCTACCGGGTGAACATGTTTACAAATAATAAGCCCACCTCAACCGTTAGCGCCCCCGTGACTTTGGTTCAGGCGAGATCTGCCGAAATGATGGAGGAGCAAAATTGGGTACAAACGATTACCAAAATTCGCTCAGATAACAGTACTTTTAACCGAGTGATCGAGCGAGGCGAACAAGATATGTACTTGTTGCGCCAATCTTTTGGAAAACGGAAGACTGTTTCTGCTGGAGTGCCCTGGTTTTCCACCTTATTTGGTAGAGATTCATTGATTACTGCCTACCAAACTTTGATGTTAAATCCGGAAGTCGCCAAAGAAACTTTAATTTTGCTTGCTCGTTATCAAGGTAAGGTTGAGGACGATTGGCGCGAAGAAGAACCGGGCAAAATTCTTCACGAGTTGCGCTTCGGGGAATTAGCTCGCAATCAGGAAATACCCCATACACCTTATTATGGTACGGTTGATGCCACTCCTCTATGGTTAATGCTCTACGCTGAGTACTTTGTATGGACTCACGATCGCGAAACCCTAGAGCAACTTTGGTCAAATGCTTTGGCAGCAATGAATTGGATAGACACCAATCTCGAAGAAACAGGTTACCTCAGCTACTACCGTAGATCGAAGCGCGGCTTAGCTAACCAAGGTTGGAAGGATTCAGGCGATTGTATTGTAGATCGTAAAGGAGAATTGGCAAATGGTCCAATTACCCTTTGTGAAGTACAAGGTTATGTTTATTCGGCAAAAATGCGACTCGCAGAAATTGCCCGGATGAAAAAACGACTCGATTTAGCAGATCGCTGGCAGGAAGATGCTAGAAATTTAAAAGCTCGTTTTAATAGAGATTTTTGGATAGAAGACCAAGATTTCTGCGCCTTGTCTTTAGACGGTGATGGTAAACAAGTTGACAGCATTTCCTCGAACCCTGGACATTGCTTGCAACTGGGCATTTTCACCCCTGAAAACGCCTATAGCGTAGCAGAGAGATTACGGGCACCCGATATGTTTAATGGTTGGGGTATCCGTACTCTAAGTAGCTTGTCTCCGGCTTACAACCCAATGGGCTACCATGTTGGTTCAGTATGGCCCCATGACAATGCCATTGTAGCAATGGGATTGCGTTCTCTTGGACTAGTTGACCAAGCTTTGGAACTCTTCCAAGGTTTATTTGATATGACTTCCATGCAACCCTATCAACGCCCACCCGAACTATTCTGCGGCTACGAGCGGCAAGGTGATGAGGCTCCCGTAAGGTATCCGGTAGCTTGTACTCCTCAAGCTTGGGCAACTGGTTCTATTTTCCAGTTACTGCAAATGATAGTTAACTTAGTTCCCGACGCACCCAACAATTGCTTGAGAATTATCGATCCGGCATTACCAGAATCGATAAATAGTCTTTCTCTTCATAATTTGCGAGTTGGGCCAACAATTCTCGATTTAGAGTTTGAGCGTTCCGGTAGCACTACGGCTTGTCGCGTTGCCAAGAAACGTGGAAACCTCCGAGTTGTGATTGAAGCTTGATTAAAAATAAAGCATTATGGATGAAGAGTGAAAAATATTAACTTCATACTTCATCCTAAATATTTGCTTTAGCTTTCCTCAGAAATATCACCTTTACTTCCCGGAGATGATTCATAAAGAGCATCAAGCTGTTGGCGAGCATCTTCGACATTAATCGAACGCATTACCAACAGTGGCTCTTTGACGATATTGCCAGAATTATCCAACAGTTCTGGATGGGGTACTAACTGCTTTCTTGATGCATATAACGAATAATTACCTTTATTTCCAGACCCAACACCTCCTTGCTCGGATCTTACAAACCGTGCAGGATAATTTCCCTGCCTATCAAAACTAAACATGATTAAATTGCGAATCAAGTTAGCAACGGCTATAAAAGCAAGGATAGTAAAAGCGAGAATGTAAAGCAATTGTAATAGCATTGAGTTTTTCCTTTAGAAGCAGCGAATTTTTAAACCTTTATTGATCCAGCCACCCATCGGGGGCTTGTCAGCACTCTTCACTTGTGGCTTTGAGTGGCACCCATGACGGACGAGTTTCTCACGCACTACGAGAGCCTTAATCTTTAATCAAAGATATTTGGTATGCAAAAATCAAATTTGTGTAGCATTAAATACATTTTTCCCCAAGCGTCATTAATATTAAAGATGTTAAGAAAAAGTATTGTTAATTTTATAGTTTGTCTTGTTCGCGAGAAACATCCTGCTTAGAGCGGAATCGCATCGCAACATTCCAACATTCCGTCACAATTTGATGCCAAGGCATAAGCGTTGTCATATCAATCCCAACCTTCCCTCCAGCAACTGTAAACAACATCTAGGCTGCTTTCACTTCATCCTGCGCAAGTTTTACTCGCGCTAATAAGTCAGATTGCTCGTGGTTATTTAAAAATGATAACTGCTCAGTTTCTAGAAAGGTACGCGAACGAGTAAACCAGTATTCAAAATCTTCCAATAACGGCCCTAGGACCGTCTTTAACAACTCAGGATCGGGGTTATTAGAGTTTCGCATAAATGGGGATCTTAATTTAGATTTTCTCACTAATATTAACGTTATTTACTATTCTTAACATTTAATGCAACATATCCTTAAAGGTAAAATCTTAAAATAATCTGTATTTTTGATGACATTTTTACTATTATATATATTCATATTCTAATTTATACACATCCAAAAGGCAGAGTATGTAAATAAAAATTGTTTTTTTAAACAATATGTAAATACGGTTAACAACATTCAACTGCTTTAGTGATGCAGTCGGGTCCGGGGTAGTTAATATAGATGCAGTTCCTTTCTTAGACGTAATTACTTCGCCAATGGTTAAACAGCTAATATCGCCCGAAGAATCTCTCAATCAATCCCACGAGCCGGAAAAAATGAATTTACCGCGTACCAGCGAATCCGAGGATTTAAAAAAGATTCGCCACACTACTTCTCATATCATGGCAATGGCGGTACAAAAGCTGTTTCCCAAGGCGCAAGTCACAATTGGCCCGTCGATTGAAAATGGTTTTTATTACGACTTTGAAAATCCAGAACCATTTACCGACAAAGATTTAAAAGCCATCTACAAGCAGATGGTTAAAATAATTAATCGCAAATTACCTGTAGTTAGAGAAGAAGTTAGCCGGGAAGAAGCCCAGCGTAGAATTAAAGAAATTAATGAACCTTATAAATTAGAAATTCTAGAAGATATAAAAGAAGAACCCATTACAATTTACCATTTGGGGGATGAATGGTGGGATTTATGTGCTGGGCCTCATTTAGAAAATACTGGGGAATTAACACCCAAAGCCATTGAATTGCAGAGTGTTGCCGGTGCTTATTGGCGTGGAGACGAAAATAAAGCACAACTACAGCGTATTTATGGTACTGCTTGGGAAAACCCCGAACAGTTAGCAGAACACAAGCGGCGCAAAGAAGAAGCAATGCGCCGCGATCATCGTAAGCTGGGTAAAGAGTTAGGATTATTTATTTTTTCTGATTTAGTCGGGCCAGGTTTACCGCTGTGGACTCCTAAAGGTACTCTATTAAGAACTCTGTTAGAAGATTTTCTCAAACAAGAACAGTTAAAGCGGGGTTATTTACCCGTGGTGACACCTCATATTGCCAAAGTTGATTTATTCAAAACTTCGGGACATTGGCAGAAATATAAAGAAGACATGTTTCCCTTGATGGCGGAAGATTCCGAAGCCGCAAAATTAGAAGACGGTTTTGTAATGAAACCGATGAACTGTCCGTTTCATATTCAAATATATGATAACGAACTGCGTTCCTATCGGGAATTGCCCATACGCTTAGCTGAATTTGGTACGGTTTATCGTTACGAACAATCTGGAGAATTAGGAGGTTTAACTCGGGTAAGGGGTTTCACGGTGGATGATTCTCACCTGTTTGTAACTCCCGAACAACTTGATGAAGAATTCCTCAATGTTGTAGATTTGATCTTATCGGTATTTAATAAACTTCAATTAAAGAATTTTAAAGCTAGGTTGAGTTTCCGCGACCCAGAAAGTGATAAGTATATAGGTTCCGATGAAGCCTGGGAAAAAGCCCAAGGTGCGATTCGTCGCGCTGTAAAAAAGCTGGGAATGGAACACTTTGAAGGTATAGGAGAAGCTGCTTTTTACGGTCCCAAATTAGATTTTATCTTCCAAGATGCTTTGGCAAGAGAATGGCAGTTAGGAACCGTACAAGTAGACTATAACTTACCCGAACGCTTTAAATTAGAATACGTTGCCGAAGACGGTACTCGTCAACGCCCGGTAATGATTCACCGTGCGCCTTTTGGTTCCCTAGAAAGGCTTATTGGTATTTTAATTGAAGAATATGCAGGTGACTTCCCCTTATGGTTAGCACCAGTACAAGCAAGATTATTACCAGTTACAGAAGTGCAATTAGATTTTGCTAAAGATGTTGCTAGCAAAATGAGAATGTTAGGTATTCGTGCGGAAGTCGATACCAGTGGCGACAGACTTGGTAAACTAATACGTAATGCCGAAAAACAGAAAATTCCCGTAATGGCTGTACTGGGACAAAAAGAATTAGAGTCCAATACTTTAAGTATTCGTACCCGTGCTTCTGGGGATTTGGGAACCATGTCTGTATCCGAAGTACTGGACAATATGAAAAATGCTATTAGCAATTACAGCAACTTTTAGTGGACAATAGAGGTAGGCATTAGCCCAACCTCCTATTACCGAATTTATATAAATAGTCAAAAAATAACATTATGAGTACTCCAAAAGAAAACATCCAATCTATTTTGAAGCAACTACCGGATGATTGTTCTGTTGAAGATATTCAATATCATTTGTATGTGAGCGAAAAAGTACGACGTAGTATAGAAGTAGCCGATACTAGAGGAACAAGGACACACAATGAGGCCAAAGAACGTTTAAGCAAATGGCTTATCAAGTAGTATGGTCACCTAAAGCTTTAGATGATGTAGAAGCTATTGCCGTTTATATCTCTCGTGATTCTGCTTCCTATGCTGCTGCGGTAGTCAAGAAAATACTTGATGTCACTCGCAGTTTGAATCACTGTCCTACTGCTGGTGAAGTTGTACCAGAATTGGATGACGATAATGTCAGACAACAGTTTGCCTACATGTATCGAATTATCTATCGTATCAAAGGTCAGACGGTTACGGTAGCAACAGTAACTTACAAGAAGAAGCTATTGGAGGAATTTGGCAAAGACTAATACATCTGTCTAAAGAATAACTTTTAGTTAAGTAAAAACTCGGCTTATTTCTACAGCCGGGTTTTTTCTATTGGAAGGGTTAGTAGTTAGTTTTTTGTAGGGTGCGCTACGGCACAAATTAATTTGGTTGAAATACCTCACCTTTGAAAATGCCGTAACGCACCATCCGATTTGTAAAAACATCTTCGACTGTTTTCATAACCGGCAGGGGTTGCAAATCCCTGTTTAATAGCAGAAGTCCATTGAAATTGACTAAATATATAGCTACTCCCCTCTCGCTCATGCGATTACCTATCTCTTTCTACCTCTTCCCTCTTCCCGTCAAGCATCGGTTTTTTCAATCAGTAATCTTCTGCCAGGAAGGTTTCAGGAAGTAATTGCATAATTCGGAAAGCTCCAGAAATATATAAATATAGCCGTAAAAAAAATATCTGAAAGTCAAATCATAAATCATGGGCAAAAAAAATCACGATGTTCGAGTATTAATGCATCGCGCTTTTGCTGTATTTTTAACTGTATTTTTGATTTCCGATGTGGGGAGAGTATATGCTTCTAGGAATTTAGAAATAATTCCTCAGCAGGGAGAAGCGCAAGCGGATGCAACCGAGGCTGAAGCAATAAAGTTAATGCAAGAAGGATTGCAATTACAGAAGCAGGGAATTAAGGAATCACTGCTAATAGCTAGAAATAAATTTGAAGCAGCACTGGTTTTGTGGAAGAAACTGGGGGATAAGAAATTGCAAGCTGTTACTCGAAATAATATTGGTGGAGTCTACGACGCTTTAGGAGAAAAGCAGAAGGCAATACAAAACTTCAAACAAGCTTTACCTTTATCTCGTGCGGTGGAAGATAAGCGTTACGAAGCAGCTATCCTCAATAATATTGGTGGAGTCTACTCGGATTTAGGAGAAAAGCAGAAGGCACTACAATACTTTAACCAAGCTTTACCTTTATCTCGTGCAGTGCGAGACAGGGAACGAGAAGCCTATATCCTTAATAATATTGGCAGTGTCTACTGGGGTTTAGGAAAAAATCAAAAAGCACTGCAATACTATAATCAAGCTTTACCTATATTACGTGTGGTGGAAAATAGGGGTATGGAAGCTACTACACTCCATAATATTGGCAGTGTCTACAATTCTTTAGGAGAAAATCAAAAAGGGTAAAGTCTACTGGAGTTTAGGAGAAAACCAGAAAGCTCTGCAATTTTATAACCAAGTTTTACCTTTGTTTCGTGCGGTGGGAAACAAAGGTGGAGAAGCCAATACTCTTAAAAATCTAGCTAAACTAAAACGCAAACAAGACAATTTACAAGCATCTCTCAACCACATTGAAAAGGCGATACACCTTCGGTGTCGGCTTCGCCTATCGCACCAGGGCAAACGCATCTAAATTTAGAGTATAGGCTGAGTAAGGAGTAAGAAGTAATGAGTAAGAAGTAATGAGTAAGAAGTAAGAAGTAATGAATAATGGGAGTATTTCAGACTTTATTGACAATATAGCCGAATTAATG
>JBHJJJ010000214.1:0-10530 GCA_050042755.1 Rivularia sp. (in: cyanobacteria)
TGCTGTCCCAGGTTGGTAATAAGTTCCATTGCTGCAGCATCAACGGTACTAACAAAGTAACTACAGTCAGCGATATCATTGGTAATGCCATTGGCCAATGTACTTCTGGAGTTCGACGGGTTTTTTGTTGCGGCTCTCCCCAGAAGGCTAATCTAAATACCCTTGTCAAATTTAAGGCTGTCAAACCATTTACAGCAATCAAAATTCCAATTACCCAAGGGCTGGTTATGATAAAACCATCAGCCCACGACAGCATCGCCCAAAAGCTTCCGAGAGGTAGTAACGTCACCATACCTGCGGCACCGACTATAAAAGCCGTAGTAGTTGCTGGCATCCGCGACCACAATCCACCCATTTCAGTTATATCCTGAGTATGAGTAGTATAAATTACCGAACCAGCACCCATAAATAACAAAGCTTTGGCGATCGCATGGGTAAACAATAAAAGTAGCGCCACACCACCTTGTTCCATACCTGCTGCGACGAATACTAAACCCATGTATGCGCTGGTGGAATGAGACAGGTTACGCTTAATGTCTATTTGAGCAATAGAAACTAAACTAGCGCCTACTGCTGTTACCGTACCGATGATTAACAAGGTATTTAAGGCTACTGGTGATAAAGCTAAAATCGGTTCGAGTTTGTAAAGTACGTAAGCACCACCAGCAACTACTAAGGAGTTTCGCAACACTGAGGCTGGGTTGGGGCCTTCCATGGCTTCATCCAACCACAAATTTAGGGGAAACTGAGCGCATTTACCTATAGGTCCGGCAATTAATGCTAAACCTAATAAAGTTGAGATTACCGGACTTAAATCTGCTGTTTCTGCCCATTCATATAAGTCTGAAAAATCCCAACTACCTGCCATAGTACCTATTGCTACTACCCCCATTAGCAGTAATAAATCTCCTACTCGTTTGGTAAGAAATGCATCTCGCGCCGCTGTCACTACCAAGGGCTGAGCGTACCAAAATCCTACCAACATATAAGTTGAAAGAGTTAATACTTCTAATACCATGTAGCTCAGCAGCAAGGAATCGCTAATCGCTAAAGCGCTTAATGCTGCTTCAAAAATCCCCATCAAAGCAAAAAATCTTGCCGTTGCCCAATCTTTTTCCAGGTAACCTAGGGCGTAAATTTGTGCTAGAAAACTTAGTCCGGCGATTAAAAGCGTTGCACCAACACTTATTGATGATATATCTAATTCAAAAGATAAATTTAAATCGGCCGCACAAAACCAATTGAGAACAAAGCTTTGTGATTCTCTGTTCCAAATTTCTTTAAATAAGAATAAACTATGAACAAAAGCTAATCCTGTTGTTAATAAATTTAAATAAGCTGCGGGTCTTGGTCCAGTACGCTTAATTATTCCTGTTGCCCAAGGTAAAGCTAAAAGTGCGCCAACTAACCCGTACAAGGGCAAAATCCAAGTCGTTGAAAATAGAAACTGATTCATCTAGATATACCGCTATAAATAGCCTTGAATAATTTTCCCGTAATACCCATACTCAATTCAATCTAAATCTGTTTCATAAATCTATTTTGTATGAAATAATTCTTTTTTAGTGTCAATTGCCAAAATTTACTTCACCACAAAATTCTTTTCTTTTTACAAATAATCTTTGTTCATTGTTTAGCATTTCCTAATTGAAAAGCTTATTTTTATCTGTCTGATAAGAAAATTTTATATTTTCTTTATATCTTTTTTGCACCCAAAACTATCTGTCAAGAAAGGCTGATTTAGCATACTTTGAGGCTAAAGTCATTTCTCTCTAGACCGAATTTACGCCCCTATGAACGCAGTTTGGGGAAATGTAATAAAAAAATTATAAAGCAGAAGTGGCTACTCTAGAAACCGTAAACTTCCAATCAGGCAGTTACGGGGGTCCAAAGATATGTTAAGTTTTTTAAAATGCTTTTATTACAAACTATTATACTAATTTATATTGCAAGGGGTGCAAAGCTTTCATATGCTTAGTTTGAGAAGGCTTTTTTTCCCGTCTAAAAAAGCTTTCGTTTTAGTACGATAAGAGTGAACTTGTAGGAGCCAGTAAATGCCTATAGCAGTTGGAATGATTGAAACCAAGGGTTTTCCGGCAGTAGTAGAAGCTGCGGATGCGATGGTGAAAGCCGCTCGCGTTACCCTGGTGGGCTACGAAAAAATCGGTAGTGCCCGCGTAACAGTAATTGTGCGGGGAGATGTTTCTGAGGTACAAGCTTCAGTTGCAGCAGGAATCGAAGCTGCAAGACGGGTAAACGGTGGCGAAGTAGTTTCCACCCATATTATTGCCCGTCCCCACGAAAACTTGGAATATGTTCTGCCGATTCGGTATACCGAAGCAGTGGAGCAATTCCGAACTTGACGGGCACCATAATTTATTTTTTTAGAAGAAAAAATTCTTATGGGAACCCTTGACGGATTTGAAAAAGTTGAAATGCCCGTTAGGTTGGATGTGAGCCAGAGCGAATTAGAGCCTACCCGTAAGGGCTAGAGTTGAAAAAATACCCGAATTAAAGTGAATAATTTCTGGACGAATATGCCCTCAATGTGATTGATTTTCCGGAAAATTAACCTGACCAAGGTTTCACAATTTCTAGTTAATTGCGATTAACTAAGTATATCCAGAACCAATAACAGAGGGCATATTCATCAAAGTCTAGTGGTTAAAACTAGTGCTTGACTCGGGTTGGGAGTTCGCCCTACCGGCTGGCGATCGCCATAAGCACAAGGTGAGTTTGTCGAGCAAATTATTTCGCCCCTTTGAGACGGGCGACTGCCTGTGGATGCACTCGTAATACCATTCGGATGCTTGAGGGAGTAGAGCAGTCTTCGGATGTAGACGCGCCGAGAGCGGCTTTTCTAGGAGAAGTGGGAAATCCCTACATAGGATAGAACCGTCTATTAGCTTCGCAAATTGGAAGTTCCACATGTTGCGAGGCTGATGTTGGGGTACTTCACAAGCGGTTCCCTTCTTGAACTTGGAATGCAGTTTTTTTTTAGGAAACTTCTTGAGGATTAGAAAGAATGTCAATTGCAGTTGGAATGGTTGAAACTCTAGGTTTCCCAGCAGTTGTAGAAGCAGCAGATGCCATGGTAAAAGCTGCTCGCGTGACCTTGGTAGGATATGAAAAAATCGGTACGGGTCGAGTTACAGTTATCGTTAGAGGAGACGTTTCTGAAGTTCAAGCTTCAGTTGGAGCAGGAGTTGATTCGGTGAAGCGAGTTAATGGCGGACAAGTTTTGTCTACTCATATCATTGCTCGTCCCCACGAAAACTTAGAATATGTTCTACCAATTAGATATACCGAAGATGTCGAACAATTCCGGGAAAACGTAAACGCAATTCGTCCCTATGGCGGAAGACCGTAAGGTAATATCGTAAAAAGGAATGCAAATTGCCAAAGTTCGCGGAACGGTATCTAGCACGCAAAAAGATCCAAGTCTCAGAGGAGTGAAACTGCTGTTATTACAGCTAATAGATGAAGAAGGGCGCATGCAGCCAGAATACGAAGTGGCAGCGGATAGTGTTGGTGCAGGAGTGGATGAGTGGGTACTTATCAGTCGTGGAAGTGCTGCGCGTCAAGTTTATGGCAACGAACAGCGTCCGTTAGATGCAGCAGTAGTTGCAATAATTGATACAGTTTACGTCGAAAATCGCCAAATCTATAGCAAAAAAGAACAATATTAAGAGTTAGTTGTTAGTAAATAGTTGTTAGTAGTTAGTGGAACAACTAATAACTAATAACTAATAACTAATAACTAATAACTAATAACTAATAACTAATTGCATTTGAGGAGAAACAACGCTATGAGAGTCCGCAACACGGCGGCTCCCCCAACCCCGTGGTCTAGTAATTTGGCTGAACCGCGAATTCATGAAACTGCTTTCGTACATTCGTTTTCTAACATTATTGGCGATGTTGAAATCAGTTCCAATGTAATTGTTGCTCCAGGAAGTTCGGTGCGAGCGGATGAGGGAACGCCATTTTATATAGGGGAAAACACCAATATTCAAGATGCGGTTGTTATACACGGTTTGGAGCAAGGTCGGGTACTGGGAGATAATCAAAAAGAATACTCCGTATGGGTAGGTAAAAATAGTTGCATTACCCACATGGCTTTGATTCACGGACCATGTTATATCGGTGACAACTGTTTTATCGGCTTTCGTTCGACGGTATTTAATGCCAGAGTCGGCAATGATTGTATCGTCATGATGCATGCTTTAATCCAAGATGTAGAAATTCCTCCCGGGAAATATGTACCTTCAGGAGCGGTGATTATCAGCCAACAACAGGCTGACCGTTTACCAGATGTGAATCCACAGGATAAGGAATTTGCTCATCATGTGGTAGGAGTAAATCAGGCACTTAGGGCGGGTTATCTTTGTGCCGAAGATAGTAAATGTATTACAAAAGTACGTGAAAAAATAGACACATATAATACAAAAGTCAATAACGGTTCCCAAAGGAGTATTGAAGTGTATAACAGCGGTTTAGATAATCAAACAGTAGACCAGGTGCGCTATCTGTTGGAGCAAGGGTACAAAATCGGCACCGAACACGTGGATGAAAGACGTTTCCGTACGGGTTCTTGGCACAGTTGTCAACCAATCGAAGCCAGAAGTATTGGTGAGGCAGTATCGGCATTAGAAGGCTGCATGACCGAACATCAAGGCGAATACATCCGTTTATTTGGTATCGACACCAAGGATAAAAAACGGGTATTAGAAACAATTATTCAACGTCCTGATGGTTCAAGAAAACCAAACACAACATCTACCTATACCACACCTCCAAAACCCAGCAATGGTGGATATAGTAGCAGTCATAGCAGTAGCAGTTACAGAAGTACTAACAATGGTAACTACAGCAACGGTAGTTCTCAACTGAGTAGCGAAACTATAGACCACGTTCGTAACCTGCTATCGGGCGGTTACAAGATTGGCATGGAACACGTAGATAAGCGACGTTTCCGCACGGGTTCTTGGCAAAGCTGTAGCCCAATTGACTCAAAGAATGCTAGCGAAGCTATTTCAGCTTTAGAAGAATGTATGAAAAGCCATCAAGGTGAATACGTGCGCTTGATTGGTATCGATCCTAAAGCCAGAAGAAGAGTTTTAGAAACAATTATTCAACGTCCCGAAGGTTCCAGTAACGGATCTTCTAACGGTAACGGTGGTTCATACCGTCCCGCTACTAATGTTCCAGCAGACTCATCGGCTACATTTACCCCCGAAGTCAGAAAATACGGTGTTGGTTTCGAGAGTGGTTCTACAGCAACTCTTACCAATACTCGTTTGAGTACTGAAGCAATAGACGAGGTTCGCAATTTGTTGCGCGGTGGTTATAAAATCAGTGCCGAACACGTAGACAAACGCCGCTTCCGTACAGGTACTTGGTATAGCTGCGGACAGATAGATTCAAATTCCGAAAGAGAAGTAGTCGGAATCTTAGAATCATACCTAGCAGAATATCCAGGAGAATACGTCCGCTTAATTGGAATCGATCCCAAAATCAAGCGTCGCGTAGTCGAAAATATGATTCAACGTCCGTAATTTAAATTTTAGATTTTAGATTTTGCGGAAAGTTCGGGGTGTAGATTCTCTTCCCCCAAACTTTCCAAGACGGATTTTGGATTGAGTATGGGGCATTGGGAATAAGTGAAAGGTAAGAGGTGAGAGACTATATTCTTGCTCTTGTCTCCCCATCTCCCCATCCCCTCATCTCCCCATCCCCTCATCTCCCCATCCTCCACTCACGAGGTTTAATATTTCATGTCCGTGCCGCCACTGCGCCTATATGACAATTTCGAGACTTTTTTCAGTGGCGAGGTGATTGTTCATGCAAGTGCAGTCATCGCACCAGGGGTGATAATGCAAGCAGCTCCCAACAGTAAAATAATTATCGGTTCTGGTGTCTGTATTGGTATGGGGTCAATTCTCCAAGTCGATGCAGGAACTTTAGAGATAGAATCAGGAGCAAATCTAGGAGCTGGTTTCCTGATGGTTGGCGCAGGTAAAATTGGTGCAAATGCTTGTATCGGTTCGGTTACAACTGTCTTTCGTTCTTCGGTGAAACCGGCACAGGTAGTTCCAGCCGGTTCGGTTATCGGAGATACTAGTAGATCTTTTAGCGAACCTTCCACCGAGGAAATGAATGGTACCCAACCTGCCCCTGTGTCACCCGTAGCTCCAGAAGCGGATTCAGTTGAGGAAACAGAGTCAGTTGAGGAAGCCCAATCAGAAATATTTTCTAATAATGCTCCCACTTCTGGGACTTATATCACTCCTCCCGTCACCCCGTCACCTCGTCCTTATGTTAGTCCATCTCCAATCTCTTATTTTACCCCCATCAAAGATTCAAATGAGGAAACAGTATCTTCGGAGGAATCACCAGTCAAACCTATAAATACAGAAGAATCAACAGCAGAGTCACCAACAGAAGAATCCTTTGGGGCAAATTCAAACGGTGTTGGGAATCATATCTATGGACGAACAAATATCAAAAGTCTGCTGATCACTTTATTTCCCCATAGACAATCTTTGAATGCACCTCCATCTGACTCGGAATCCGAACAAGGATAAATCTTTATTTGTACTTAAGGCAAGAGCCTTCTATATCCTTGAATGGGGGAAGGTAAATTCCAAATTTAATTTTCCCACTTACTCACTTACTTATGAATATTTTCCATGGTTCATCCTTCATCTTTTACAGAAGCTAGGATGAAGTGTAAGGTGTAAATTCATATGTTTAATTTTATCCTTCACTTTTTGCAGTCAGATGGTCGTATTGGGGAGAAATATTTATGCACTCGTATAATCAATCTTCGTCACAGAGTCGAGATAATATCAAAGGTGCTGCTTTAGGATTGGTATCTACCCTTAGTTTCCCTGCCATCGTGGGAACTGCGGATATGATGCTTAAATCTGCTGGCGTTCACTTAATTGGATACGAGAAAATTGGCGGGGGACATTGTACTGCTGTTATTCGGGGTGGAATCGCTGATGTACGTTTGGCGGTAGAAGCTGGCGAACAAACTGCTCAGCAATTCGGACAGTTAATTTCTAGCTTGGTAATTCCCCGTCCTTATCCTAACTTAAATATAGTTTTACCTATTACCAGTAGAATCAGTGAAATTGCTGAGGGAGCAACTTATAGTAAATTGAGCAATCAAGCAGTTGGTTTGGTAGAAACAATCGGCTTCCCAGCCATGGTAGGAGCCTCTGATGCCATGCTTAAATCAGCAGATGTTCAGTTGGCGGCTTATGAAAAAATAGGTTCGGGTTTATGTACTGCGATCGTTCGCGGTTCTGTAGCAAATGTTGCAGTAGCCGTAGAAGCAGGAATGTACGAAGCTGAGCGTATAGGAGATTTAAATGCCGTGATGGTAATACCTCGTCCGTTAGATGAATTAGAGCAAACCCTGCCAGTGGCAAGTTGTTGGATAGAAGAACGTCAACCCGTCAGATTACCAGTTAACATTAAAGAGCAAGTAGGAGAAGCAGAATTATTAGAATTGCCAGATTTAAACAAGTTACCCGAAAAAATTGTAGAAGAATTATCTATACAGGAAGTTGAGAGATTAGAAATGGGCGAGTTGGAATAGATCTTGGGCATACCGTGTATCGGAAATTGGATTACTACGGTGCTTATATTTTTTACCCAAGTGCAGTAAAGGAAATGTCCTTACTCTCGATCATAACTCCTATCTTCCATAAGTAAAATATTGATTATTTAATAAGACTATAGACTTATATCTATGCAAACGCTCAGATTTTTTTCGTGGGCAAAAGCTGCTTTTAACTTAATTCTTCGGTAATACTTATAGATATATCTATGATATTGATGAGAAAGCATCACAAAAATGCTTCTTAGTGAAATGCTATTAGAGGATAATCACCATTGAATCAGGCGACGCTGCACCAGTTAAGAGTGTTTGAAGCAGCGGCACGACACGGTAGTTTTACTCGTGCGGCTGAAGAGTTGTTTCTTACACAACCCACCATTTCCATGCAGATAAAACAACTGACAAAATCGGTGGGAATCCCATTATTTGAACAAGTGGGTAAGCGCCTGTATCTTACGGAAGCAGGACGAGAATTATTTGCTACTTGCCAAGAAGTTTTTGATACTTTGGCTAAATTTGAAATGAAAGTGGCGGATTTAAAAGGTTTAAAACAAGGGCAATTGCGTTTAGCAGTTATTACAACAGCAAAATATTTTATTCCACGTTTATTAGGCTCATTTTGTCAACTTTATCCGGGAATTGAAATTTCTTTACAAGTTACAAATCATGAAGGTATTTTGGAACGAATGACCAGTAATCAAGATGATTTGTATATTATGAGTCAAATTCCAGAACATCTTGATATAAATCATGAGGCATTTTTAGAAAATCCTTTAATTGTTTTAGCACCAGTAAATCATCCTTTAGCTGGGGAAAAGAATATCCCGATATCAAGGCTGGCAAATGAAGCTTTTATTATGCGCGAACCCGGTTCTGGAACACGCAGGGCTGTGCAACAATTATTTGATGAAAATAATGTGGAAGTAAAGGTAAAACTGGAATTAGGTAGTAATGAAGCCATAAAACAAGCTATTGCCGGTGGTTTAGGAATCTCCGTTTTATCTCGTCATACTTTGATGCCCTATGCGGAAGATTTAACAATTTTAGATGTAGAAAATTTTCCCATAAAACGTAATTGGTACATGGTTTACCCCAACGGTAAACAGTTATCGATTGTTGCACGTACCTATTCTGAATATTTATTAGAAGCTGCGAAGCAATTTGCTTCGGAAACATCTTTGTATGGAAAGGAAGAATAGCAGATAATTCAGGACAAACGCGTCATTTTATAAGTTGACGGGCACCCATGAGAATTTTTTTAGAATCAAAAAAATCTTATGGGAACCCTTGATGCCTCTGTACTCAGACTGGTTAGTGCGTGACACCACAAACCTTCCCAAACAGATATGATAAGTGTTTAAGCGGACATGATATTACTTGTTATTTGGATAAAAGGTGTTGTAAAACCAGGTAAATTTTTGTCTCAAGTTTGCTTGAATGCGGGAGGGAATTAAATGATTAGTGGGGGGTAAAATCTTTTCGTAAGTTTTGTGTCGATATTTGAAACGATAGTGACTATCACTTTCGTGGGGTTTAGTTCGTAAGTTTTGTGGGTCAAAATCAGATGACGATAAACCTAACCATTGATAAATATCCTGCATCACGGTAACGGGTTCGCCGATCAGATGTTCAAATACCACATAGTACAAATGTTCCTGTAAGCGAGTATCAATATCTTGCAAAGCTTCCATGGAATTGAGTGGCGAACCGATTACCCCCGTCTTATCGAATAGTTTGTCTGCTCGCTCCCAGCGAGAGAATGATGCGAGATGATCGGGAAAATCCAGCAGAAGGGTTTTTTGGTGTTGGCTTTCAATGGAACCATAAATTTGTCCTAGCTCCCTTACGCAAACCAACATCTGAAAGTTGGGATCTAGCAAATTGACAGTTTCGAGATGATGTAACCAACCCCGATTCTTGTCCACCACCCAGGTTTTCTCTGTTTCAGCAAACCAGCCATTAATAAAGCCCCGAAAGGCACTCACCAAACGCTCATAGGTAAGGTCAAAGTTTACATCTAATTGTGAAAGTAGAAACTGGTTATCGCTAAGATTGTAGCGCAAACTATTGAGTGTTTGACATAAGGGAGAACTATGGCCACAACTGTAAATCTCCTCATGGTGACCTAGAAGCTGACACAAAAGGGTTGACCCCGAACGAGGCAACCCTGTAACGTAGATAATCCGTTTATTCAGCATTGAAATTTTGTGTTGATTATTGCCTTGTTTTAGGAAATTGGATTCAACCATAACCTAATTAAATATTGCGTGGCTTAACGCAGTAAGTAAGAAAATAAATCTGAGTACTTCTTACTGCTCGAAATCAATTCACCGCCACCAAATTTGAATGGTTTTTACCAATTTCCTCAAAAATTAGAGCATCCAAAGTTCTGAAACTAAACGGTGCTAAAGTCCTTAGCATCAATGATGCCAGAACTCACCCCTTCAAGAATGGCTAAAACTCCATTACCATCGACGCGAATAATTGTATCACCAGCAGCACTATCGCTTATATTGAGAGAGCCAAAAGTCAAACCACCAGTCAACAAGAAGGAATCTTGACCATCAACATAATCCTTGATGGTATCCTTACCTTGACCCAAACTAAGAACAAATTGGTCGTTTCCTTTACCGCCAATCAAAACATCTAAACCTTTACCACCAATTAAAGTATCATTGCCATTACCACCTCTGAGTTCATCGACTCCATTAGCACCGTCTAAGATGTCCCCACCTTCATTACCTTTAAGTTGGTCATCGCCACCACCAGCAACTAAGATATCGTCACCTTTACCAGCAGTTATCAGATCGTTACCACCTCCACCATCAATGTAGTCTTTACCTTCTTTACCCTTGATATCATCGTTTCCGCCTTTACCAAATAAATTGTCATCACCTTTT
>JBHJJJ010000215.1:0-17840 GCA_050042755.1 Rivularia sp. (in: cyanobacteria)
GGATGGCGAGACTCGAACTCGCAAGGCAAAGCCACACGCCCCTCAAACGTGCGCGTATACCAATTCCGCCACATCCGCATGATTTATCGTTTTATCTAGACATAGAGTATAGCATAACAAAAGAAATATAGTAAGGAGATATATTCAAAAGAATTGTTGTCATGCCACCTAAGCTTGCAGATTGGGATAACTGGCTGATAGAAATTTATAGAACACAAGTAATATAAATAACGGTTGTGAGGACCACAACTTTGGACATGGCTATTGGTAGTTATCAAGTTGGGTATCTCGGATTAAAAATGAATGCATATAATTAACCTGCTGAGTTATTTCTTAATACTGGTTGCGTTAACTTAGGCAAACAATATATTTAAAATGCCTTATGAGTAGTTATTTATAGCTGAGGGTTCTGCAAAAGGCGCGTCTAATCTCTTGTCAAATTTTGAAACACAACGAAAGTGTTTCTCCACATTTGGCACGAGAAAATGTCAATTTACAGGAATGATATAGAAATTACAAAGATGAATTTTGAAAAAATCTTAATTGCCAATCGAGGGGAAATAGCACTTCGCGTTCTCCGTGCTTGTGAGGAAATGGGAATTGCGACTGTTGCAGTACACTCTAATATCGACCGTAATGCTCTTCACGTACAGCTTGCCGATGAAGCAGTTTGTATCGGCGACGCTGCAAGCAGTAAAAGTTATTTAAATATTCCTAATATTATTGCAGCTGCATTAACCCGTAATGCCAGCGCAATTCATCCAGGTTATGGATTTTTGGCGGAAAATGCCCGTTTTGCTGAAATCTGTGCCGACCATCATATTGCTTTTATTGGTGCCTCACCCGAAGCGATTCGGAGGATGGGTGATAAATCCACGGCAAAGGAAACCATGCAAAAAGCTGGGGTTCCTACAGTTCCTGGTAGCGCTGGTTTGCTGGCTTCTGCGGAAGAAGGATTAAAAATCGCCAGCGAGATGGGCTAACCGGTAATGATTAAAGCCACAGCCGGGGGTGGTGGAAGAGGTATGCGTTTGGTGCAATCGCCAGAAGAATTTACAAAATCTTTTCGAGCCGCACAAGGGGAAGCCGAAGCTGCATTCGGGAATGGAGGAGTTTATTTAGAAAAGTTTATCGAACGTCCCCGCCATATCGAATTTCAAATTTTAGCGGACAATTACGGCAATGTGATTCATTTAGGCGAGCGCGATTGTTCCATTCAGCGACGCAATCAAAAACTTTTAGAAGAAGCCCCCAGTCCCGCACTCAATGAGAGATTACGGCAGAAAATGGGTAAAGCTGCAGTTAAAGCTGCCAAGTATATCAATTACACCGGTGCGGGTACGGTGGAGTTTTTACTCGATAAATCTGGTAATTTCTACTTTATGGAGATGAACACCCGGATTCAAGTTGAACATCCCGTTACAGAAATGATTACTGGGATTGATTTGGTTGTCGAACAAATCCGCGTTGCCATGGGGGAAAAACTTAGCGTTACCCAAGACCAAGTGAATTTGCGCGGCCATGCAATTGAATGTCGTATCAATGCAGAAGATCCCGATCATGATTTTCGTCCCTGTCCGGGACGTATCAGCGGCTATCTTCCCCCTGGAGGTCCTGGCGTTCGTATTGATTCCCATATTTACACCGATTACCAGATACCTCCTTACTACGACTCGCTAATCGCGAAGTTAATTGTTTGGGGTCCCGATCGTTCCACTGCAATTAATCGTATGAAACGAGCTTTAAGGGAGTGTGCGATTACCGGACTGACTACAACCATCGGCTTTCACCAAAAAGTAATGGATATTCCGCAGTTTCTCGAAGGTAATGTATACACTAATTTCATACAGGAAATAAAAGGTTTACTTTAGCTAGTGTGAGCAAGCATGGTCAGCAGCCCTTGCTGGCCTAATAGGATTTCCCGCGCTAAGCTGAATATCCCTACCCAAATAATCGGTGTAATGTCTACACCTCCGATAGGTGCTACTAGTTTCCGCGTCACCACTAAAAATGGTTCGGTAGGTTTTGCTATGACATTAAAGGGAAAACGATTCAGTTCCGCTTGGGGATACCAAGTTAAAATAATTCGGAAAATAAATAAAAAGGTCATCAGCCCCAATACAAGACTGAGAATCAAATTGCTAACATCAAGGGTATTCATGGTTTAAGTTTACGGTTTCTGACAAAAATAGAGACTTGAGCAAAATTAAAAACATTTTAATATTTGTTAAGTCCTTATAGTTAGGACGGCCTTTACAGGCATATTTTTTCTTGTAGGGTGTGTGAGGGGAGTCCTGTGACACTTTGAGGGATTTTGAACGTAACAATAAGGTTTTTAGTGTCACGCACCAACGGCCGTATTGTGACAATATCGTAAGTCCTGATAGTATTTTATCGGTAACTAAGTTCTGATACTGTCCCAATTACGCCAAGAAAACCGGTTGTGAACTACCGACATTGATCTTGCGGTTCAATGTTGGCTTCCGACATCACGGGCAACTGCCGCATTTTGGAGTTGCGTCCTCCAATTGGACTTACATTGCCTCCGTCGGCAGACTCCCCCGTCCCAGAGGAGTATAGAATTCTGAGACCTTCTGCTCTAATGTTTATAGAAGCGTTGCCATCCCTGTCGTCTTGAGTGCCGCAGTTAGGGCATTTCCAAGCCCTAACATCTAAAGGCAATTCAGATATTCACTACTCACTACTCCCTTGTCATAACGATAATTTTTCCCACGTACCTACTTACACCCTATTGACTTGACACTGCATGCTCAAAGTCTTCTCTAGTTGGAAAAATTTCAAGCACCCGATCCATGCTAGTCAATTCAAATAAAATTTTTATCTGCTCGTTGATCGAACAAATAACAAGCTGACCACCAGCAGCCCTGACAGTTTTTAGAGTCAATACTAAGGCACCCAATCCAGCACTATCCATAAAAGTTACATCTTGAAAATCAATCAAGAACATATCTACGTTTGATTCAACTAAACTGGTAATCTCTTGGCGGAATCGACCAGCTGCTGTGCCATCTAGAATACCTGAAGGTTGTACAACTTTAACAACTGCACTCATAAATCACATCTCTTGATTAATAAATAATTTTTTTACCTTACCTTGGGATATTTTATCGATAATTAGGTAATTCTCAGGGTGCGATATGCTTTTGCCTTATCAGACTCGATATGTCGCGTTTCCTTCTAGATTGAAAAATACGGCAGCGTAGTCCCTCCGTATTTTTTTTGATGTACCTGAAGATTAAGACTTATTGCAATTCATTTCGTGGTATTAAAATAAAAAGGAAGTATGTAAAAAAAAAGGTTGTAACTATGACTCCCTCTTTAGCAAATTTTCTTTGGAGTTTAGGCTGGGGCGCGGCAATTTTTGTTATCCCCGCAACAGTGGCATTAATTTTTATTAGCCAAAGAGATAAAATCCAACGTTCATAAAATTCTTTAGAGACGTAGGACACTGCGTTTGCGGAAGAACAAAAAAATTTATTGTTTGCTAATTTTCGGCTGGTGCTCGGTTTTAACTATTCCTCCAACAGAGGGCAAGTTATACTGAACTCAAACGCCTAGTCTTGTAAACTTTAAGTAACCATTGTAAAGACGCGGTATTGAATAACTCCGATTCGGAGTCAGACAATTCGCGTCTTTACTATATATTTATGTTTGCTTGGTGTAGAGATTTGAGTTGTGAGTCGAAGATCGTAGATTTGATATTGGGAAAACAACAATGCTAACTTTTGGGCTGAACTCAGCCAGCGTTCTGGCTCAGGTAAATATAGGGACTTATCCAGCTAGTATTTTAGGAATTTTTCTAGCTATTGCTGGAGCCGGACTATATTTTCTTCGTACGGTACGTCCCGAACTTTCACGAGACCAAGATATATTTTTTGCTGCTGTCGGTTTATTGTGCGGCTTTATTTTTATTTTTCAAGGTTGGCGATTAGATCCAATTTTACAATTTGGTCAGTTGCTTTTGGTTGGAACTACCGTATATTTCGCCTATGAAAGTATTCGTTTGCGCGGTATTGCGACTCAACAAGCCAAGCGTAGCACTCCAATTGTAGACCGCGAGCGAGATGTCAGCGACCGTTATGATTATGACGATCGCGGTAAATATGGTGCTGAAGTAGAAGATTTTGACCGAGATCCTTTACCTTACGATCCATATTATGAAGAAGAGCGCCCCCCGCAGCGTCCTCAAATTCGGGGAAGTAGAGATAGTCGTTCATCTCGTAACGAATACTACGACGATCAAGCTCCCCGTCGTCTAGAACGTCGTAGCGATGTAGATAGAAACGAAGAAAATAGACCACCGCGTCGTCGTAGTTCTAGTTCCAGGCGCACTACAAATCGTAGTACTTCAAGATTAGAAGAAAATGATTGGGGTTCATCTTCTCAACCAGTTAGTGATTGGGATAATTCCCCCAGTGAAGAAAGAAGAACATCTCGTCGGAGTAGCACAAGAACATCTCGTCCCAGAAATGAGGAAGATATTCAACCCAGAACTTCCAGAAAACGTCGTCCCAGCAGAGATTCAGGATCCAGAAGAGAACGCGGCTTTGATGAGGTTATACCGACCGATTATGAAGATTACAACCCCATTGTTCGTTTAGAAGACGAGAAAGACGATCCAGTAAAGTTGGATGATGAATAGGTAAATAAGGAGATTGACGCTACAAGCAGCGAAAATTAATTTTAATTAAGGTGAAAAAAATTATCCCCAGATTTTGGCTCCAATCGCAATTTCATTGGGGTCTTTGTCTTAGTTTAGCCAGTTTGCTTGTATCTTGTAGTTACAACGAGATTCCCATAGGCTCGAACTCGCTGAATACTCGCTACACCGAAGAACAACCAGCCTTGAGCGGAAACGGTCGCTTTTTGGCGTTTGTATCAAATCGTAGGAGTACTCAGCAATTACTATTGTACGACTTAGAACTGCAACAGTTGATTCCTACACCACGTTTGAATCGACGCAACGCAATCGCAGAAAGCCCCAGTCTTAGTTATAACGGACGTTATATAGTATACATGACGAGCAGTCGTGGTAGACCAGTTGTAGCGCTTTATGACCGCGCCATAGGACAGTCGCAAATCCTTACCCCAAGATACAACGGCTTGATTAGAAATCCCAGCGTTAGCCCGGATGGAAGATATGTTGTATTTGAAACAAATATTCGCGGACAGTGGGACATTGAGGTACTTGATAGAGGAGTAAATATTGAATTAGATATTCCCAACGGTGCCCCAGTGAGTGCGCCACCTCGCTAGGAGAGAGAGGGAAAAGAAGTTAGGAATTAGGAGTTAAAAGTTATGAATTCAATTTCGATAACTGTTCACTGCTCGGTGCTCACTGCTCACTGCTCACTGTTAACTGTTCACTGCTCACTGTTCACTGTTAACTGATGAAACGCTGTATTTTAATTTACTTGTTTGCGAGTTTAGGTTTTGTGAGTGCTTGTGGTTCTCCGCGTATATTAAGTTACCCATTTGATACTGGCGGTAGGAGTCTGAATTCTGGTGCTTCGGAGTTAAATCCACATATTTCTAATAGATATATTGTTTACACGAGCGATCGTCGGGGCAGTCAAGATGTTTATATGTTTGATAGAGTGACTCGCAGTTTGATTAACTTAGCTGGGTTGAATTCCTTTGATGCTGCTGCCAATCATCCATCTGTTTCTCAAGATGGTAGATATATTGTGTTTGCTGCTTCTCGGCAGGGAAGAAGTAATATATTTCTTTTTGATAAGGAAACTAGTCAATCGCGCAATTTAACGAATAATCTTCAAGCAGAAGTTCGCAATCCCACAATTAGTGCTGATGGTAACAGGATTGCTTTTGAGTATACTTTAAACGGTCAGTGGGATGTTTTAGTTTATGACAGATTCGGGAGGCGTTTGAATATACGTCAAGGGTTGCCATGAGAATTTTTTAGGAGAAAAAAATTCTCATGGGTGCCCGTCAAGAGCCGCAGTAAATTTATTTGTTTTGTGGTTGAGCTATACCCAATATTCCCATACCAACTAAAATACCTCCTAGTGCTATCCAAGTACCATCAAAACCAACATTGATTCGATGGGTATTTTCTCGGTGAGAAGCGATAAATAACTCTTTCTGGCTTGCTCCTTGACTCACGAGTTTATCAAAGTTTTGATTAGCCCCCTCTAAAGCTGCAAAATCATTGATACCCCACCAAGTAGATACAACCACAGCAGCACTACCGGGAACTATTAATAACACAAATAAAATTACCCTTCTTATATTCACGATTGCAATTGAGATTCACTATATTAGAATCTTCAACAAAAAGAGTAATTATTCCAGTCTGCCACGGCTTTATAACCAATTTGTTGATATATTTTGTTAGAAGTGGGATTAGACAAGTCAGTAAATAAAAAGCAGAATTTATATCCTTTATCGAGCAAAGTTTGGCTTAAAGATGCTACACAAGCACTTGCATAACCTTGTTTGCGGTATTCTGGCGGCGTATACACCATATTTATCCCAATACCATTAGGAGTGGAACGAGTGCTGCAAGCTATTGCAACTGGTACTTCATTTTCCCATAAATAAGCTGTGCCTTGTTGTAATCTCCTTTCAATCCAGCTTTCGCTATCCGATTCAATACTACCCAATGCTTCTAAAGAAAAGGCATCATGCCAAGACTTAAGAAGTTGTTTGTCATTTTCCGTTGCTAATCTAAATATTCCTTTGACTTGCAAAAATAACTCTACTTTTTCTAATTTAAAAATACGTAGCGCTACTTTCAATTGATAAGATTTATCTGTCAATAAACACCATTTTTCAGCAAAAGCTCGTGCTTCTACTACAGGTGCATTTATATTACTTAATAAGTGGTTATTTTGCTGCAAGTCTCGAGCGATAATATCGATTGCGTTCAAATCTGTTATTTGTGACAAAAGTAAATTGTAAGGAATGGTCATCATTGCTACTGCAATAATATTTCCATCTTGTTCAACTGCTGCTAAATAAGGTTTAATTTTGTATCTATCTGGACAATTAATTAAATTCTTGCTAACTCCCAATTGCAAATTGTGCAATACTTCGTCTTTTAACAAAAAATCTTTGACTTTTGTATAGAAAAGACTGGCATACTTAAATCTATGTAGCTTCATCATTGGTATCTTACACCTTCAAATAACTATAAAAATAAAATACTTTCAAGTAATACTAAGTTATGAATTATTTTCCTAATTCATAAAAATAGACTTATACAATTAACTATGAAATTGTATTCCCCAGCTAACTGTAATACACGATCGATATCAATTAAAAAGGTTAAATAAAATAATCAAATAGCGAAGCGTTCCAATTAAAAACAATATTTAGCAGTGTTAGGCTAACTGTTTTTTTATACATATAGTAGGCAATATACCCACACTAAAAAGGTTTAGATTCAGGATACTCATTAAAATGTTTGTCTAACTCTTTTAATAAATAATTCATCCATCCTTCGCGGATATTATGGGGTGGATGCCATTTTTCCCATTTATAGGCGATGTGTTCTGGTTTCTCACCTTTTTTCGGTGGAAGAAAAACTATTTCTCTTTCCTTCTCCAGCCATCCCAAAAATATGACTCGGTTTTTTTGTTGTTCTTTATCAAAATCTCTATAATCAAATTTGCTATCTAATTGTATCTCTCCAGGAAAAATTCCAGTTTCTTGCTTTAATTCATCAAATGCACATTCTTTGAATGCTTTTTCTTTATCTTTTTGATATGTTTTTTTATGTTTGTCTTCCATACCACCTTTTGGAATATCGTATTTCAGATTCTTACGTTTGGTGAGTAATAGAAAACTTCCTTGAAGCTTCGTCATTACAAAAATACCACAAGTGATTTCACTCATGAATTATTTACCTTTAATGTGAATTAAGTCTTCAAACTATTGAAACTATCCAAGTAATTTCAATACCATGATTTTTGGACAAAGCTCCAAACCCTTATAGAGTATCAGGCGTTTTTAATTCACATAAAGCGTTATTTATACAAGTAATGACAAAAAAACTTGCGTTAATTACACATATTTATGGGTAAATTCATACATCAAATCTACCCGACCTTTACGCAACATTGCGGGATCTAATCTTTCTGTAGTATTGCAAGTCATTAAGATAACTAATCGCTGCTCAGTTTGAAGCCCAGAGTCATCAATTACACTTTGGTACAAGGTTCCATCCAACAAGCTTAAAATATGTTCTGTTTTATTGCTGTATTGCGCTACTTCGCTAGCACGATTTTGCGCTAAATTATCAGCTTCGTTAATGATTATACAAATTCTTTCCAAGTAACTTGGTGGGACAAAGTTAGAAACAGCATCACGATCCAAAATAAAAATTACGTACCCCAAAGGTACAAGAATTTCTTTAGAAACTGCTTGTGTCCAAACCGTTTTACCCGTACCTGGTTCACCATGTACCAATACTGCTAATTGATTTTGATTTAAAATCCCTTGCTGTACAGTATCTGTAAAATCTTGAATGTCTCTAGGAAAACTGTTAATAGAAAATTGATTAGTAACTTTTCCTACACGACTTTTATATCCACTTAGCATTACTGCTAGATCGTAAGTGGCTTTATTAATTAATGGCGTTAAACTTTTTGCCATCAAAGTATATTGTCTTCTTCCTCTTTCATAAGGATCAATTTGTAGCCAAACATCGTATTTAGACCAGTAAGCATAGGCAGTATTGATAACTTCCAAACGTTCCCAACTGTGAAATTTTTCGATCGGTAAATAAAAATCTCTTTCCTGATAATACTGGGTAATTAAGTCTGGAGATTCTAAGAATTTGAGAACTCTAAATACTGTAGTTTCTTGGAGTATATTTAACAGATAATCAATTGGAATGCTGCTGCGGCTAACAAATTGAACTATTGGAGTTTCCGTACTCAAAACGGCTTTATAACGATGATCTGGTGTAAGTTGTTCGGGAGTTATATAATTCCAATATTTATCCAATTCATAGCGAGTATCTTCAGAAGCAAGATTTAATAAATTAGCCCACCAAGCATAATGTTTTCTTCCTAAAGTTTCCGCTAGGCTACTAGTTAAATTTAAGGTTTTTTGAGTTAATTCCTGAGAGTCATTAGATAATAGTTGCCATAAAAATTCCCAGTCTAATTCCCGATAAAAAGGTCGCCAACCGCTAGTAAGCAAGCTTTGACGGTTATTATTAGCACGAGAGTTTTCTTGCTGGCCGAAATAGTCAAATTCCATATTTTCAGCTTTAGAGCCGTTATCAATATTGAGTAAGCTTATACCATTTTAGATTTTTGATTGAAAATCTTTTAGAGGGCATTCATTAAGGTAAATTTATTTCTCGCATTCATTTTTTTATTGATATTAATAAAACGATAGATAATTATAATTTATTTATAATATTTTTCAAAGTATAGTTAATAATATTTAAAATATTTTAGATGGCAATAATTTGCTATGACTATAATAATTTTTAGCAGAATAAATTACTTGCGTGCAAGTCGTCAGGGCAAAGCGTTCATCACTCAAAAAGAACTCCGCTGGTAAGTTACTACACACTTTTTAAAGGATAGCTACTTTTAAGCCAACCTCCCAGGTTCTTAGCGCCTTTTTCGCTTCTCGCCCGTTACAATTTCATAACGGTACAATTCCTCTCGTACTAAGTATGTATGCTCGTGGCTGTTAGGACACGCAAGTGGTTTATTTTAAGATTTATGATTCTAATTTGATGAAATAATAAGTAGGGCGGGTAGCTAGCACGGGAGTATTTCTTATTAACTGCTTTGGGACAGTGACCAGATTTGGAATCTGGGAGCATAAAATACTATGTCCAACTAAGTTCCTACTGAATTACTTGATTAAATTGGAAGTAGGACAGGCGGTTAGCGTAATGACATTCTTAGACTGCTTTATGCAATTTTTCCCAAATCTGGCATCAGGGTGGTTAGAATGCTTGACCTAACTCAGTTCCTACTAGATTATAAAATTAAATTTAAAAGGACGGGCAGTTAGCGCAGTGACATTATCAAGTCGTTATATACGGTTTACCCAAATCTGGCATCAGGGCGATTTAAAATGTTTTGCCTAACTCAGTTCCTTCTGTATTACATTGTAGTATAATATTTTTAATTTTGTCAAGGGGTTTTGAGAAAATTCTGAATTTAAAAGTTATTTTGTTGGCATTAATTGTAAAAAAAGCGGCAAATTCAATTTTAATTAAGGATTGGGAAAACCTAGCATATCATCAGATTTATAAAACTAACAAAAAATGCGATCGCGACTATAAATAATGTAGAGACGTAGCACTGCTACGTCTCCCAAATTTAGATTGATATCGAGAAATTATAGACCCCTAAATACTTAGAACTAATTAATCAAAACATAATCCGATTTAGCAAACACAGAAGCATAAACTAACTGTCCTTCTTCTTCTACAAACTCACCAGCAAAATTATGACCATGAATGGTTTTTAATTGCAAATTCAAAAACTTTTCTTCTTTGGTAACTTCAAACTGTTCTTTTGGCGTATTTGCTAAATTACTTTGAACTCGTGAATATAATTCCTGACGACTTTCAACCAATTGCTGACGCAATTCTAATAAATTTTTAGCAGAAAACGGAACTACTTCCTGCACTGCTTCATGCTTTTCAAAATGCATCGCCGCCACACCATAACAGAAGCATATCAAAGACATCCATACTTCCTGAAAATAAGCTGCACTAGGAGCAATTTCGATACCAGCTAACTTGTCACCTAGGATAACTAAGGCTCCCGTTTGTCCACCAAGCAATTCAAAACGACTTTGATATTGATTTAAAAATGCTCTTTCACGACTGAGAATTTGTTCTAAATGGCCGCGATTTGGTAAACCGAAACGTTGGTTAAGGTTGCTAATAGCATCCCAAAGTTTGCTGTAGTTTTTTTGACCTTGTAAATTTAATGCTTCTTCTCGCAGGAATAACGGTAGGATAAAAAACCACTGTTCTCGCTCTTCGAGGTATCCACCTTGACCAGATTGTACGCAGCAAGCATCCTCAAACATCAGCTTTTGTCCACCCGCAATAAAGGCGCTACGACACAAAGCATGATTTTGGGCTTTGTCTTGAATGTAACCCATATGTAAGGGAACGATCGCGATACCTTGGGAATGATTGGCGATTTCCATATTCCCGTAACCGCGTATTTGGGTTAATTTTAGTCCAGATAATGGCGGAGTAAATTTACGCGTATTTTCTAATGTACTTCCAAAAATAGGCACAACTGTCATGATTCCCGATTTTTGAGGAATACCAAATCGGTAAGCAGACAAATCAAATGCCTGGGGTACTAATTGATGGTAATTCATTGTTGATAGTTTTAAATTATTTTTTGAAATAGGGAATGGGGAATAGGGAATAGGGAATAGGGAATAGGGAATAGGGAATGGGGAGCAAGATGCTCCCACTACAACCTCAATAAATAAAATTCCAATTCAATTTCCCTTAGTTAGCAATAGCTTCCTCAGAAAGGGAGATGAAAGCTTCTTGTTTTGGTTTATCCAATTCACTTTTGTATACAAGAAAATCTTGTTCAAATTGGGAAAGCTTAGCTAATAAAAACTCTTGTAAACTCGCTTCACTTTTATCGCCAACCATTGACAACATAGATAACATTAAGTTACTAAAATCTTCTTGATGCCAAAATTCTAATTGAGTGAGATTATTAGCTGGACGACGTAATTCTAAATCGTCTTGTTTGGTAAACTTACTGTGGCAAAATACTACAGGTGTCTCGATACCTATTTGAGGTAATGTTGCTACGACTTTACTTAAATCACCAGGGTAGAGATTTTCATAACCGTCAGAAATTATTGCTACTAAATCGGGTTGTACGTTGAGAGCATCTAATAAAGATGTAGCGATATCGGTGTACCCTTCTGGTATTGGTAGTACATCAACGGTACCACCTACTTGGTAAACCTTAACTTTGGTGCAACATTGCTGTAAAACTAATTTTAAAGCAACCGATTGAGCTAAACAGCAAAATTCGCGAGAGCCATAACTACGAGTAGAAGCAGAAGCATCAAAAACTAAGGCTAAAGTTCCGTCAAAGTGAGGTAATTTTGCTGCGGCTTCTTTGACATATTTTTCCGTAGCTTCCATAAGTTGGTCAGATTTACCACCACGGTAAAGATGAACCAGAGTTGCTGCAATATCACCGCGATTTGTTGCCGTAACGGTTTTCGGTTTTTCTTCTTGATTTTCTAAAATTGCAGCGTCATTTTGATGTAATTGCCGATACTCGCCAGTACCAGTTTGTAGTGATTCGTGACGGTAAAGCAATTGCAAGATAAGTTTTACTTGTTCCTTGTCATTTACAAACCGCAGTAAGTTTTGATTTAAATATGTTTCATCTCCACCTAAGGAGGCAATTTTGGCGCAAGCACGAGCCACATTTTTACCCAAAGCATGTTCCAAGCAATCCACAACCCCAGGGCGACGACAGATAGCCATATCTAAGGATTCCGGATGCTCGAATATGTATTTGAGAATGGCTCTGGTTGTGTGTTTATGATTAGCTCTAACCCGTTTTAAGGCGAGAAATACTGTTAATACTTTATCTGGGTGAAGAATAGTTAATAAAAAGTTTGTGACGCTTTTTAGAGTTAAACGAAGATTGTGTGTAAATCCTTTACGAGAAGCTCTTAAAAGTTGAAAAAGGATACGTAAGCGTTGTGCTTCGGTGACTGTTTCTATAATGCTGAAAAGTGCGTATAATTCGGGATTATAATCGTATGCTTCTTGATGCAAAGTTTCATCATCCCATTCTGGCGGTTTGCCGTTATATCGCAATACAAATGGTTGGTTTTGAAGGGATAGATGTTCGATAAAATTGAAACGTATTGATTTATTATTCATTTTTAAACGCAAAGTAACGCGGAGTATATCGCGGAGTTTCGCAGAGAGGAAGAAAGAGGAGAAGATAAGTTATCAATTATCAACTAATTACAAATCATTAATTGATAATTGATAATTGTTCATTGTTCATTGTTAATGTAATTCGCTGCCACCTTTACGAAGTAGGTATCTATCGCTGATGAGTTTAAGAGCGATTCTTCCAATTTCAGGATATGTTCTTTCTATGGCAGGTTGAATTACTACTCCTTCCATCATAGAATCTGGAGAAAGAAGGCTATCTTTATTATTAAATTGAGAAACTGTTTCCCAATTGTAAGCACCAAGGTAAAGTAGCGGTACTGTTGGTAAATTAAACTCTTCGCAGAAAGCTACAAAATCTTGATAATTAAGAAATTTACCGTGACGACGTACAGCAAATAAAGCAATACCAATTTTGCCGTTTTTCAAACCGTATTTAATATCTTGTACGCCGTATATTTCTCCGAAAACTTGAGTGTCTGCTGGTAGTTTTTGCAAAGCTTCGTTTTCATGATAAGCACGAATATAGACTAATTTTTTATTCGCTTCGCTATTTTTCCAGAAATAATTATGACTACCAATATGAACTGTTGAATCAGCATCTACTAAAACAGTAAAGTTAGTTCCATGCAGCTTTTCGGTAACTACTACTTCTTCACCTTCAGTTAGAACATCTTTATAACGTTTGAAGTTTTCAGGAGCAGGAAATTTATAGTGTTTGATTGGACTTTCCATTTCCCCATTCATTGTTTGAGGAATTGGATATTCATATTTGGTAACGCCAAAGTATTCGGTATAATTATCTCCGACTTTTCCTGTAAAATTTTCGCCGACAGGGATTAGCAAACCTTCCGAGAAGATTCCCCGCAGTTTTGCAGCACGCAGTTTTTTAGAATAGTAGGAAGCAATGCCGAATTCCTCTACATATCTATCGGGAATAACGCTATCTATAGGAAAGTAAAAAGCTAAATCTCCTGGTTTAAAATTTCCCTTAGCTGAGATAACTTGATAAGCCATTCCGCTCATAGAAACAATATCTAATCTATCAGCATTAGGGTGAGGATTAACGCTATCAATTTCTACGACTTCAACTTTAAATATGCTCATTTTTTACCTCTCTTGGAAAGTAGTGAGGCTATAAATAACTGTATTTATAGATAATTTGTAAAGTTTGAGTTTATTTTTCGCGGATACTAATTTTAGATACTATAGGACTTACGCAACTGGCACATTTTCTTTGTAGGGTGCTGTGACACTTGATTAAATTATCAATGCAGTTATAAGGGTTGTAGTGTCACGCACCATCCGAGTTTTGTAACGCTTGCGTAAGTTTTGTAATACAATTGTAGTTAATGTATTATAAATTGTCAATGTTCATCAATATAGAGATTTAAACTTCAGTTCAATATACTCTTGTGTGATTGGCTTTCAGCCCGTACATAATACTAAAAAATAAGTTTGTATTGCACTGAACTGAAAACCGCTATATCTAAACAAGCAGAAATTATAAATTAGTGATTTTAGCCTTCAGGAATATCTTCTGGAACAATAGTCATCATTGTTTCTTCCGTGAGTTCAGAAATATTTACCAATCTATTAGCTTGCTTTTCGACAGTTTTATCAAAAATATTTCTTACTAATCTTCCATTTCCAAAATTTTTATCTTTATTACTATATAAATAGTTAAACTTGTTAAGTAGTTTTTCTCTTGCTATATCGGTAAGTTTAAAATTCTTTTTCTTGCAAATTATTGTAAAAATAGTTGTTAACTCTTCTGGTTTATAATCATCAAAATAGAAATACTTATTAAATCTTGACCCTAAACCTGGATTTGCGTCAATAAATCTTTTCATTTCGTTGCTGTAACCAGCGACTATTACTACTAATCTATCTCTATAATCCTCCATTCTTTTGAGTAAAGTATCTATAGCTTCTTGTCCGAAATCAGTTCCCGAACCTTCTGGCTTAAGTGCATAAGCTTCATCGATAAAAAGCACACCATCCACCGCTGATTTTACCAGTTCATCTACTTTAATTGCAGTTTGACCAATATGACCTGCAACTAAACCTGACCTATCAGTTTCAACTAAATGACCGCTAGAAAGTATTCCTAACTCTTTGTATACTTTACCCATAAAACGAGCAACTGTGGTTTTTCCAGTTCCAGGAGAACCACAAAATACAGAATGTAAAGTAACTGAAACACTAGCTAGTCCTTTTTCCTGTCTAAGTTTTTGAATTTTCAGAAAGTTAGTAAGATTTTTGATTTCATCTTTCACATTCTGTATACCAACAAGATTATTTATTGTATCTAGAACAAATTCCAAGCTATTACTAACATCTGAGGAAACATTACGACTACGCTGTAATTCTGCTTTCATTTGTTGCAGTTCAATTTCGATTTCTCGTCGCGTTTCCCAATAACTTTTTTGAAAAGCCATATTTTACACCCGCTACAATTATTTTAAGAACAATCTATGTCAAAAGATACTCTCAAATAGCAGTAGGGGCAATTGTGGTTTTACTGAAAATTAAAAAATAGACAAAGTTTGTCGGCTTAGTGTTTTAAATTTAGATATATTTTCTCAACGACTTACCGCTAACTTACCAACAGCTTTAACACATAATTGAGCAATTAACTCCGTCGCCGTAGCAGCACTTTGAAGTTGAGCAAAATTGAGAGTGTCAGCTTTAATATTGCTCTCACACAATACTTTTTCAATACCTTCCTGACTCAACTTCATTCCTGCTTCGAGAAAGTCGGTACAAGGAGCTTGGTGTCTAGGTGTTAAAACGCGAGTACGTTTGCACCAAAAATGATAAATTACATGAAAAACATGACCTTTACCCCAATCAAAACTTACCGCTATAACTGGTGCATTATAACTTTGGAGTAAATCGTGACTAGCAGCTTCAATTTTCACTTTATCTGGGTTTAATATCTCAATTGGATAACTACTATTTTCCAACCACCATTGTGGATCTGCACCTAAAACTACAACTTCTGACCACAAAATATTTAAATTAGCTTCAACAGAAATAACTTCATCTTTTGTTGTGTCTTTGGTAGGCTTTACAGTATTAGGAAAAGCTTTGGGAATAAAATGACCAACTGCCCAATCCGAACTTACCAAGTATTTACCATTTTCTACCTGTTGTGATAAGTCAGAAATTAATTGATTATCGTAACTACCAGAACAATTCACAAAAATAATTTCGGCTTTGATATCTTTGCCCTTTGGGTTCATTGTGTAAGGTACATTTAAACATTTCAGTACCTCTTCCACCTTATCGAAATTACCAGAGTAAACGGCAATATCATCCTGATTAATTCGATTTAAAATAGTCAAAATTTCGGGATGTTGTTCGGCGAAACGCTGACGTACGGAAGCCGCTGCTATCTCGTAAGCTATTTGCATATCAGTCATTATTTTCACCTCCACAATTTAATTTTTTTATATTAGTTTGATTAAAGTTAAGTTTTTAATTTATTTGTAGAGACGTAAAATTTTACGTCTCTAAATCTAGTAGGAAAACTAATTCTCTATATTTTCCCCAAGCACAAATCTCACAAAGCGGCGAACTCGAATATTTTCACCAACAACAGAAACTATTTGATTAATTTGCTCTTCCACAGTAAAACTTGGATTGCGGATAAAAGATTGATTCATCAAAGTCATTTCCTTGAGGCGTTTTTCAACGCGTCCTTTAACAATTTTTTCCTTGATATTATCTGGCTTATTCGTCAAATCATCCCGTTCCATTTCAATAGCTTTTTCCTTTTCAACTATTTCTGTTGGAATATCTTCTACTTTCAGATATTTAATATTTGAATAAGCCGCTATTTGCATTGCAATATCTTTCACTAACACCTGAAAAGCTTCAGTCTTGGCTACAAAATCAGTTTCGCAATTTACCTCTACCAAAACCCCAACTCTATTACCCGTGTGAATATAGCTTGAAACTATTCCTTCTAATGTATTTTGTTCAAAATCATTTCCAAGACATACAGTTTTGGATTTTTTTCTTAACCATACAACCGCAGCTTCAACATCACCATTAGTTGCTTGTAGCGCTCTTTTACAGTCCATTATCCCAACACCAGTTTTGTGGCGTAGTTGTTGGACAATTTTTGCAGTTATGTCCACCATTGAATTTTAGATTTTAGATTTTAGATTTTCCAGAAAGTTGGTGGTACCTGAAAGCGGTTTTCACGCTTATTGCAATACAACAGGTAACTACCCCCGCCCCGGCAGCACCCCTCGACCATGCTTTGGAGAGGGGATGGGTGTGAGGGTTTTGGTGTATCGGAATCAACTGAAATTCACTATATTTATTGATGAGATAACTCAAGTCTTATTAACTTTAGTAAACACTCAAAAATCAAAAATATAACTCCCAACTCCCAACTCCTAACTCCCAACTCCTAACTCCTAACTTTCTACTTATCATCTCTAATAGGTAAAGCAGTTTCCATAATTTCCATCAACAATTCCAATCGTGATGGACGAGATAATAGTGGAACCAAGTTAGGTAAGGAATAGTAATCACCGTTAAAAGTAAAGGTATCTACTTGCACTTGTTTCAGCTTCAATTGAGCTTCTACCCAATCGCTAGCATGACCAACTTTGACGATAATTACATTAGGTACAACACCCAAATCATTACTGTACTTGCTGTAAGCTTCCGCAAAGTAAGGCGCTGTATTTTCACCTTCATCAGTCACCATGATGAATTGTTCGACAACTTGCTTTTTCAACCGCATTGCTTCCACAGCACAACCGCAGCTAGTAGCACCACCAGCCTTAATCAACTTAAAAGCACGTTCCCAATCGCTTAACTCGCTACCTTGGGCTTTTACTGCATAAGGCATGGTATCAAAAGCATAGACAAATAAATCAGCTTCCGTAAT
>JBHJJJ010000216.1:0-22848 GCA_050042755.1 Rivularia sp. (in: cyanobacteria)
ACCAACTAGCCAAGGATCAATCAGTATATTTTGACCGCCAATTTCAAGCAACCAGCTATTGCTGTCTAAGTAAGTTAAGTACATCGTCTTTATGAGAATGAGCCTTTACCCATTATGAAGTATTTTTGCTTAAGGTCGTGAAAAAGGGAAGAGAGGGAAGAGGGGGAAGAGGGGGAAGAAGGGGTAGAAAGAATAATTCATAACTCCTAACTCCTAACTCTTAACTCTTAACTCCTAACTCCTTACCTTTGACCTATGATTGTTTTTCCTGGTATATCAATGATTGAACAATAAAATTATTCTTATGTTTATTCCAAAAATGGGTTTTGTAATAGGTTTGGCTAGTTTTTTGTTAGCTGGAAGTCTGAGTAGTTTTGCTTACGGACAGTCAAAAAGTCAAGATTTTATTCAAAAATATGATTCTTCCACAAATATAAAAAATACATCTTTGAATCGGCAGCAAAGTGTGACTTTACCCCAGCAGAATAATTTATCAAATTCAAGTCTTACACTAACTCCTAATTTTTCATTTCAACCTGCACCATGCAATGCAAATAACTCGACACCTTGCCAAACTATCTTACCAACAAATAGTTTATATCAACCCCAGCTACTATCCCAGGCTTACAGAGTTATTGACGAATTAAAAAAATATAAATTTAGTATCAATGGCAATCAGCTTTTCAGCCCTGCCAAATTACCTAGCACTAATAAAGTTACTTTCAATCAATCGGATTTATTAGCCACTTTAGTAAATACAAGACAATATTATCGAGACCATTCAGACGACGATCCAAATATTTCGCGTCCGGGAGTACTTGCTACTCAAGGAATATCCGTAGAAGATATTCTCAGGACTCTTGATTTCATGATTGCTGTATTACAAGAAGATATAGCTAATAATCGTCCGACTCGTTTGCAAGATCCCAATTTTATTAACTCAAATTTTCGGGTTATTAGATGGTCAGCTTATAACCCTAAACAACCACGACGCAAAAATTTACGAATTACAAAATACGCCGTCTTTGTTCATCGTGGTTCTCGTACAAAAACCCCTGCTTTCAATATTCCCCTTTACAGCCTTGGAGACACCCCATTAACGGATAAATTCTACACTAAATACACTAAACAAGATGTACTATCAGGTATTTACGAACCCGGTGGAAAAGAACATGGCAAAGTAGAACCTATAGTTTATATGACCAGTGAAGGTTTATTAGAAGCCTTAATGCAAGGATCAATATTAGTAGATTTAGGTGGTGGTTCCTCAGCTTATTTTAATGTTGATAGAAGTAACGAAATACCTTTCAAAAAAGGATTAGATAGAAGATTACAAGCGCGTTACTGGTATTTCAGAGAAGTGAAAGATATCAAAGGCTATGGTTATAAAATTGATGAAAAGATATCTATTAAATCGGGAGTAACTTTTGCCGGTGATGTACTCAATGTTGGCTTGGGTAGAATGATTGTCATTGAGTATATGAAAAATGGACGCAGGCACTTGAGAATGGGAGTCATGGCAGATACAGGTGGCGCGTTTTTACCTAACCTTTATCAACTCGATTTTCTAGCAGGTATTTTTCAAAGTCAAAGTAGTTTTAACCGGCATATTAAAAAACTACCAACCTATGCTAAAGCATATATATTGATCAAAAAATAAAGCATTTGCTGCAACTTACAAGAGTACTTTCTATGTCAGATGCCTGTTTGCGTTTGTATATCTGGGAATAGACGCATCAGAGTTTGAGGTAAATTAGTAATTTCTCGAATTAAATCTTCAGGGGTAATACCAAAAACACTTAAAATAACGACGATTACAAAAACAGCAACCGCTGTGCTAATCGCCGTTTTTAATATCCCTAGTAAAGCTCTGAAAACTATCCAGGCGACAATCAATGCAGCAATTAAAATAATTAATTCAGTTGGCATGATGAAGGAATTAGCTAATTTAAGTTTAACGGATTCATATCTTAATACCTCTCAGTATAAAAGCATATTAAGTAATAAAAAGGATGAAAAAGCTACAATATTTTTATTGGCTTTCGTAGACAAATTCAGAACTTTAAAATTATTACTGAGCAATGTTTATTGATCTAAGATGTGAATCAGGATACATTTTGGCAATGAGTATAGAGAAATACAAGGATAAATAATCGCTTTCCT
The DNA here is from genome assembly GCA_050042755.1 of Rivularia sp. (in: cyanobacteria). Taxonomy (GTDB): domain Bacteria; phylum Cyanobacteriota; class Cyanobacteriia; order Cyanobacteriales; family Nostocaceae; genus Rivularia. Next base: position 2,164 of record JBHJJJ010000216.1, read on the forward strand.
AATTGCCAATTACTAGCTACAACTTCAATGGGGCTAATTCAGGATATCTTGCAATTTTGTAATCATTTCGATACGCGAAGAAACTTCTAACTTACGAAACATCCTTTTCAAAGCTTGTTTGACTGAATTTTGTGTAATCCAAAGTTCTACGCCAATCTCTTTATTTGTTAATCCTCGCGCCACAAGTTGAGCTATTTGAATTTCACGGGGCGTAAGGCGATCGCTTAAAGTAGAAGTAAATATAGTTTTTTGACTATTTAGTGTTGCCATACAAGTTGAAATATGAGTACAAACACCGCTTAAATCGGCAATATCTTGATAATCAAAGGCAGGTGTTTTACCTACACGAGCAAAATGAACAGCACCGATCAGCTTCCCTCCACCAACTATAGGTCCCGTCATAATATGTTCGTGGTCGTAATAAGCACAGCAATTTTTATATAGCTCGGTTTGTTTCCAACCACCATTCGGTAATACCATTTCTTCATGTGCTGGTGCATGATGTTCCGTAACGTAACGTAATACTGGGTCAACATTACGACCAAACTGTGCGTAAAGTTCCATAAAAGTATCAATATTAGGTCTGCCGCTAACCTCAACTGCTTTATAGGGAGAATTTTCGTTAAACATATGTATACCCCAACGCTGCACGCCAAAATGCTCGCCAACACTATCCATAAAATGCATTCGCAATTCATGCTCGTTTTTTGCAGTGGCTATAGCGTGAAATAGATTATGTAGAGAATTAGCCATTGAACTAAAAGTGTACCCAATACGGTTCGCTTAAGCCTAAAAATTAGAAATAGCGCAGGTTGGGTTGAGGAAGGAAACCCAACTGGATGTAACGAAGTTCAACCCAACCTACCATTTACCTTAGCTGAACTGTATTGAAAGTGTACCCAGTTGAGGACTATGCAAATTGTGGAGTCATTTTTAGGATAGTAGATAACTAAGTTGAAGAAAAATACAACTATGACGAACCAACCTAAATATCATATTGGTTTAGTTATTTACCCCAATATGACTCACCTTGATATAACCGCACCCCATCAAGTGTTTTCCTGTATTCCCGAAGCTCGCGTGCATCTGTTGTGGAAGAATTTGGAACCCGTGACAAGTTATGAGAGATTAACAATTTTACCGACAACAACCTTTGATGAGTGTCCCCAATTAGATATTATTTGCATTGGTGGTGGCGGCATGGCTACCATAGAAACAATGGCAGACTCGGAAGTACTAGAATTTCTCAAGCAACAATCTGAAACGGCAAAATATATAACTTCTGTATGTACTGGTTCTTTAATTCTCGCTGCTGCTGGTTTACTTAAAGGTTACCGCGCTGGTTGTCATTGGCTATTTCGCGAACATTTGGCAATATTAGGGGTTGAAGTTGCAACCGAAAGGGTTGTGGTAGATAGAAACAGAATTACAGGTAGTGGTGTAACTGCTGGTATTGACTTTGGGTTAGTGGTTGTCAGTCAAATTTGTGGAGAAGAAACTGCAAAAAGGATTCAACTATTATTGGAATATAACCCCGCACCACCATTCGATACTGGTTCCCCAGAAAACGCTGGAGAAATCTTAGTTGAACAAGTCAAAAAATTTGGAGAAACTCTACTCCAAGCATCTCTGGCGCAAGCAAAAGCTACGGCAGAAAATATGTAGAGATGTTGCGTAGATTCTCAACAATTCATAAATCAATTGAATACAGCGCAAAAATAACTGTCAAAAGCTAACATAATTAAAGACGATAGGAGAAAAGTAAAGGCATGACAGTCACTCAAACTTCCGCTCGCGAACTTTTACGGGCTGCTTATAATAACCGTTACACCTGGGAAAAGAGTTTCCCCGGTTATACCGCAGATGTAACCTATAAATATGACGGTAAGGAATTTAAGGGAAATGTCCGCGTTTACTCTAATCTAAAGGCGGAAGTTTTCGATATAGAAGACTCTCAAGCTAAAGAAGCAATTAATAATCAGTTATGGGAAATTGCTATTCACCGTATCAGACGGGAATTTGAAGACTCTCATAAAGATAATACTTTTAGTCTTGGCGATACCGACTCCGATGGTGCGGTAGAAATTTTAGTTGGTGGTAAGGCTTCCGGAGATAAATACAAAATCCGCGATCGCGAAGTAGTGCTCGTTCACCGTCATATTCACGGTATCGTAGTTACCATCAACACTTTCAGTACTCATGATACCGGTGAAGGGTACCTTGCTCATCGCTATGATTCTGTATACCACGATCCAAAAACCGGCGAACAAAAAGGTGGAAAAAGCGACTTTGAAGACAAGTACGAAAAAGTTGGCGATTATTTCATCCTTAACGAACGGATAATTTCCACTCAAGTAGAAGGAAAGCCTGCAACAATGCAGTTTATCTTCTCCAATATTCAGATGTCGGAAGCTACTGCTTAATTCCGGATACGGGGAAATGGGAGATGGGGAGATGGGGAAGAAGATTTAACTAATCACTCCTAGCTCCTAACTCCTAACTCCCAACTCCTAACTCCCAACTCCCAACTCCTAACTCCCAACTCCTAACTCCCAACTCCTAACTCCTAACTCCTAACTCCTAACTCCTAACTCCCAACTCCTAACTCCTAACTCCTCACTCCTAACTCCTATTCCCTATTTTTCGTAATTGTTGAATATTATAGATATTCCTTTAAAAAGTCTAATGGCTCATCTTCCCAAGCAGGTTCGGGAACCATCCAACTTAATATTTTATTGATATCTTCTTCTATTTCGTCGCTATCCTTTCTGTCAAATAATTTCACCAAGACTTTCCAGTCACGCTCATTGAATTCTGTTAGAGGTGGAGCATGTACTTCTGATTTTTTCGGTATTGAACGGAAACTTTTGGTTGAGTCAGATGAAATATTGCTTTCCACGGATTAGTAAATATGTTTTAATTCGGGTACATATCGATTCAAAAATTATGTTTGTAGTTAGGGCTGTCTTCCACTCTATACCCTTGGAGAGCTTAAGCTATGATTACAAACATGGCAATTTTTGCTGATTTACTATGCTCCATTGAGGAAAATAACTATTTTTGAGGCACTCTCAACCTTGACGGGAACCCATGAGAATTATTTTAGAAGAAAAAATTTTCATGGGAGTCCTTGACTTATATTCTGTGGAAATTGCTCAATTAATTCTAAGTTAAAGACTTCCCCAAAGCAGCGTGCAAGGTGGATTCGTATTTCATTGCTGGTAATACTGGGTATCCATTCAGTCAAACTAGCTACAGGCTTATCAGATATACCGCAAGGCACAATACGTTCAAATCCTTGCATATCAGGACAAACGTTCAGTGAAAAGCCATGCATAGTAATCCAACGAGTAACTTTTATACCAATAGCAGCAACTTTTTTCCCTTCCAACCATACACCAGTGAGTGGAGATATACGTTCTCCTTGCAATTTGTAAACTGCTAATACGCGAATTAATACTTCTTCAAGTTGGCGCAAATACCAGTGCAAATCTTGATGATGGCGCACTAAATTCAAAATTGGATACCCTACCAATTGTCCAGGACAATGGTAAGTCACCTCACCACCCCGTTCTACTCGATGCACTTCATAAGTATTTCTATCAGTAGAGTCAAATTTCAAAAACTCATTGCTTGCTCCTCGTCCTAGGGTGTATACGGGAGGATGCTCCAGCAATATCAATGCATCATCCAAACTTGGGTCTTTAACGCGCTGAGAATGAAGTTCTTTTTGCCACTTCCAAGCATCTAAGTATGGTATTAATCGTTGGTTGTATAAGAAACATCGGTTCATGATGGCATATCTACTATGAAAAGTAGTAAAAAGCAAGAAGTGTAAGACACTCATTGTGTTTCAAGTTACCGCTATTGAGTCAATAAATGTCAAGCTATGCAAAGGATTTTAAAGGAAAGTCACATTAATCGGTTTTGTAAAAAATGAAGTGCTAATTTGAATATATGAATCAATGTTGTAAGGAGCAGTTCTGTGCAATAGCCATTACGCACCTCTTAAAAGTCGAGATAGAAACAGCGTATGGCATTGGCTCGATTTTTTGAATTGATTAGGGGATAAAATTTCCAAGAAGACTTCTTTGTCTATCACCCAACGGGAAATACACGGTGCTTAAAATTACCGTTGTACTTTTACTCCCAGACTAAAAAAACCTGGGTTTCAAAGCTACTCATATTTAGAGATGCAAAGTACGTTTTTAGAACCTCCTCGTAACTGCGGGAAAATTCATTATTTATGTAACCAATTGGAGTAGGGAAACGAATTGATTTAATCGAAGTATAGCTTAAATACGAGAAAAATTCGCATTAAGTAAGAACAGTTGCGAATATATATGTTTCGTAACCCAATAAAAACGGGAGTTGTGAAACATACCATAATTTGTCATTCAGACTTTTTTATACCAGAAAAATATTCGAGCGGGAGAGTTTTCATGAAGCTTGTTATCCACGGCAAAAATATTGAAATCACAGATGCTATTCGGGAATACGTGCATCAAAAGATAGAAAAAGGGGTAAATCATTTCCAGCATATTACTAATGAGGTGGATGTACATTTGAGCGTAGCTCGAAATCCCCGAATTAATCCAAATCAAACAGCGGAAGTCACGATTTACGCCAACGGTAATGTTATCCGTGCCGAGGAAAGCAGCGAAAATTTATATGCCAGTATCGATTTAGTCGCAAATAAAATTTCGCGTCAACTGCGGAAATACAAGGAAAGACGACAAGATAAGAAAATTCACACTAACAACAACATTATTGAAGAAGCAATACCAGATTTAGTAGCCACAGATTTAATTGGCGATCGCACTCCCGAATTACCCGAAGAAGTAGTCCGTACGAAATATTTTGCCACGCCACCGATGACTGTGTCAGAAGCTTTGGAACAATTGCAACTGGTGGGACATGATTTTTATATGTTCCATAACAGCGAAACAGACGAGATAAACGTGATTTACGAACGTAACCACGGTGGCTATGGTGTACTTCAACCCCGCCATAACGTTAATTCCAACGGTAACAGTAATGGTAAAGCCTCTCACGGCAAATTTACCATGGCAGGGAAACTGAATTCTACTCATTAAAGCGGGAAAAGTAAGATAATCATTTATCTGATTATTGCAATTCATTCTCTAGTTTTCTGGGGAATGAATTGCTTTGGCATTATTTGATGTATGCCTTTCATAAATTTGAAAGAGGTTTATAGTTGAAGGGAAAAAATGTAAGAGTATAAAGAAATGTCTCTAGAACCTTGTAAAGTTTGTGGTGTTCTTAACAGTAGCGAAGAAGAAATTTGTCTCAGTTGCGGTTTTCCGACAAAGGGACGAAAACGACCTGTAATATTTCAAATTGCTGCAATTCTTCTGGTTTTGGCTTTTCTCATACCTTTAATTTCTACCTTAATTAATTTGATTAAACCGCAGCAAGAGCCAGAACCATCAACGACTACAAAAACATCTTTAAGTACTTAGGCAAAATTAATTTTAGATTTTGTGGTGCAGTTTGATACATTTTTTCTCCCGATAGAGTTAAAACGTATCCCTTTGCTAACCTCTCAAATAGTCTCACACCCAAGTTTTCTTCCAAAGCACTTAATCGACGGAATACTGTGGTGTGATGTACTTTTAGTTGCTTTGCTTCCCCCGCCACACTTTTTTCTCTAGCGATCGCCAGTATGTAACGTAAATGATCCCATAAAAAAAGTGAGATGCGGGGAACTCCGTACCTTTAGGTCGGAGGGGAACGCGACCGGGCACAGTGCCAGTGCCTTTAACTGAAGCTGTAAGAGTAACCATCCATACAATGCAGTTTGGTGCAATACTTATAATTAATGTCTGTTACAGTAGCTGATTTAGTAGTTATATTAAATGAACCTCTTGCCCTAACTGCTACACGCCCTATGTACTCACCTGCTTTCTTACCAGAAGCAACCACAGCTTTTACAATATCCCCTGTACGAAAACCTTTTACAAATGGGTTCTTACTTTTAGCTTTACCTCTTGGAAATCCATACTTATCTACTAGGGTGTACTGTCTTCTGAAATGACCTGTAGATTTTATCATAAGCGGTTGAGTTGCATAAAAATAAAGTTTGTCAACTTCTCCAACACAAGCAGCATCTATATGATGATCTTTGGGTAATTCCAGCCGACAGCGATTATATTTAGTTTGACTACCTGTAGATGTTTGTATAGGTAATAATTGAGATAAAACTTCTACTATTTTATTACGGGTACTGTTGAGTGCTGCGGCATCTTTAAGAGGTAGTAATCGTTGTTTCTTTATTTTGGCTAAAACTTCAGGTTTTTTCTTAAGAAACTGTTCAATAGGTTTCGCCCCTTTTTTCTGATTACAGCGCTCACAGGATAAAGTTAAATTGCTTACTCTATTACTTCCGCCTTTAGCTTTTGCAACTATATGCTCTACTTGAAGTGGTAAGTGTTCGGCACCGCAATAAGCACACTTTCTACCCCATTTTTCTAGCAAATACTCGCGAACTTGATACCCTTGTAGTTCGCCTTGCTGATATTCGACTCCTGATATCTCAGGGTTTTGCATAAGCGCCATGTCAAATTTTACTTTTTCGATCCAGATTTCCCTAAGAGGGCAATAACGCATTAATCGCTTAACCCAACTTTCAACTGTTTGTATTCTGTGGTTTAAAGATGGAGCTAACCAACCTTCAGCCCTTTTACGGTTATCAAATCTAGGCTTTCTGTATCTAGTTTTACGGTTACGTCGGCTACGTCTTGTAGCTTTACGGGATTCTAATGCATTTTTTATTGATTGTCCTCTATGCTCTATTTGAGCTACCCATATAACTGCATCTTCTGAAATAATCGCCAACCCTGTGAATTTTGATCCGGGATCTATCTTTAAGGTAAGAGGAAATAGTTTTGGATTTTCTATGTTATTTTTCAGTATCAAAGTAAACGGGAATTGTCTAAATACTGCCGCTCTACCTTTTTCTAGTAATTTTCTTGCTTGTCTTGGTGTTATCGGATTTAATGATGTTTTATCAGTGTTAAGTAGGAATACTTTGTTTGGTTTGTTTGATTGCATAATTAAATGCCTCTAATAAGTTAAGTTTGCTTCGTTTATGTTAGAGAATTGCATATCTTCAAGACACTGACTTAACCCCTTTAAATCTCTTTAATCAAGAAGTCTTAGAGCGAGGAGCGTGAGCGTACTCCAAGGTAAGTACTTTAGCAATTTCCCTAACGTAGCGCCGGTTCTAAGAACCTTTGCTGTAACTGGTCAACTTGGAACTTCAAGCTAGGCCTGAAGCTCCCGGCTTATAGCCGGGGGTTGCTGACTCCATTAGTTCAGCGATCGCACTATTTCCTCCATTACGTCACAAAGGTGAGGAATCATCACATTTTACATGCATATGCTCGGCTCCCCAATCTCTCATGGAAATCATAATTGCCTCCAGAGTACGACCATAATCTGTAAGGGAATATTCTACGCGCGGCGGTACTTCAGCATAGACTTTTCGCGCGACAATCTTATCTTTTTCCAATTCGCGTAGTTGATTAGTAAGCATGCGCTGGGTAATGCCTTCGATTTTTTTCTTCAATTCGCCGAAGCGCAAGACATCATTCTGCAAGAGATTGAAAATAATCACGGGTTTCCACCGTCCACCAATTACAGATAATGTGGCTTCGACAGAGCATCCATAGGGACGATCGCAATTGTTTTTATGCATCATAATTCTTTCCACTTTTGAATAGTTACTTTTTTGTAACTACATAACAAAATTGTGCGTACTTGTCATTTTTCGTAGTTTTATCATATTTTGAATCATAGAAATCATAAAGAAAGAGATCGATATGACTTACGAAAATTACACTACATTCAAGGCAACAAAGGATGGAGGAGTTCTTACTGTTACTTTTGATTATCCCCCTGTGAATGTTCAAGGGATTCCAATGCTAGACGATCTAAATCGTTTGGCGGAAACGCTCGAAGTCGATGGCAGTGTCAAAGTTGTTGTTTTCCAATCTGCTCACCCAGAGATTTTTGTGGCCCATGCTGACACAAATTTCCTCAAAGACATGTCCACGACTGCAGTATCGCGCGATGAGGTGAAACTGCTTTATTTGCAGACTACCCTGGAGCGTATTAGTAAATTGCCACAGGCGACGATTGCCAAAATCGAAGGGTTCGCACGGGGTGGCGGCCATGAATTTGCCCTCGCTTGTGATATGCGCTTTGCAGCTCGTGGCAAGGCAAAATTCATGCAGATGGAAGTCGGTATGGGGATTCTGCCTTGTGGTGGTGGTGCGTCGCGCATGGCTCGTCAGGCAGGCTTAGGACGTGCATTGGAAATTATTTTAAGTGCCCGTGATTTTGATGCAGATCAAGCAGAAGCCTATGGCACTATTAATAAGGCTCTCGATGCCAACGAGATTGGTGCTTATGTTGATGAGTTGGCAAAACGCATTGCCCATTTCCCAGCTGATTCGATTAATGCTTGTAAGCAGGCTGTCTATGCTTCAATCGACAAACCAATCGAAGATGCTCTTAGAGAAGAAGCTTACTGGCTCTATCAGGCAACAAGCAAAACACCAGCGATTAAGCGTTTCCAATTCGCAGATGACAAAGGCTTTCAAAATGATATGGAGAACCAGCGTGGCTGGGACCAAGGGGTGATTGCTATTCAGGAAATTGAATAATGAGTACTAGCCATGCAAAAAACTATTTTAATTACTGGCTCTACCGATGGTATTGGACTGGAAACAGCAAAGATGCTTACTTCACTGGGACACCATGTTTTATTGCATGGTCGTAATCTAGAAAAGCTCGAAAAAGTGCAAAAAACACTTCTTGAACTCAACGGTGGCGGAGGTGTTGAAACCTACACAGCCGATCTGTCGCTCATGATCAATGTTGAAGCGCTTGCTAAGGCTGTGAGAGAAAAGCACTCTAAACTTGATGTGCTAATCAATAATGCAGGTGTCTATAATACTCCCAATCCTGTCACCCAGGATGGACTTGATGTACGCTTTGCTGTCAATACGATCGCTCCCTATCTGCTTACACAAAGGTTATTGTCACTGCTCGGTACTTCAGGACGAGTGATTAATCTGTCCTCCGCTGCTCAATCGACCGTTCAACCAGAAGCACTCGCTGGACAAGTCAAGCTGGGCGACGGAGCAGCTTATGCACAAAGCAAACTGGCACTTACGATGTGGTCCCGCAGTCTAGGGCTTTCCCTTAAGGATAGCGGTCCTATAATTATCGCGATTAACCCTGGGTCATTGCTCGGCAGCAAAATGGTGAAACAGGCTTTTGGGGTGACCGGTGGTGATATCCGCATCGGGGCAGAAATACTTACTCGCGCAGCACTGACGGATGAATTTAAAACTGCTTCAGGCAAGTATTTTGACAACGATTCAGGTCAGTTTGCCTCTCCCCATTCCGATGCACTTGATACAGGGAAATGCCAAGAGATTGTACGCGTTGTTGAGAAGATTTTAGCTTAAAGGTTGGTGGTACATCAAATAAGTGATGGTCAAAAATTTTCCCCATGAAGAACATAACAAGGTTTTTATTACTCGCACTTGCACTCTTCGTAACCGCTTTGGGTTGCGCGCAGATTACATCCCAAAGCATCGTTCCGAAACCCGAAGTAAAGCCAACTTCCGAGGTAGTCTTGAAGTCCGAAGTCCAGTGGGGACCACTCAACCCCGCTCGTGGCGACAATAGCCCGAAGGCTGGTACTCTTTGGGGCGATCGCGCTGCCTCTGGTCCGTCAGGGTTCCTTGTAGAGTTTGTGGACGGTTTTTCGTCGCCACCTCACATTCACAATGTCACCTACCGTGGAATGGTGATTAACGGCCTGATTCACAACGACGATCCTAATGCCGAGAAGATGTGGCTGCCGAAGGATTCTTTTTGGACGCAGCCAGCCGGAGGTGTGCACATTACCGCTGCCAAGGGGAGCAACAACTTGGCGTACATAGAAATCGAGGACGGACCGTACCTTGTCCTTCCTCCTGAGAAGGCATTTTCTAGCTCGGAGAAGCCAATTAACGTAGACGTATCCAACATCGTTTGGGTCAATCAGCCCGGAATAACAGATTCAGCCAATGGACCAAAGGTAGCCTTTCTTTGGGGCAAACCCCAGGAAAATCAGTTGAACGGAACCCTTATTAAGCTACCACCTGAATTTACCGGAAAAATACGTAGCTACGGCTCCACATTCGGCGCTGTAGTAATCCAGGGTCAACCACAGTATCAAGTGGCTAATGATACCGGAGTCAAAACCTTGGTACCGGGTAGTTATTTCAGTTCCAAGGGAAAATCGGTGCATCAAGTCTCGTCTAAAGCAGGAGAGGAGAGCATCATCTATGTACGCACTGATGGTAAGTTCGAGGTCATACCGGGATAGCCCAAGAAGTAACCGCGCTCGAACCTTAAGTTAATAATATTTAAATTTGGAGGTAAAATCCATGAAAGCAGTAGGTTTAACTCAATATTTACCCATTGATAACGAAAATAGTCTGTTAGATGTTGAAATTCCTAAACCCGTAGCCAAAGGTAAAGATTTACTGGTAGAAGTTAAAGCTATTTCTGTTAACCCAGTAGATTATAAAGTCCGCTCTCCCCAAGATAAGGTTGAATCCGAACCCCGCATTCTCGGTTGGGATGCAGCAGGTGTAGTGGTAGAAGTAGGAGAAGAAGTAACAGAATTTCAACCTGGCGATCAAGTTTACTATGCAGGAGATATTACTCGCTCTGGTAGCAACAGCGAATTTCACTTGGTGGATGCCAGAATTGTCGGTTACAAACCCAAGAATTTAGATTTTGCTAATGCAGCAGCTTTTCCTCTTACTGGCATAACTGCTTGGGAAGCTCTATTTGAGAGACTCAATATTGATAAAACAGGAGCAGATGCGGGTAAATCAATTTTAATTATTAATGGTGCAGGGGGAGTTGGTTCTATTGCTATTCAAATAGCGAAAAAGCTAGCCAAGCTTAATGTTATTGCTACAGCTTCTCGTCCTGAAACTATCGCTTGGTGTGAAAAACTTGGTGCTGATGAAATAGTTAATCATCGACATAATCTTGCGGAGGAAATCGAGAAAATTGGTTATCAAAATGTCGATTATATTCTTTGCTTGAACAACACCGATGTTCACTGGCAAGCTATGGCTAAAGCTATCAAACCCCAAGGCACGATCTGTTCCATTGTCGAAAATGAACAACCGCTAGATATGGATACTTTGAAGAGTAAGAGTGCTGGTATGGTGTGGGAATTTATGTTTACTCGCTCGATGTACCAAACAGAAGATATGGCAGAGCAAAGTAATTTACTTAATCAGTTGAGTCAACTGATCGAAGATGGTGTAAGTGTTACAACTTGCAATGATGTAGTCAAACCGATCAATGCTAAAAACTTAAGGGATGTTCATCAACGTCTTGAGGGGGGTAAAACTATCGGCAAAATTGTTCTAGCTGAGTGGAGAAATTCTTAGCCGATACTCTTAGAATGCAAAAGGCAACTATGAAACTTACTGGAGGCGGAGCATCTCCGGCTCCGCACATTTGATATCCTTAGTGGGTAACGGTTAAAAATTAGGGGCACTGTGGGCAGTTTCGGTAGAACCTTGTACTTCAATATTCTGCTCTGTAAAGTATGGACAACCCTACCGTTGACTCTTACAACTCTTACTTCCTGTTTCTACCGGAGCATCGGAGCGGTTATCCGTCCACAGGCATTCAAGGACAAGCCATCCTCGATTCTTTGAAATGTTAAATAGAATAGGCAAGTTTGACTAAATTTAATGCCGCATTCAAATCGCGGTCAATCTTTAATCCGCAATTTGAGCATTCATAAACACGGTCTTTTAATGTTAAACTTTCGTGCTTATGTCCGCAAGTTGAGCATATTTTAGATGAGGCGTACCATCTATCCGCAATTATTAGCTGACAACTAAACTTTTTGGCTTTATACTCTAATTGGCGCTTGAATTCATAGAAGCCGCAATCGGAAATAGATAAAGCAAGATTGCCGTTTGATAGCATTCCAGAAACATTTAAATCCTCTATTACAATCTTCGCGTGGTTTTTGCATATGTAATGAGTAATTTTGTGGAGCATATCTTGTCTGAGAAATACTATTCTTCGATACAATCTTTGCAGCTTTACTTTAAGCTTATTTCGATTGCTACTTCCTTTTTCTTTTCGAGCTAATTGTTTTTGTAAACGAGCTAATTGTTTAAGATTACTTCTAAAGTATTTCGCATTGTTGAAAATTTTTCCGGTTGATAAAGTGGCAAGAGTTTTTATTCCCAAATCAACACCAACCGCATCAATTCTTGACTCGACATTTTCTGGCTTCTTTTGATTGTAAGTAAAAGAGATGTACCAATCATCCGCAATGCGAGAAATTGTTACTTTTGAAGTAGTTCCATCAGGCAATCCTTCATGCATTGTTACCCAGCCAATAGTAGGAAGTTTTATTGACTTTCCTCCAAAAGGCATCTGTTTCCCACCACAATTCACTGTGAATGAATCATTATTACCTTTCTTCTTGAATTTTGGATAATTACCTTGTTTCTTGAAGAAACGAGTAAAAGCATTGTTTAAATCCTCAAAAGCAAACTCAGTTATTTTTTGACAGACTCCTTTTTCTTTTATCCATGAATACTCGGCTTTTACCTGCTTATTGAAAAAGGTTCTAAGAGTTCGATGATTGAATTTACAACCTGCTTTATACAATTCTTGCCAGGTCGCTAATCCCCAGTTGTAGGTAAATCTTTTGATGCCTGCTTGCTTGGACATCAAAACCTTTTGTTCAGAAGTTAACTTTAATTTAGTTTTGATACCAAGCAACATATATTCAGACATCGACCTTCATCAACATTGAATTTCTTCACTTTCACATTCTAACTCATTATGTCCAAGGTTGTTAATACTTTCTTGTAATTCTTTTTTGAGGTTTTTGGAATAACTTCTCAATCCGTACAAGCGGCAAGAAAAACAGTGGACAATCGCTAGCAGGTCATCACACAATTCTGCTTGTGGTGACAGGTGAGTTTGATTTGCAACAATAATTCTACATTCCGAATACTTCGCTAGTTGTTCTACAAAATCAAAAGCAAAACGGCACATTCTGTCTTTGTGGGCTACTATTATGACTTCGATTTCACCTTTAAGCATCGAAATAATCATTTCTATAAATTTCTTTCTTTTAAAATTCAACCCACCACCTATTTCCGAAATAGTTCTAGATACTGCGTATCCACAATTGTTTGCAAATTCTTCCATCGCTTTTACTTGGTTCTTCAACTCAGGTCTTTGGTTACTTGACGAAACTCGACAGTAAACTACAACTTCGCGAACCTTCGATTTTGGCTTTTCTCCCAAAGCAACCCTTAAATCGTCGTCAGTATAGTATCTATAGTTTGAAGGCGTTCTTTTCGCGGGAAGCTTTCCTTGATTGTCCCACCGTTGAAGCGTTTTGACCGATACACCTATAAGTTTTGCGAATTCATGAGGCTTATAATTCATTATTACAATCAAGTCTTAGTTGACTATTCTTGTACATTATTGTCTACTGAATTGACAACTAAGTCAAGCTCTTCATGAGTATTCAAAGCATCAAGAGTATCCCAAATCTGCTGCAACATGGGCTGTAATCCTTCACCAGTCACCGCCGAGATCAAAAAAACTGGTGCATAGGAAAGATGATTTAACTCAGTTGCTAATGCTTCTAAATCCACACTTTCTTTATCAACAGCATCAATCTTATTCAGCGCAATAATTTGGATTTTATCTTGCAATTTCCGTCCATATGCTTTTAATTCCTGCATAATCATGTTGTACTCGCCAATAGCATCTTCGCTAGTTGCGTCAATTACATGCAGCAATAGGCGGGTACGTTCGATGTGACGTAAGAAATCGTGTCCCAATCCCGCACCTTGGGAAGCGCCTTCAATTAATCCAGGAATATCAGCAAAAACCGTTCCATCACCGGTGGGTTTTCTAACTACTCCTAAATTAGGTATTAAAGTTGTAAAAGGATAGTCGGCAATTTTTGGACGTGCTGCTGATAAAGTAGAAATTAAAGTAGATTTACCAGCATTTGGTAATCCAATAATTCCAACTTCTGCTAATAATTTTAGCTCTAAACGTAATGCTTTAATTTCTCCATCTAACCCCGGTAAAGCGTGTTCCGGAGCGCGGTTGCGATTGCTTAAAAAATACTTGTTTCCCAATCCACCTTTACCACCTTCTGCAACTAATAAAGTTTGTTCGGGTTTAGTTAAATCCCCAATCAACTCATCAGTCTCACCATGATAAACAGCAGTGCCACAGGGAACTTCATTTAATAAATCATCCCCAGATGCACCAGTACGATTTTTTGGGCCACCTCTAGAACCATTTTTTGCCACAAAACGACGCTTGTATCTAAAGTCTAGTAAGGTTTGTAGGTTTTCTGAAGCGACTAACACTACCGAGCCACCGCGGCCTCCATTCCCTCCGGAAGGGCCACCTGCAGGTACATACTTTTCTCTGCGAAAAGCAACAATACCGTCACCGCCTTTGCCTGCTTCTACTTCAATTTTTGCTTGATCGATAAATTGCATGAATTAGTTGTTAGTTGTTAGTTGTTAATTGCTAGTTGCTAATTGTTGGTTGTATTAAGTTGAAGTACAGTTGTTAAAAGTTTACGATCATAGGCTGTGCCGATCCAATGTTGGATTTCGTACAAAGAACAAAAAAGTAATCCAAATAAATCGCGTTCCCAAATATTATCAGCTAATTGCTCAGGTAATTAGTACACCCATAAATGATCAAACTTCTTACAAGATTCATTGCGAGACATTGAAAGCCCAGAGTCTTCAGACCTGGGATGAATATGGAGTCGGATGATTTTAATCATCGAGTCCCCTAAATAGGCGCTCTGCTTTCTCGCTAATACTAATTCCTTCCTCTTCGGCTTTTCTCTTCAGTATGTTCCATGCTGTTGGAGTTACCATAATTGTTTTCTTTGCTTTGACCTCATCGTAAATATACGGTGTATTCTTTTGACCTTTGATACCTTTTCTTGTTGACATAACTAGGTTGTCATGATAAGCTAAGTGTAGGCTAGCGAAGAGACAGGGGTGAGTCAATATTTTTAGAACTATACCAATAAGGACAAAGTTTACACCAGAGGAGAGAGAATTTTGGGAGGGACAATGCAAAGCCTCAAATTCACTTTACAACTGTGCGATGTACGAGTTCAAACAACGGCATTACGAACAATTAGAACGAGAGGGGGCGCACAGTACTTATTGGAAAGGGGATGAATTGCGGTGCAGTTGGAAACTTAGAAAGATTACAGCTACCAGTCATTATGAAATTGACAAGTTAGAGTCGATTAAATCACTGGAGCATTACCGCTTAATGCAATCCCAATCAGCCCAACAAACCTTAAGGGATACTCAGGAAGTAGTAAACTCATTCAATAAGCTTGTTAGCTTGTTTTTTGAGGGCGGGCTAAGTAGACCAAGATTCCCACGGTACCGCAAATCAGGTGGCTTATT
Source organism: Rivularia sp. (in: cyanobacteria) (assembly GCA_050042755.1). Taxonomy (GTDB): domain Bacteria; phylum Cyanobacteriota; class Cyanobacteriia; order Cyanobacteriales; family Nostocaceae; genus Rivularia. The sequence continues at coordinate 17,718 of JBHJJJ010000216.1, forward strand.
TCGGGTAACTTTCCCAGTTCAGTCGTTGAGATATAAGGACGGTTTTGTTTACCCAGGGATTAGCAATTTAGCCAAAACAGACTTGAGAAGCGTTATAAAGCTTGAAGTACCTGACTTTGTAGACTTCAATTTAGTTAGAGAAATTAGAATACGCCCCAGTCGTGGGGACTTTTGGGTTGACTGGGTTTGCGACGATGGGAAAGATGAGGTAATCAAAAACCCCAAGCTTGATTATAGAGCGGCTTTGAGCATTGACCACGGGATTAAGTTTTGGCTCTGTGCGGTAACTACCAAGGGTAAAAGCTTTATTGTTGAAGCCCCACAGCTAAAAGCAGCTTTGTGGGAGTATCAAGAAAAAGTAAAACAGCATAAGAAAGGTAGGTCAGATTTTTACTGGAATGACTACCTAGATGAGCTAACTGGTAAACACAACCGACGGGTAAGAGATGCGGTTAACAAAGCAGCAAGATTCATCATAAACCGGTGTTTGAGAGAGAGGTTAGGCAACCTGATAATTGGCTGGAATAAGGGCAACAAACAAAATATCAACCTTGGTAAAAGGAACAACTACGAAGTTGTTAATATGCCCACAGCTAGGTTGATTAAAAGGTTAAGTGAGTTGTGCCCTGAGTACGGCATCCGGTTTATTGTGACCAGCGAAGAATACACATCAAAAGCATCCTTTGTTGACCAAGATGTTTTACATCAATACGGTGAAAAACCCGCAGAATGGAAACCATCAGGTAGAAGGATAAGTAGAGATGTGTACAAAACGTCTTCAGGTAAAGAGATACACGCGGATATCAACGCGGCAGCCAACATTTTAAGGAAGGTAGCTGATCGGGTTTTTGGTAGCAACACATTCAAAAGGGAAGCGGCATATAGCTCAATAAGAAGTGGGGCTTTGACTGACCCCAAGCGGTACGACATTTTCAAGAATTTGAAAAAGGGATACCGTGAAAACAAACGTCCCGTAGCACGGCTTCAGGCTGCGTAGGGACAACCGTTTAGAATCCCAGTGTTTTCAAACCTGGGAGAAGTCAATCAACATTTACCAACTAACAACTAGCAACCAACAACCAACAACTAACAACTAAATATATTCCGAAACGTCCTCTTTACAATCATCTGCTAAATATGATAGGGCACGGAAACGCAAGCCTACGAGTTGTTCGTAAAGCGGGTTTAGTTTGCACAAGGGAGGAATATGTACAATTTTGCGCCCAAACAATTTTACATCCCGCTCAAAAGGACATTGAGAAGGAATCATTTTGCATAGAAAGCGGGCATCTTTGGGATCTTGAACATCCAAACCGTCAAGCCAATCTCGTAGAGGATTTAAAGCTTCAATTGGCGGTTTTCCAGGAGGTGTAAGAGGTGAAGCAACTCCTGAAGCAGCTTCTGATTGTGGATTTTCTAGAGTGTGCCGCAAAGATTCCAGCAGGTTTTTTGGTTCTCCCAAAGCTTCACACAGTTTCTGCAATAGTTCGTCTTCGCTGGGAGAATAGATTCCATCAGCAATGGCTACCATTACCGCTGTACGCAAGAAGTTTTCTGCGATTGGGGTACTTTTACCAAAAACAGCAGCTAATTCTTCTGGCGTTATGGCTTCAAATGATTCTACACTCATCCCAGGGACTAATTCTTCTTGGGTGATTGCAGTTATTAATTGCTTTTCTTGCTCGTCAAAGTTTCCGTCAGCCCAAGCAATAGTCAGCAGCCCACGCAGCCAAGCGGATATTTGTTCGCTGCTGTAAGGAGATTGAACAGCACTTGTCATAACTCACGTCTCTAACTTTCCTGCTTTACATACTAACTCGCCGTCTCATTATATTTTTTTTAGCTTATTGCTAATTTATATAAAAAAATATCTGCTTGATATATACATAATTGCAAATACTCCAATTAATACGGAAATCTTTAAATTAGAACTAATAAGTGAAATAAACCTGGATTTAACTGACTTTCCAGGGTATATTACTTGCTGCATAGAAACCATATTTCTGAGGCTTAATACTTGATATGAATTGTTTGCGATGATATTATTGATAATTATTTTTATTTATATTTATATTTAGCAGGAAAATTCTACTAATACCGAAAAGAGGTGCATTTTGAAAACCCAAATCAATCTTGGAACTATTCAAGAAACGCTATTAATTCCCCTTTTGGCAAGGGCTAAAGAACTAGAACAAGCTGAACCTATAGTTACAGATCCCAAGTCTCTTGAGATAATTCAAAAACTGGATTATGATTTCGAGAAATTCTCTACAAGTAATAATTCTCTAGTAGGTAGTTGCTTAAGAGGGATGATAATTGACAATTGGGTAAGTAATTTCCTACAAGAGCATCCTCAGGGTACGGTTATAGAAATTGGTGCGGGTTTGAACACTCGTTTTGAGCGATTGGATAATGGTAAGGTGCGCTGGTTTGACTTGGATTTACCTGACGTAATTTATCTAAGACAAAAGTTTTTTGCAGAAACTTCCCGTCGTCAGTTTATCTCCGCTTCAGTATTAGATAATGATTGGATTCAACGAGTAAAAAAAACAAGTAACTCGCCCTACATGCTCCTGGCAGAAGGCGTGCTGATGTATCTAAGCGAACAGCAAGTTAAACAACTCTTTGATATGCTTATTGGGAATTTTTATGGTTCACAATTTGCATTTGATTCCATATCGCCGCTGATGGTGAAGAATCAACAGCGCCATGACTCAATCAAACACATGTCAGCAAATTTTGACTGGAGTATTTCAGATATAAGCGAGATTCAGAATTGGAACTCCGGTTATCAGATGATAGAAATGGTGACTTTTGCAAATCTTGAAGCTAAATTTCTGCGGCGCTTTTCCTTGATAAACCGTTTGCTCTTCAAGTATGTTCCGCTCCTCAGAAATACTTATCGTCTGGCATTATTTCAACTCACTTAAACCACAACTACTAACTTCTCAGAAAGGAATAAAGAATGTTTCATTTTGGCATCGAACATGAGGTTGCTTTCATTGATAATGCTGGAAATTTTGCTGATTTTTCTAGTGTAACATTTGCTGATTTTAATCGAATAATCGAAAAATTACCTATTTATAAAGAAGATTATCCAAGCTTACGAATTGGAGACGCTGGAATTAGACAAAAGCGTTGGTACATAGAAGGTTTTGAACGCTTTGCTGATTCTGAAAAAGTGATTGACTGCATCCCAAAAGGAATCGAAATCCGAACAACTATAAATACTGATATTCATAGTACTATTGCAGAATTATCCGAAAGTTTCCGTTTGTTGAAGGAAGCAGCAGCAGAAGAAGGATTTTTACCTGTATTAATTAGTTTTAATCCTTACCAAGATGAATTTGTACCAAATCCACCTTTTAATGAGTACGAAATCAAACAAATACAAGCTTCTGCTGAAACTCAAACTGAGAAGATTGCGATGCTTACTTTTGGCCCGGATTTAAATATTTCCATGGTAGGGTTAACTACCCAACGTATTATTGATATTGGTAGAAAGCTGACTTATTACAGTCCCTATATTATTCCTTTTAGTTATAGTTCCCCTTTCTACAAAGGTTCTGTATGGGAAGGTTTTTCTGTACGAACTTTTATGAGAACTGGAAAAAGAACTGCAGCAAGAGTATTTGTAGAAAAACGAGAAGAATTAATCGACAGCTTTCCTTCTTTGACTGAAATTGCACGTATTCCTGCTGAAGTTGGCAGAATTGAATTTAAAGCCTTTGATAGCTGTAGTGATTTTTCCATCTATGCGGGATTATTAGCTCTATTAAAAGGGATTGCTTTAGATGAATCTTTGCCAGGTAGAGCAACTATTCCAGATGCGGCAAAGCATCAAATGTCCGCACAGGAAGGATTCGATAACGAGGAGATTTTTACAAATGCAACAGAGATTTTAGAAGCAGTCGAAATTGCTTTAGAAAATGACTCCGATCTGAATTTACTTGCACCACTAAAGACTCTTTTAGAAAAGCGAGAAAGCCCTGCCCACGAGCTTCTCCGACTCTACAAGCATACTGGGTCAATAGAAGCAGTCCTGAAACAAACTTACAGTAGTTAGTAATTATTAATGAACCTTTACTAGGTTAAGGAAGGGTTAAAGATAAAAGGATAAAAGGAAAGACAATCTATTTGGATACTCTCCTTTATCCTTTTCCTTCTTAGGAGTAGTGAAAAGCTAATTAAGCTTTATTTCTTCTTGCTTTCTGGCTTGAACTTGCTGCCAGACATCTTCCCAACGTTCGCTAATTAAATCTTGGAGCTTAGCTAAGTATTCCTCAGATTGATAATTATCTTCTTCCGAGTTCAATTTACTGTCAGTAAATAATAAGCTTGGTATATTTGAGGCTACTTTAATCATGATAAATTTGACGACTTCAAGGACTATTGCAATTTTATAGCAAGAACTCTGCTAAGTTGTATGCAACTTTACAAAACCTATCTTTATATATACATCAGCTTTCAGAATTTATAAGTAATTTCAAAACAATTTTTGGAACCAAATTGGTAAATTTTGTATTTAAAGTCAACGAATGTAAATATATTTACGCGGAGAATTTTAGTGATTTGTAATTGATAATACTAGAAAGTAATTAGTTTAGTTAATTTATTTTGAATCACTAAAATACTTTTGTGAAAAAATATAACTAATGGCGCAATAATATTTCACGAAAATACCGATCTATTTTCCTCTGTGTGAAAAATAGAGGTATGAAAACCGATAAACTCTTGTTGTGTTGGTGTATTTCTCAGCTTTCAAGCACTTAAGGCTGACTATATATCCACCCTCTCAGGGCTATTTCATTCTAAAGCTCATGGGAAAACCCCCAAGACCGCACGCACTGCTTCACCAGTCTCAAGCTCTATAACTGAAAGATTAAACAGGTGCACCTGAGTTAAGCCAGAGATTTTTAGATATGCCGGTATTAAACATTGTCAAGGCTACTCCCTTCCCAGCTTTATGATTACAGGCGTAGAGGGAGGGGGTAGAGTGGGAGACGATTTATAGGTTATCGATAAGAGGGTGGGGGAGTAACATTACCAAGTGCGGACTAACAATCCACAAAACAAGAAAAATCCCAAAGTGGTTAAAAACACATGTGGCGTATTTCCACACAGCTTAACT
>JBHJJJ010000217.1:0-11224 GCA_050042755.1 Rivularia sp. (in: cyanobacteria)
AAGAATATTAAAATAACGATGCGTTAGGAAAAATATCCATAACGCATCTTACTAAATTGACAAATTTCAGTCTTGATCCGGGTATCGTTCAATCTCTTCCTGGACAGGAATAGCAGCAACGGGGATACCTTCTTTTATAAATCTTTCCTGAATCATGCGGACTGCATCTGCATGAACTCCCCAAAAGTCTTCTTTTGTTGCCCAAGCGCTAACATAAACACTAATGTAGTATTCTTCAATTTGCCAGACAAAACTTGAAGGAGCTGGATCTTGAAGAACTTTGGGATGAGATTTCATAATTTCTACGATCAAATTATGAACCCGCTGCAAGTCTTCCTCTAAGGAAATCCGTAGCAAAAGGCTAACTCCTCGAGTTTTACCCTGAGTAAGGGTTTCGATCGTTCCGCTCCAAACTACATTGTTGGGAATACTAAAAATCTGACCTTGCCAACCTCTAATTTTAGTATTGGCCAGACTCACGTCGTCTACATTACCCCAAATACCATTAATTTTCACCTCGTCGCCAACATCAAAAGGCTTGTAAAGCATCATCATTAAGCCACTGGCAAAGTTACCAAGGTTACTTTGTAAAGCAAAGGCCAAGACAAAACTCGCACCCCCAAGTAGGGCTAAAATCGGACCAAGGCTGATTTCTAATGCTGTTAGTGCCAGCATAAAACCAACTACAACACCACCACGCTTGACAAGCATGATGGTAAACTCGCGCATCAGTGCAGATACATTGTCAAATTTGACAAGAAAGCGCTTGAGGAGAATGGCAATAATTTGAGAAACGATAATCGAGGCTATGACAATACCCACGAACTTAGCAAGATTACCGGCCCAGCGCAAGCCACCTTCTCCCGATTGTAACCAACCAATCAATCTAACCCCAACACCTTCAGTATCTTGCAAGTCCACTTCAACTGTATTAATGGCTTCAATATACAGTTTGTAAGATTTAGGATCGCCTCCTTTAAGTTCGAGTTCGTCTAAAACGACTTTAAAGCGATCGACTATTGCTGTTCTTTCTGATTGAGCTTCGGTAACATTGGCAACCAATTGATTCTTCAATTTGGAATCAGCTTCAGCATTTTTTTCCAGTTGCTCTGCTGCTTTCTCTAATTGCTTTCCTTTTTGGTTGAGGTTCTGTTTTTCATCCACAACATCAACTGGGCCAGCAACTTTAGTGTCGCCACTACTTGAGATTTCGGTTTCTCCTACAACATTTGCGATTTTGTCGAGCTTTTGAGAACCCAACGCTTCAGTTTTATCGCTTCCCTCAATTGCCGAACGTGCTTCTTTGAGAGATTTCTCTGCTGCTTCTAGTTGCTGAGTTGCTTTTTCATATTCTGGTGAATCTGGAGTAACTGTTTTTTGAGCTTCTTGGGCTGATTCAAAATTTTTGATAGCCTCATCTAGGGTGTCAATCTTCTTGGTAGCCTCGTCGTATGCAATAGAGCCAGCAGTTAAATTTTCTCGCTCTTGCTTGGCTTTCTCTAGGGTTTGTTTTGCCTTTTCGAGTTGCTCTGTATCCTTAGCCTTTTCTAGAGCGTCATTTAAAGCATCATCCTTTTTCAGTTCCTTTTTAGTTTCTGTAGCTTCTTCAATTGCTGATTCAGCTTCTTTCAGCTTTTCCTTGGCTTCTTCAACCTTTTTTGTCGCTTCTTCATATTCTGGCGAGCCTGGATTCGCACCATTTTTTGCTGATTCTGCGGCTTTGAGGGCTTCCTTTGCTGCCTCTAATGCATCAGCGGCTTCTTCTTCTTTACCGATGATCCGATTTTCACGCTTAATCGCTATTTCAGCATCGCTAATTTGTTTAACTTTATCTTTGAGTAACTGTAGCCAACCCTCAGATTCATTTTGTAATTCTCCTAAGGTGAGGGGCTTAACTAGTAACTTCAACTCATCTATAGGTATTGTCGGATCTTCAGTAGTAATTGCAGCTTTCGGATCTGCATTGCTTGCAGGCTCAACTTTCTCAACAACAGCCTCTTCAACTTCCGCTTCTTGTGCTCCGGAGGGGGAACCACAGACAGCGAAAACACAAACTACACCAGCAAGGATAATAGCGCGAGCTCTATAGCGTATCAATGGCTTATTCCTTCCTTAAGTAAAAATATGTAATTTACAATAGATACGTAAATTATTTTACCTTATCATATGTAAAAATCACGATCTGTTTTTACTATTTTTATAATAAGACATAGCTAGTTCATAGAATTAATACAATTGGTTTAAAGGATTTAATTATTTTTTGAATATAATTTATAACTAGAAATATAAAAATGATTAAATTATCTTATGTATGAAATAAAACTCTTTATCTTTGGTGTAATTTATATCATTCAATTTTCACCAACTAATCGCGCAAATTGAATGATATTAAATCCGCCTTAGAATCAATTCCAAGGCGGATAAAAAAGTCTGATAAATTACACTGGATAATGCTTTGCAGTCTTTGTTTGACCGTCAATAAACTTTACGATACCAAGCTTTCAGAGGTTAAGTAATGAACTGTACTAGGTACTTGTTCCCTAGCAATCTCTTCCTGAACAGGAATAGCAGCAACGGGGATACCTTCTTTTATAAACCTTTCCTGAATCATGCGCACTGCATCTGCATGAACTCCCCAAAAGTCTTCTTTTGTTGCCCAAGCGCTAACATAAACACTAATGTAGTATTCTTCAATTTGCCAGACAAAACTTGACGGAGCTGGATCTTGAAGAACTTTGGGGTGAGATTTCATAATTTCTACGATCAAATTATTAAGCCGCTCCAAGTCTTCCTGCAAAGGAATCCGTAGCAAAAGGGTAACTCCTCGAGTTTTGCCCTGAGTAAGGGTTTCAATCATACCACCCCAAACCACATTGTTGGGAATACTAAAAATCTGACCTTGCCAGCCTTTAATTTTAGTATTGGCCAGAGTAATAGAATCTACATTACCCCAAATACCATTGACTTTTACCTCGTCGCCAACATCGAAAGGCTTATAAAGCATCATCATTAAGCCGCTGGCAAGGTTACCAAGGTTACTTTGTAGGGCAAACGCCAAAACAAAACTCGCACCCCCAAGCAGCGCTATAATTGGACCGAGGCTGACTTCCAATGCTGTTAGTGCCAGCATAAAACCAACTACAACTCCACCACGCTTGACAAGTAAGATCGTAAACTCGCGCATCAGTCCAGATACATTGTCAAATTTGACCAGAAAACGCTTGAGGAAAATAGCGAGAGCTTGAGAAACGATAATCGAGGCAATCACAATACCCACGAACTTCGCGAGATTACCAGCCCAGCGCAAGCCACCTTCTCCCGATTGTAACCAACTAATCAATCGAACCCCAAGACCTTCAGTATCTTGCAAGTCTAGTTGCACGGTATTAATGGCATCAATATACTGTTTATAAGATTTAGGATCGCCTCCTTTGAGTTCCAATTCATCTAAAACGACTTTAAAGCGATCGACTATGGCTGTTCTTTCTGATTGAGCTTCAGTAACATTGACAACCAGTTGATTCTTTAATTTAGAGTCAGCCTCAGCATTTTTTTCCAACTGCTGTGCTGCTTTATCTAGAAGATTTCCTTTTTGGTTGAGATTCTGTTTTTCATCCACAGTATCAACTGGGCCAGCAATTTTAGTGTTGCTACTACTTGAGATTTCGGTTTCTCCCACAACATTTGCGACTTTGTCGAGCTTTTGAGAAGATTGAGCTTCAGTTTTATTAATCCCCTCAATAGCTGAACGTGCTTTGTTCAGAGATTCTTCTGCTGCTTCAAGTTGCTGAGTTGCTTTTTCATATTCTGGTGAATCTGGAGTAGCTGTGTTTTGAGCTTCTTGGGCTTCCTCAAAATTTTTGATAGCCTCATCTAGGGTGTCAATCCTCTTTGTGGCTTCGTCGTATGCTAGAGAGCCAGCAGTTAAATTTTCTCGCTCTTGCTTGGCTTTCTCTAGAGTTTCTTTTGCTTTTTCGAGTAACCCTGTTTCCTTAGCCTTTTCCAGAGCATCGCTTAAAGCTTCATCTTTTTGCAGTTCCTTTTTAGTAGTTACTGCTTCTTCAATTGCTGATTCAGCTTTTTTCAGGTTTTCCTTGGCTTCTTCAACCTTTTTTGTCGCTTCTTCATATTCTGGCGAGCCTGGATTAGCACCACTTTTTGATGATTCTGCCTCTTTGAGAGCAACCTTTGCTGCCTCTAATGCATCAGCAGCTTCTTCTTGTTTGTTGATGCTCCGATTTTGACGCTTAATCGCTATTTCAGCATCGCTAATTTGTTTAACTTTTTCTTTAAGTAACTGTAGCCAACCCTCAGATTCATTTTGTAATTCTTCCAGGGTGAGGGGCTTAACTAGCAATTTCAACTCATCTACAGGTATTGTTGGATCTTCAGTAGTAATTGCGATTTTCGGTTTCCCAATGGTTGCTGACTGAATTTTTTCAACAGCAGCCTCTTCAACTTTCGCTTCCTGTGCTCGGGATGGAGTTGCACAAACAGCGAAAACACAAACTACACCAGCAAGCATAACCCCAGGAACTCGATAGGGTATTAATCGTTGTTGTCTTATATTACGTGATAACACTATATGACAGTTATATTAGATACTAATAAAGTTTATCCTACAGATAAAATTTTCACCATATATTTTTATTTTTTTATAAAATAATCTAGAGATAGCTTATGTATTTAACTTCTAAATATGGGTTTAATTCCCCGGCAATCTACGATGAAAGATACGCCCCACGCGACCTGGGAATGGGTTGGGGTTAAAATCCCCATCCCAATTCCAGCCAACTTCGGCTCTTCCTTCGTTTTAATCTAAAATCCTATTTCTTCAATTCCCAAAGTCTTAACTAAAAAAGCCCATTTATCGGCTGCTTCTTCAATAATCTTTGTTGTAGGTTTACCGGCACCGTGTCCAGCTTTTGTTTCAATTCTTATTAATACTGGTGCTTCACCGTCATGGGCTGCTTGTAATGCTGCGGCGAATTTGAAGCTATGGGCAGGTACTACGCGATCGTCATGATCTGCTGTGGTTATCAAAGTTGCGGGATAAGTTGTTCCCGGTTTCAAGTTATGTAAGGGTGAATAAGCGTAAAGGGTTTTGAATTCTTCGGGGTTTTCTGAGGAACCGTATTCAGGAACCCATGCCCAGCCAATGGTAAACTTATGGAAGCGTAACATATCTAATACCCCTACCGCTGGTAAGGCTGCACCGAATAAATCTGGACGCTGTGTCATGCAAGCACCAACTAATAATCCGCCATTGCTACCACCGGCGATCGCCAATATTTCCGATTTTGTATAACCGTTCTCTATTAACCATTGTGCTGCGGCGATAAAGTCATCAAAGACGTTTTGTTTTTTATCTTTGATTCCTGCTTGGTGCCATTCTTCGCCGTATTCACCACCACCGCGTATATTAGGTATGGCGTAAACTCCGCCCATTTCCATCCACACCAAGCTACTAACTGAGAAGGTTGGTGTTAAAGAGATATTGAAACCGCCGTAAGCGTAAAGGTATGTGGGGTTATTGCCATCTAGTTTAATTCCCTTTTTATGGGTAATAAACATTGGTATTTGGGTACCATCTTTGCTTTTGTAAAAAATCTGTTTGGTTTCATAATTATCAGCATTAAAATCTACTTTTGGTGTGCGAAAAATGCTACTTTTACCAGTTACCATATCGTAGCGGTAGATAGTTCCTGGTGTGGTAAAGCTAGTAAAGACATAAAAAGTTTCGGTGTCGCTTCGTTTACCATTAAAACCACCAACTGCACCGATACCAGGTAATTCAACTTCTCTGACTAAATTACCTTTGAAGTCATAAATTTTGACTTGGCTGCGAGCATCTTTAAGATAGTCGGCAACAAATTGATTGTTAATAGTGCCGACACTTTCTAAAGTTTCTGGAGTTTGAGGAATTATTTCTTGCCAATTTTGAGGTTCCGGTTTTTTAGTATCAATAGCGATAACTCTGCTTCTTGGTGCATCTAAATCTGTCTGAAAATAAAAAATATTTTCATCGTTATCAATAAAGCCGTAAGCTGACTCAAATTTATTGATTAATTCGATAACTGCACTCAGCGGATTAGTTAAATCCTTGTAAAAAACTAAATTTTTAGAATCAGTTCCCAACCAAACGGAAATAATTAAATAACGTCCATCTTCAGTAACACTACCGTTAAATCCCCATTCTTTCTCATCGGAGCGTTCATAAATTAAAGTGTCTTCAGATTGAGGCGTACCGAGTTGGTGATAATATAACTTTTGATAGTAATTAACATCTTCTAACTTAGTTTCTTCGTTTGGTTCATTGTAGCGACTGTAGAAAAATCCTTTGCTATCATTTGTCCAAGAAGCACCAGAAAATTTAATCCACTTTAAATGGTCTTTTAAATCTTCACCAGTTTCAATATTTCTTACCTTCCATTCTTGCCAGTCAGAACCAGCAATAGATATACCATAAGCTAAATATTGACCGTTGTCACTAATAGATATACCCGAAAGTGCAACTGTTCCATCTTCTGATAGTTTATTCGGATCTAGTAAAACTGTTGGTTTATCTTCAAGATTTTTCAGAGTATATAAAACGCTTTGATTTTGTAAGCCATCATTCTTAAAATAAAAATAACGACTTCCCTCTTGAAAAGGAACGCCGTATTTTTCATAATCCCATAATTTCGTCAGACGTTTTTTTATATCCTCCCTTGCCGGGATTTTCTCAAGAAAACCAAAAGTAACTTTGTTTTGCGCTTCTACCCAAGTTTTAGTCTCTTCAGAATCGGGATTTTCTAACCAACGGTAATAATCTGCAACTTCAGTGCCGTGGTAATTATCAACTTGTTCGCCTTTAGGGCTAACTGGGTAATTCAGTTTTGTTTCAGTACTCATGTTTTTCTGAGAAGAAGGTACTTTTACATGGTACAGAAAATTACAAATAAGAACTATTATCAAAAAGATAACTAAAAATTTAGCTGAAAGCGAAAACAGTTTCTTCATTCTGAATTTACGTTTACCCAATATACATATAAAGTACGATATCGTTCATAACTTCTCTCAATGATATACATAAGTATTAAATTTGTACTAGTTTTGTAATTTATCTAATTAAAGGTGAGTAGGAAGTAGAGTTTTGTATTTTCTCTCGTTGACGGGCACCCATAAGAATTTTTTAAAAGAAAAAATTCTTATGGGTGCCCTTGACTGGAGATTGATTGTGTTTGATTGGTTGATGAATTTAAAGCTAGTGTAAAAAAAAGAAATTGCATTAGATACGACTAAATTTATTTTGAATGCAATCGGACAACCTTTTGAAGATCCAGAATTTGTTAGATGATTACAGTTGATTCATAATTTCTACCCTTTGACTATTTTCACAAAACTTTACCTTTAGGTTAAAATTCCAAGGTGAAGGATTATTTTGGGTAAAATATGTCAAGCTTTTACAAGCTCCCATTCAACCACCTTTTAGTGAAATGGGAATACAGGTATTTTTATTTGTCCAAAATACTTAGGTAACGATTGTTGAAATTTTAGTAGCAAACAAAGTTGTTTTTCGTATTTAACTCAAACTAGGAGATAATTTTATTTATTTAATAAAAAGGGATTAAAGAGTAGGGAATATTTATAGTTCAATTCTCCGATAACCATTTATATAAAGCTTTATCTTCGGAATCAATTTCTTCAACCGAAGTGTAAAAATAGTTTTCCCAACTGACTTCCGGTAGTCCGGCAAATAGCATAAGATTAAGGGGATAAAATTCACTATCGGTACATTTACGAAAGTCATCTCGGAACAGAAAAATGCCTTTATTGAGTGCTATTGCCATACCTAGTTCTACCATCACTCCTTCATCGGGAGGTGTACCGTTGACAATAGCGAATATAGCATCACAATTTTTGACATCATCAAAATCTGCTCTAGCAATTTTATAAGCCCAGCCCGGTTTTGAGAAATCTAATTGGTTATTGCGTTCAAATGGTTCCCAAACTTCTGCTCCCAATGATTTTAACTTCTTGACAATGGGAGGAAGCAGTAGTTCTTTCTGTTGTTGGGAAAATCCATAGGGATTAGCTAGATAAATTATTTTATTCATGATTTGCAAGTCACTCAGAGGTAGTAGGGAGATTATAATTGGTAATTCAGAATTATTAACTCCCGTGCTCCTAACTCTTAACTACTAGCAACTAACTTCTCACCTTTTAGCATCCTGACAGCAGCTTCCAGCAAAGCTTCTTCCAAATATGGCTTGGTAAAATACCCACTTGCACCCAATTGAATTGCCATTTGTCTGTGTTTATCGGCACCACGGGAAGTCAGCATAGCAATCGGTAAATCGTTCAAATCGGGATTTTTTTGAATGCGCGACAGTAATTCCAAACCGTCGCAACGGGGCATTTCAATATCGCAAAATACAATATCGCAAGGTAAACCGGAACGCAATTTATCCCAAGCTTCTTGTCCGTCACGGGCTTGTTCTACACGATAGCCTGCTTTACTAAAGGTGAGGGAGAGTAATTCTCTTACAGTAATCGAATCATCAACTATAAGTACTGTGGGGTCAATCTTCACCTCAGCAGTTTCTACAGGAACAGTAGTATCTTTTTGATCCCATAGACTGACACTACTTTGTTTTGACGTACGTCCCTCGAAGATATCAATTAACTCCAATACGTCAACAATCGGCATAATTCGTCCATCACCAAGGACGGTAGCACCTGCTACACCAATGGGTTTAGGTGCAGGTCCTTCAAATTGCTTAATTACAATTTCCTGTTCGCTCAAAACTTGGTCAATTTGGAGCGCCATCATAGTGTTTGCCGAACGCACTACAATTACCGAAACCATATCATCATCTCTGTTACCGCCATAAACATTACCGCGACTCAGGAGACGGTTAAATGTTAACAACTCCTTAAGAGGACGGAACGGTAGTTTTGTATCGCGCCAGAATATAGACTTTTTGCCATTGGCATCTTCCTGAATGCTCTTCACGGGCATATCTAAAGTATCTTCTACCCCATCCATAGGAAAAGCAATTCTGGCTTTATCGGAGACACAACATAAAGCTTTACAAATACTTAAAGTTAGGGGCAGACGAATAGTAAATTTAGTTCCTTTACCCAACTTAGAGTCTGTATTAATTGTCCCTCGGATTTCACTGATAGAAGTACGAACTACGTCCATTCCGACACCACGCCCCGCAAGTTGGTCGGCTTCATCTTTAGTGCTGAAACCTGAGTGGAATAGTAGCTCGTAGACTTCTATTTCGGCCATAGCTTTTGCTTGTTCCGGTGTAATTAAGCCTACTTTGACCGCCTTCTTCTTCACTTTTTCAGCATCGATACCAGCACCATCATCACTCACAGAAATAACAGTTTGATTACCTTGGTGGAAAGCGCGAATCTTGATAGTTCCTTGGGGAGGTTTACCATTCGATTCTCTTTCTTCGGGAGTTTCAATACCGTGAGCGATGGCGTTATTGAGTATATGATTCAAAGGGTCAGTTAAATGTTGAAGAATCATTTTATCAATTAAAGTGTCCTGACCTTCGATAAACAACTGCACTTGTTTACCACACTTAATGGAATTATCTCGTACCCCTCGTTCCAAACGAGTTGTTACCTGAGAAAACGCTTCCATTCGCGATCGCGTTATTCCTTCTTGTAATTGTGAAGTTACCTGGCGAAATTGGCGCGCTACTCTTTCGTTGTCTTCAATCACAAAGTCAATATCGCTGGCTGATTCTCGTACCCGTACAATCTATTCAATCATTTCTTGAGACAGGGTATGAAAAGGTGTAAACCGATCCATTTCTAATTCACTGAAACCCCTGTCACTATGGGAGTTAGAACCACCAAATCCGCTAGTGTCTTTACGAGTGGCTAATAAAGACGCTTCCAATAAAGAACGCTCGTATAGTTCCTGCATCCTCGCACCTACATCGGAAAGACTCTGTATCTGATGAAGCAAGTTATCAAGGGATTGCCGCATTCTTTCTTGATCTTGTTCCAAAGTGTTGCGATTGACGACTAATTCCCCAACCAAGTTACTCAAGTTATCCAAATGCTTTACAGGAACTCGCATTAATTGTTCGCTTTTAGCGCTACGAGTAGTTTTGGGAGAAGTAGGTTTGGCCTGATTTGCAGCAGGTATAGATGCATTAGCTTGTTCTAATAGTTTTTCTAAATCGCCAAATTCATCTCCTATAGTTGGCGTAGCTTCAGCATGTACTGTGGCGGGTGTATCGCTTGTTGTTGTTTCTTGGGGATTATCGAGAACCAGCAAACCTTCTAAAGCGGCAAATTCGGCATCTGCGAGGGAATCATTATTCGCTGGGGCTGCGATTTGTTCGTCTCCAAGCAAAGATTCTAACTCAGCAAAATCATCCGGTATGGGTAATTCATCAAGCTGTAATTCTTTTTCAGAAATTGCGATATTTTCTTCTACCGATTCCGGGTGTTTTTCTTCGTGTGATAACGAAGAAATTTCTTCTATATTTTCATCATTTTGATTATCATTATGAAATCCATTGGTGAAAGGTAAAAAGGTAATTTCTTCTTCTTTCGATGTTGCTTGTAAAGTAATTTCCTCATCCAAAGGAATATCTTGAGCGAACAAATCATCAATTAATTGCGCTTGAGTATTAGCGGCAATATCTTCTAAATTTTCTGGTGGAGAATCATTATTTTCACTTGTATCTTCTATAACTTCTAATTCAAAAGGTGATTCTAGGGATTGAGAATAATTTGTGGAATCTCTTAAATTGATATCTGGAGATTGTTGTACAAAAGGATTATCTGATATTTCAAGCTGAGAATCATCGCTATTAGCTTCTAATAAATTTTCTGGTGGAGAAGAAATCGCGAATAAATCTTCGGACACTGAAGAATCTTCCTGGGAATCATCGCTATTAGCCTCTAATAAATTTTCTGGTGGAGAAGAAATTGCGAATAAATTTTCGGGCACTGAAGAATTTTCCTGGGAATCATCGCTATTAGCTTCCAATAAATTTTCTGGTGGATAAGAAATTGCGAATACATCTTCGTCAACTGAAGAATCTTCCTGAGAATTATCGCTATTAGCTTCTAATAAATTTTCTGCTTGAGGAGAAATTGCGAATAAATCTTCTTCGACTGAAGAATCTTCATGAAAATTATCTCTATAATCATCTAATAAATTTTCTTGGTGAAGAGCAATAGCGCATAAATCATCTACAGA
>JBHJJJ010000218.1:0-10230 GCA_050042755.1 Rivularia sp. (in: cyanobacteria)
GTGACAATTCCAACTTCGGCAGCGACTTGTGCGGCTTGGACTGCACTTTCCAACGTTTATTCTAATGAAGGGGCGTTTTTATACGACGTGACCTTGGATAACTGTCCCGATTTATTAATATTAGACTATGATTTGATTCAAAGTGCACCGCAAAATACTTTAGTCGCAGGAATTGGCGATGCGATCGCCAAATGGTATGAAGCTTCGGTAAGTAGCGGGCATTCAGAACAGACTTTAATTATTGCAGCAGTTCAACAAGCGCGAGTTTTGCGCGATATTTTATTACAAAAATCGGTTGCGGCTTTACAATCTCCTGGAAGTGAAGTTTGGCGAGAAGTTGTAGACGCGACTGTTTTACTTGCTGGTGTGATTGGCGGAATTGGCGGCGCTCAATGTCGTACTGTTGCTGCCCATGCAGTACATAATGGTTTAACTCATGTTTGTAGACACGGTAGCATTCACGGTGAAAAAGTTGCTTACGGTATTTTGGTGCAGCTGCGTTTGGAAGAAATGTTACAGGGAAGCCAATTAGCTGCTGCTGCTAGACAACAATTGCTGAAATTTTATGCAGAAATCGGATTACCTCAAAACCTGAATGATTTAGGTTTGGCTAATTTGACACTTAAGCAGTTGAGCATGGCGGCAGAATTTGCTTTACTGCCTGAGTCTGATATTCACAGACTACCCTTTAAGGTTACTCTCGAACAATTGATGGCAGCAATGGTGTCTACCACAGCACCAGTAGAAACAAGTAGTTATTCATCGAGTTTAAATTCTGGAATGAAGCAAAGTAATAAGTTATCTGGTTCCATAAACGCAAATGATTCATAGAATAACCGTTTTGTCAACACTTAGACTTCTTACAAAAGTTCTAAAACTCTTAATTTACAAGCTAAGTGTCAGAGGAATTGAGAATCAAGTTGGCCCAGATATTTTGCATAGCTTTTCCATGAGATTTATGTAAAAAGTCCATTGATTGCTGTACTGATTTCTTGGTAATCTAACAATTCAATAGCAAAATTTGAAAATGAATTTAGACTGGATAATCCCAGCCCAACGAATACAAAAGCTACCCGCTTATCCATTTGCTCGGTTGGATGAATTGAAGACAAAAGCGCGGGAGCAAGGTTTGGATTTGATCGATCTGGGTATGGGAAACCCTGATGGTGCGACACCAGAAGCTGTAATTGATGCAGCTATACAAGCTTTAAAAAATCCCCACAATCACGGTTATCCTCCCTTTGAAGGAACGGCTAATTTCCGCAATGCGATTACTAGTTGGTATCATCGCCGCTATGGAGTTAATTTAGATCCGGATAGCGAAGCTTTACCACTCTTAGGTTCTAAGGAAGGATTGGGACATTTAGCATTAGCTTACGTTAATCCCGGGGATCTGGTTTTAGTTCCTTCGCCATCCTATCCCGTTCATTTTCGAGGCCCCGAAATTGCTGGTGGTGAAATCCACAGTTTGATTTTGAAACCAGAAAATGGCTGGTTAATCGATTTAACAGCAATACCCGACTCTGTAGCCAAACGAGCGAAAATACTTTATTTCAATTATCCTAACAATCCTACTGCCGCTACCGCACCCCGGGAATTTTTTGAAGAAATAGTTGCTTTTGCGCGCTTCCATGAAATTTTGCTAGTACACGTTCTTTGTTATGCGGAATTAGCATTTGATGGCTATCAACCGACAAGTTTATTAGAAATTCCCGGGGCTAAAGATATTGGCGTGGAATTCCACACCATGTCTAAAACTTACAATATGGCTGGTTGGCGCGTAGGTTTTGTTGTCGGGAACCGCCATATAATCCAAGGTTTACGAACCTTGAAAACAAACTTGGATTACGGAATTTTCTCCGCATTACAAGCAGCAGCCCAAACTGCTTTAGAGTTACCCGATAGTTATTTACAAACTGTTCAAGGGCGCTACTCCACCCGTCGCGATTTTCTCATCAAAGGTTTAACGGATTTAGGTTGGAATCTTTCCCCAACTAAAGCAACAATGTATTTATGGGTTCCTTCTCCTATAGGCATGAGTTCTACTGATTTTGCTTTACACTTACTACAGCAAACAGGTGTAGTAGTCACTCCCGGTAACGCCTTTGGTGTTGGTGGTGAAAATTATGTCCGTATTAGCTTGATTGCTGATACTCAACGCCTTGGAGAAGCTTTGGATAGATTTAAGGAAGCTGGTATTGTTTATCACCCCAAATCTGCCATTTCTAGCTCAAAATAGATATAGTTGATTCTAGATTCAACATAATAAATTGATGCAATCTACTCATACTACAGTTCCAGATATTATTGTTTCCGGCTTTCATGCTTTATCCGACCCCCTACGGGTAAAAGTATTACACCTACTGCGAAATCGTGAAATCTGTGTTTGCGATTTGTGCGATGCTTTGAATGTTAACCAATCTAAGCTGTCTTTTCATCTTAAAAACCTCAAAGAAGCTAACTTAGTCTGTGCTCGTCAAGAAGGGCGTTGGATTTACTACAGCCTTAACCAATCTCAGTTTGCAGTTCTACAGCAGTATTTAACACAGTATATTGAATGTAGTACCATAGTAGTTGCAAGTTATTGTCAAGATTCACCGTCGCAATAACATCCAAGCTCATTTAATTTTGGATGATTTGATCTGAAATATATCTGTAACAAGTTTTACCTTAGAGAATTGATTAAACCAAGTCAAATTCCATCCATACCTCAAATTAAAGATGGAAAATATTGAATTGGGGTAAAGGGCAACAATGTCGTCCTACCTTCTTTACCGTAAATATGTATTAAAGTAAACCCCTATATCTGGACAAAATGGGTACATTTGTCAATTTATGGGTAGAAATTAGATAACAGTTACTAGCCCCTCATTTTTGATGAGAGTAAAAATTACAGTTTTACTGAAAACAATTAACGTGTATCATATCAAAGATTTGATAAAAGTCTATATGCCTCCCTGCTTGACATATCAACTTTTTTTGAAATATTCTATTGACATAGAACATGTTTCAAATTTTAGGTGCTAACGTGCCCTTATAGGTATGGACTCAAGTTTAAAACAGGATTCGCGCCTAAAGTTCTTAGGCAGCCTTTGTAAGAGAGAAGCCGTAGCAGAAGGTATCGGAACATTTTGCTTAGTGTTTGCGGGTACTGGAGCAGTAATGGTAAACGCGATCGACAATGGTAGTGTCACACACTTAGGTGTTAGTTTTGTCTTTGGTGCGGTAGTGGCAGCGATGATTTATTGCTTGGGACATATTAGTGGCGCACATTTTAACCCGGCAGTAACCTTGGCATTTTGGACAAGCGGTTTTTTCCCCAAGCGTTTAGTGATCCCGTATATTTTTGCACAGATAATTGGCGCAATATCGGCATCAGCTTTACTGTTAATTAGTTTAGGAAGGTTTGCCGATATGGGTGCAACTTTACCGTTAAATGGTAATTGGTTGCAATCTTTCGTATTGGAATTGGTACTCACCTTCATTTTAATGTTCGTTATTTTCGGTTCTGGACTTGACAGACGCGCACCTGTAGGTTTTGCAGGATTAGCAATTGGGTTAACAGTTGGTTTGGAAGCAGCTTTCATGGGACCAATTACTGGTGCAAGTATGAATCCGGCGCGTTCTTTTGGACCTGCTTTAGTGGGAGGAATATGGCAATATCATTGGTTATACTGGGTAGCGCCAATTATGGGAGCGCAACTAGCAGCGATTATTTATCGATATCTTTCTAATGGGTTTCGGGATATTAAATAATTGGATAAATTTGTGTCTGGGGGAAATTGGGAAGAAACTGATTGCCCGATCAAATATTACTAATTATCTATATAAATAGAAAAATTATTCAGAAGTTAATTTGAATTTAGGAGAGTTAAATTATATGAATGTGTATTAATCTTATTATGTTGAAAGTATGTAAATATTTAATGATACTAGGGTGTTAATTATGAATAATTTTGACCATAAACCAAGAATACTATTTCTATATGGTTCCCTGCGAGAGCGGTCTTATAGTCGTTTATTAGCAGAAGAAGCAGCGCGAATTATTGAAGGATTCGGTACAGAAGTAAAGTTTTTTGACCCGCGTGAATTACCGATTCGGGGTAGCGTTCCAGAAACACATCCCAAGGTAGTAGAATTGCGGAAATTGAGTCAATGGTCAGAAGGCCAAGTTTGGTCATCTCCCGAAATGCATGGTAATGTCACTGGGATTTTGAAAAACCAGATTGATTGGATTCCTCTGAGTATAGGAGCAATTAGACCTACCCAAGGAAGAACTTTGGCGGTAATGCAGGTAAGCGGTGGTTCTCAGTCTTTCAATGCTGTGAATTCTATGAGAATTTTAGGGCGTTGGATGCGAATGTTTACAATTCCCAATCAATCTTCTGTTGCTAAAGCTTATCAAGAGTTTGATGAAGATGGAACCATGAAAGATTCGCCTTATCGGGATAGGGTAATTGATGTAATGGAAGAATTGTATAAATTTACCTTGCTATTACGTGACAAAGTTGATTATCTTACAGACCGTTATAGCGAACGGAAACAAGAAGCTGCTCAGGAAATAAAAATTTAATTAAAAACAAATTGTAATTATATTATTACTGATTTTAAACATTAATCTGCTTCAACAGCATCTATGAGCAACAGATAGTGGTATTTAAATCTTAGGCGTTGCTGAAAAAAAGTATAAATGGGTATTACCTCGAGGTGCAAAAGCCCAAAACGTCCTTATTACATGATGACGAAAATGTAAATTTATATTCCCCATGAGGCAACGCCAAATTTTAGATTATCAATCAATGCTTTTAACGGCGGAAAATCTAAATTCCTTCATCCTCAAACCCCCCTCAATGAAACATGGGAACAATCCAAAACCATCCGTATCAAATCCCAAATTCTCTGACTCATTTAGTAATTATCGGCGGTAGTGATGCAGGTATCAGTGCTGCTTTAAGAGCTAGAGAATTAGATTCTACCGTTGCTGTAACAGTAGTAGTTGCCGATAACTTTCCTAACTTTAGTATTTGTGGTATTCCCTTTTATCTCAGCGGTGAAGTTGCTGATTGGCGCAATTTAGCACATCGTACAGCAGATGAAATTACTCAAACAGGGATTAATTTATTAGTTAATCATAAAGCAACAAATATCGATTCTCAGAAAAGAAGCGTTGAGGTTGTTAATCAAGAAGGAGAAATCAAATATTTAAATTACGATAAATTGATTATTGGTACGGGTGCAGTACCAGTAGAGCCTCAATTAGAAGGATTGCAATTGCCGGGAGTATTCTTGCTGCATTCAATGGGTGATAGTTTTGCAATTCACCGATATTTAACCGAGAGCGAACCAAAATCCGTTGTAATTATCGGTGATGGATATATTGGTTTGGAAATGGCAGATGCCTTGACTCATCGTGGTTTAGAAGTGACAGTGGTAGGGCGATCGCCAACTGTGATGAGAACTGTTGACGGGAGTATTGGCAATTTGATTGCCTCGGAATTACAAAGTCGTGGGGTTGAGGTAGTTAACAGTGTTGAGGTTAAAACTATCAAAGAAAATGGTAAGCAATTAGTAGTTTATGGCACAAATGATTTTAGTAAAAATACAGATATGGTGATAGTTGCCGTAGGAGTGCAACCTTTAACCGAATTAGCTCACAACCCAGGGTTAAAGACAGGGAAGAAAGGTGCAATTCAAGTTAACCGCAAAATGGAAACCAATGTCTCCAATATTTATGCCGCAGGAGATTGTGTAGAAACTTGGCATCGCTTCCTTGGGGAATATATTTATTTACCTTTAGGTACTACAGCACATAAACAAGGTCGCATTGCGGGTGAAAACGCGGTAGGTGGAAATCAAGAATTTGCGGGTAGTTTGGGTACTCAAGTCGTAAAAATATTTGACTTAGCTGTTGCCCGTACTGGCTTGCGCGATTCTGAAGCCGAAGCCGCCGGATTTGATCCTTTAACTGTAGAATTTGACACTTGGGACCACAAGGTTTATTATCCCGGGGCCAAAAAATTAAGAATTCGCGTTACCGGAGATCGGAAAACTCAACAGCTTTTAGGTGCTCAAATTGCCGGACATTATCAAGGAGAAGTTGCAAAACGAATTGATATTTTTGCTACTGCAATTTTTCACAGTATGAAAGTTGAAGAATTAAGTCAATTAGACTTAAGTTATACACCACCTTTGAGTAGTCCTTGGGACCCCATACAAATGAGCGCTCAAGCATGGATGAGACAATCGTAGATTTTTTATATTTTTTGATTTTTATTAAAAATTGTGATAAATTACGCTTTTACAATTTAAATTTTTTTGAAATAATGACCTGTAAACTAAGACTAATTATTGATATTTTTGTCAGTAAAAGGTGTTGAATTAAGGTTTAATTTGTGAAAAAACAACTAAAAATTATGAATTGGTAAAAACGGATTCTGTTAAAAAAGGTGTTTCAACGATGAAAATGCCTAATTCCAAAGCAATTTAATCTTTAAATTCTGAATATACTCATACTGCGTTCGGGAACGCTTGATATCACAATGAAAAAAGTAATGTTTGTTTGTAAAAAGAATTCTCGCCGATCTCAAATGGCAGAAGCATTTGCTCGTAGTTTAGGGGAAGGTAAAATAGAGGTTACAAGATCGGGTTTAGAATCGAGTTTTGTAGATCCCAAAACTGTAGAAATTATGTCTGAGATTGGCATCGATATTAGTAAGCAAGAATCGAAGCCTTTGAGTGATTTTAATCCCGAAGATTACGATGCAGTTATTTCCTTATGCGGTTGTGGTGTCAATTTACCTCCAGAATGGGTGGTAAGAGAAGTATTTGAAGATTGGCAATTAGACGATCCAGAAGGCGAAGGTCTTGAAACATATCGCCGCATTCGCGAGGAAGTAAAAGAAAGAGTGATTAAATTGATCGATCAATTAAGTTAGGAGTTATATCTTTTCCGTTTACGTCGGAATGATAAAAAGTATGTGTGAAAAAAAACTCTGTGTCCCTCTGTCTTGAAAAGTTGCTCATGGGGGAGACCCCCAAGACCGCACTTTTCGCTGCGTTTACCTTGGCGTAACTTTGCGTTAAAAAATATATAATTCCGATGCAGACGGATTTGATATTAAGAGTTAGGAGTTAGGAGTAAAATCATTATACTCCATCTCCTTGTATTTATTAAAAAGGTGAAATCAACAATCCAATTCCACCGATATAAAGAAGTAGAATTAAAACACTTTCAAAACCAATATTAGCAAAACCGTATTTTTCTCGTTGAAGAATTCCTAATAACAATATTCCTGTCATCAGAATTGTTAAGGACTTACGCAATTGTCTCACAACTCGGGTAGTGCCGTACACTCACCGTCTGTCAGTGTACAAGCACCCTACAGCAGAAATGTGCCAGTTGCGTAAGTCCTGTTGTTAAGGAAATAACGAAAATCTGGCGTTCGGAGACAATAGGTTCCCTGTATTAAATTTGTAACTGAAGCAGCAGCATGTTCTAAATTAGCTTTGCGATAAAACAGATCGGCAACTGCTACAAATGCTGTCTGTGCCGCAATACCTCCGAGTGCATTACTAACTGCTAATTCAGCATGACCACCCAAAGCAGCAGTTACAGAAGTAACAATTCCTGCCAAAGAAGTACTACCACCCAAAAAAACAGCACCGATTACAGCTTCTCCCCAACCAGTAGCATCGGCGAGTTGATCTGCAACTTTGCACATTTTAGTACCAACTAAGCCAATTACAATTGCAGCGATGACAAATAAAGAAACACCAATTGGCAGAGATTGAATCACTATATACTCTCCAGCAGACAAATATTAATCAAAGGTTTGTCTACCCAGATTAGCAAACTAATTTAATTAATATATCCTCTTGGTGTTTCTAACTAATGGTAGTTGTAATTAGTTCGGAAGTAGGTAATGGGTAATGGGTAGTAGGGAATAGGGATTTAAATTAATTAATTGGTAACTGATAATTGATAATTGATTAATCGAATACATATTTTTGAGCAACTTTCCAATAACGAGAAAATCGCTTTAAATCTATAAAGCCGTCATATTCAAAAAACGGATCTACTTCAAATATTTCTAACTGCTTTGAAGCTTCAATTTTGTCGCAAATACTATCAAAATGTGGACTTGGACTATCTACTGTGACAACTTTTATCGCATTATGTTCTTATGCAATAGCTAATATTTCCTTGGCCACATCACCACGACGAATGATAACGGGTAATTCCAACAAACATTCGTAAATAAAAGTAATGCGCTTCAGGCTTATTTGCCATTCTTCTAATAATGCATCGTCCCAAACCCAAATAGCAGGAGTATTCGGGTATTCATCGAGAGCCGGATTTTTCGGACTCAGACAGTCACCGTGTACCCAGATTATTTTATTACTCATGCTTGATGTAGAAATTTAAAATTTTAGATTGTAAATCTATTAAAAGTCAATATTAAGATAGAAATAATTGATAATTGATAATTGATAATTGAATATGACAGCTACATCCCAAATAGTTGATTTACCACCTCTTGAAAATGGCGATCGCCTGACACGATATGAGTTTGAACGTCGCTACCAAGCCATGATACAGATTAAGAAAGCAGAATAAATCGAAGGAGTTGTTTACGTGGCTTCACCTGTACGTGCGACAAAACATGGTAGACCTCATGCGAAAATTATGACTTGGTTGGGAACATATAGTGCAGCGAGTCCAGGAGTAGATTTACAAGATAATGCCACTGTACGTTTAGATGCTGACAACGAACCACAACCAGATGCTTTATTAAGAATAGAAGCGGAAGCCGGTGGTAATTCTCACATTAGTGAAGATGATTATATCGAAGGATCACCAGAATTAATTGCAGAAATTGCTGCTAGCAGTGCTTCTTATGACCTTAATGATAAACTCAATGCTTACCGCCGCAACGGGGTTAAGGAGTACATTGTTTGGCAAATGTATGAAAATCGTTTAGACTGGTTTATTTTAAAAGAAGGTCGTTATATTTCCTTAGAAGCAGATGAATCGGGTATCATTCGCAGCGAAGTTTTCCCGGGTTTATGGTTAGCTGTCGATGCTTTACGAGAAGGTAATTTAGCTGAGGTTTTAACGATTTTACAGCAAGGTTTTCAGACTAACGAGCATCAAAAATTTCTTGAACGATCGTAGTCACAAATATAAATTAGTGTAAACAAGGACATAAATTACATAATCTTCATCTGTATGTTAATTATAGATTGCTTCTATACATAGGTTTTAGCTATTTAATAAATAAGTATCTCAGAAAATAAGTATATAAAGTATTCAGTAATAAGTAACGATTTATAATAATCTGGTCCATCGTATTGCTTTTGCCGCTACCTGAAGATAAAAATGAAACTATTGCTTAGTTGATGCTTCATAGAAGGCATTTTGCTGGCTGATAAAAAAAATCGGGAGTATTAATTAATGCCATTAGCACAATAAAAAAAAGTAATGACTGAAGAAGAGGTGGCAAAGCTATGGGAAGCATTCAAAGTATTTGATGCCGATGGTAGCGGTGGCATATCCACAGAAGAATTGGGGCAAGTAATGCGATCGCTAGGGCAAAGTCCGAGCAATACCGAATTGCGCGATATGCTCAAAGCTGTGGACGTTGACTTATCGGGTACTATTGATTTTAGAGAATTCAAAACCTTGATGGTTTCAACACAAGGTGATCGTAAAAGCCGTCTCAAGTTGGCATTTAGCGTCTTTGATGAAAATGGCAGCGGCCAAATTACCACAAACGAACTCCACAACGTCATGAGTCAGTTTGGGCTGACAGATAAAGAACTTGATGAAATGATCAAAGAAGTTGATAGCGATGGGGATGCTTCAATTGACTTTGAAGAATTTATGAAACTGGTTCCAGAAGACTCAGAAATAACCACCGGCTACAAAGATTTATCTATTTCTTTTACCAGTTCCTCTGTAAATAATACAGCTACAGCCACTCCAGGTACAGCCACAGTTACTGACCGAAAATAATGGGATACAAGCCCCGTCCTTTTAGGACGGCTTTTGATTGATTAATTCATCAATATAGTCTCTCAGTTTATTTTGCCAATCTGGGATACCTTTTAATGCTTTTTTCTGTCCCTTCCTACCTTTAAAGCAAATAGGCGAAGACTCTAACGGATTTTCGCTAGTAAAACCAAGTTTATGTTTTTTCCGGAATGGCATTGTTATTTACCATATATATT
>JBHJJJ010000219.1:0-3844 GCA_050042755.1 Rivularia sp. (in: cyanobacteria)
GGAGCAGGGGGAGCAGGGGGAGCAGGGGGGGAAGAGTTTCGAGTCAAAATCCAAAATCTAAAATCCAAAATCGAATTGTGGAGGCTACTGGGATGGTTGTTGATGAGAATGGGGATATTTTCTTTGTTGCTGAAGCTTCTCCTCAAAGTGCACCGTCTTTTAATAATGCTTCTTGTGGGAGGAGATAGTTGTTGGTTGTTGGTTGTTGGTTGTTACTTCTTACTTCTTACTTCTTACTTCTTACTTCTTACTTCTTACTTCTTACTTGGTTGTTACTTCTTACTTCTTACTTCTTACTTCTTACTTCTTACTTGGTTGATAATTGATCATTGATCATTGATAATTGATAATTAAATCGATTTGTATAATGTTCACATATAGTTACCAAGATAATCGAATAAAAGTTATTCTGACAGATATCGAAGGAACTACAACTGATATTAGCTTTGTACATGAAGTTCTTTTTCCTTATTCTGCAAAACATTTATCAAGTTGGGTAGGGAACAATTTAGAATTACCGATTACTCAAGATATACTGCAACAGGTTAGAGAAATCACTGATAAATCAAATCTTGATGTGGAAAGTTGTTTGAGTCAATTAATGAGTTGGCAAGCTGAAGATAAGAAAATTACTCCACTAAAAACTCTGCAAGGTTTAATTTGGCGAGAAGGATATGATAGAGGTGAATTAAAATCACATGTTTATCCGGATGCTGTTGAGTATCTGCAAAAATGGTATGATGCTGGCTTAATACTGGCTGTTTATTCTTCAGGTTCTATTGGTGCTCAAAAATTATTGTTTCAAAATACTTCTGTTGGGGATTTAACTTCGTTATTCTCGGCATACTTTGATACGACTACCGGGAGTAAAGTGGAAAGTCAATCTTACCTTGCGATCGCGGATAAATTATCTGTGCTTTCAGGGGAAATTTTGTTCCTTTCCGATTCTTCCAAGGAGTTAGTTGCTGCTAGGGCTGCTAATTTAAATGTTTGTGGATTAAATAGAGGAAACACAGCTATAGATAGTGAATTTAATTATGTAAATAATTTTTCGGAAATTGGTGTGACAAAAATCTAAGAAAAGTGTTTATCGATCAAGACTTTTGGGTTTAAAACCCCACCGTCTAAACGGTGCTAGTAATTGGTTGGGGTAAAAAACCCA
This sequence comes from Rivularia sp. (in: cyanobacteria), assembly GCA_050042755.1. GTDB lineage: Bacteria > Cyanobacteriota > Cyanobacteriia > Cyanobacteriales > Nostocaceae > Rivularia. The sequence continues at coordinate 1,163 of JBHJJJ010000219.1, forward strand.
TTCAATTACAAAAAAGGCAGTCGGCAATCGGCAATCGGCAGTGGGTAATAAGTATCAATTGAAACTTTAGTTCCTATCTTAAGTCTCAGTAAAAATCAATAATTATACAGAGACTGCTCGCAGCGAGGTATAAAACGTCAATTTTCCAATCTCACTCTTTTAAGTGTGAGTCCCTACTGCCTACTGCCCACTGCCTACTGCCTTCTGAACTCTCCCTCACTCCCGGAGCTCCCGGAGCTCCCTCACTCTTTATTGATAACTGACTCGCCGTTGCGCTAAAATTCAACCAGCGTAAGCATTCCCTGTTTTATCTACCCCATGCCCGAAACTCTACAGACTCAATTTTACCAATTAGAACAATTTGCGAATACGCTTGTTTCTAACCAACTAAATCACCTCAGTTTGCTCAGCATCGGCATTATTTTTCTGGCTGGGTTGCTTACCAGCCTTACCCCTTGTATGCTATCGATGCTACCCATCACTATTGGTTATATCGGCGGTTATGAAGCGAAAAGCCGCATCCAAGCAGCCGCACAATCTACTTGGTTTGCTTTGGGATTAGCAACTACTCTTGCAGGACTCGGTATTATAGCAGCAGTTGTCGGAAAAGTCTACGGTCAAATTGGTATAGGTTTACCCATTATTGTCAGCATCATTGCAATTCTTATGGGATTAAACCTCCTGGAAGCTTTACCTCTACAACTTCCTTCTTGGGGTGGTACCGAATGGATTTCCCAAGAATTACCCCAAGGTGTGAGAGCATATTGTATTGGTTTGAGTTTTGGTTTGGTGGCTTCTCCTTGCAGTACTCCCGTTTTAGCAAGTTTACTCGGATGGGTTGCCAATACCAAGGATTTAGTCTTAGGTGCGGCTTTGCTGCTTTCCTACACTGCAGGTTATGTTACACCGTTGATTTTAGCGGGTACTTTTACTGCTTCAATCAAAAAGATAATCGAATTTCGTCGTTTTTCTGGTTGGATTAATCCTGTCAGCGGCGCTTTATTAGTCGGATTTGGCGTATTTTCCTTAATTTCTCGGATTCCCTAGTAGAGACGTAGCACTGCTACGTCTTCAACAAAGTGAAATCACAACTTAATGTTTTGATTTACCAAGATCTAAATTATTTTATAGATACCCTCTTAGATACACAGTTAATCCAAAATCCAAAATCCAAAATCCAAAATTAAATGACTTTAGAAGAATCACAAAAATCACCCTTAACTGTATTTACAAGCTTTATCCGCAAAGAGTTTCTACCCATACTCACAGATTTACGATTAGCGATAATTCTGCTGTTGGCGATCGCAATATTTAGCATCACTGGTACAGTTATCGAACAAGGGCAATCTATCGCTTTCTATCAAGAAAATTATCCGGAAAATCCGGCTTTATTTGGCTTTCTGACCTGGAAAGTGCTGATAATTCTGGGTTTAGACCATGTTTATCGTACTTGGTGGTTTCTAGCTTTACTTATCTTGTTCGGAACTAGTTTAACTGCCTGTACTTTCACTCGCCAACTGCCAGCACTGAAAGCTGCACGTCGTTGGAAATTCTACAAAAAACCCCAGGGTTTTCAAAAGTTAGCCTTAAGTGCGGAATTCGATGTGGAAGCAGATAATTTTACATCTATAGAAAATCTTAGCGAAATTCTGCAAAAACGTCGCTACAAAGTTTTTCAAGAAGATGCAGATAAACTCTATGCTCGAAAAGGAATCATCGGTAGAATTGGTCCGATTATAGTTCACATCGGTATTGTAGTTATTTTGCTCGGTTCAATATTGGGCGCAATGACAGGATTTATCGCTCAAGAATTGGTTACCAGTGGGGAAACTTTCCAAGTTAAAAATATCATAGATGCTGGACCTTGGGCAGCAGGGCAAGTACCCAAGGATTGGGCAGTGAAAGTAAATCGCTTCTGGATTGACTACACACCAACCGGTGGTATCGACCAATTTTACTCCGATATGTCAGTATTAGATAACGAAGGAAAAGAAGTAGACGGCGATAAAATCTATGTTAACCATCCCCTACGATACAAAGGCGTTACCTTTTATCAAACTGATTGGGGAATTTCATCTGTAAAGGTTCGAGTTAACAAAAGTCCGATTTTTCAACTACCCATGGGGCAACTCGATACCGGAGGAAAGGGAAGACTTTGGGGAACTTGGATTCCCACCAAACCAGATTTAAGTGAAGGAGTTTCCTTATTAGCTAGAGACTTACAAGGAACCGTATTAATTTACGATGCCCAAGGTAAACTAGTAAATACCGTCCGCGAAGGAATGTCAGCAGAAGTAAACGGTGTTACCCTAAAAGTATTAGAAGTAGTTGGTTCTACGGGCTTACAAATTAAAGCCGATCCAGGTATACCAGTAGTTTACGCTGGATTTGCTATTTTAATGGCGGGAGTAGTAATGAGTTACTTTTCTCACTCACAAGTATGGGTATTGCAGAAAGAAGGTAATTTATACGTCGGTGGTAAAACCAATCGCGCACAAGTGGCTTTTGAAGGAGAAATGATTGAGATTTTTGAGCAAATAAATACCCAATCTAATAAATATACAAAATCTTTGGTTTCAAGTTTGTAGATTTGGGGAGATGGGGAGATGGGAAAGAAAATTTTTTAATCATGAGAAGAAGAAAGTGATTTTCTACCCCCCTCTTCCCCCTCTTCCCCCTCTT
>JBHJJJ010000220.1:0-4239 GCA_050042755.1 Rivularia sp. (in: cyanobacteria)
AGCTTTTCATTACAAAAAAATCAAAAAATTGATATTGAAATGAAATATTCTCTTGACCCCTAAATTATATACAGGTTATGGACAAACAAGCTTTAACTATGGCAATTTTTATGGGACTATATGTTCCATTATTCACGGGAATTTCTGTAACAATACACCGTTGGATGCAACAAACACCACAGGAAAACAACAAAATTATTATCTATCGTCAAGGGTTCCCAGGAGAATTATTTTCTCCTAAAAAAAATCTCATGGGTACCCGTCAATTAGAAAATCTATTTTTTGAAAAGGAGAATAAAAATTCAATTTATCCACTGGAAAAATCCTCTAAATTACCTTTAAATAAAGATGTTTTAGAGGCACGATCGCTCTTATTTTATAAGTTTTTACCTATAGCTTATAGGAGAGAGAATAACTTATTGCAGAATTTTGATTTAAATCAAATAGCCATTGTTGAATCAAAAGTAAATCTGCAAAAAATATCACAACAATACGATCGCTAAATTTTGGATTTTGAGGACACTGTATTACACCATTCTTTCTATTGAGTATCCAGAATTATGGGTTCTGCTTTCATTCCCTACATTTATGTATAGGAAAAAGTTAAAAATTTCATGCCGTAGAAAGAAACATTATACTTTTAATCCAAAATCTTGGTTACCTCTATTTTTTTATCGTGTAAAAAAAGGTCTCTAAAAATGAAGTTTTGGGCGATACTATTGCTACAAATTCTACTAAGTTGGCTGGTTATTCAGATATTTTTAATGCTTATCTTTGTCTTTTACCTGGGTTCAAACAAGGGTAATTCACTCTCGAATAACCAACTTCCCAAGACGGCTGTAATTATATGCTTGCGAGGAACGGATCCTTTCCTGCCAAACTGTCTGAGTGCCTTATTGCAACAAGACTATCCTCAATATGATTTAAAAATTGTAGTTGATAGTCAGGAAGATCCAGCATGGCAAGTCGCTCACGATGCGGTTGCTGGTGCTACAAATGTTCAAATTAGCCCCTTGAAGATAGCTAGTACCGCCTGTAGTTTGAATTGCAGTTCTTTGGTACAAGCTGTCTCTGAGCTAGATAGTTCCTATAAGGTAGTTGCTTTAGTGGATGCAGATTCAGTAGTGCATCCTACTTGGTTGCGGGAGTTGGTTACACCTCTAATGGATCCAAAAGTCGGAGCAACTACAGGAAACCGTTGGTATCTATCTGAAGGTAATTATTGGGGAAGCTTGGTAAGATACCTCTGGAATGTCTCGGCTGTGATACAAATGTACTTATACGGTATTTGCTGGGGGGGTACTTTAGCAATTAAAACGCAAGTTATTCACGAAACCCAAATGCTTGATAAATGGGCAAGAGCTTTGAGCGAAGATACAATGGTTCAAAGTACCCTAGCTAAACACGCTTTAAAAATAAAATTTGTGCCTTCTTTGTTAATGCTTAATAGGGAAGAATGCACTTTACCCAGATTAATAGATTGGGTGAAACGGCAACTACTTATTTCTAGACTGTACCATCCCCAATGGTGGTTAGTAGTTATGGAAGCGGTGTTTTCCATACTTCTGCCTAATTCGATCTTAGGGTTATCTTTACTGAATTTATTAAGATCTGAATGGGAAATTTCAGCCATTTTGTTTATTTCTTATAGCATTTATATATTCGGATTACTTTTGATAACTAGTGTTATGGAAACAGCAGTTAGAAAAGTAATTAGTTCTCAGTGCTTGATGCCAAAAATATCACCTATAGTATTAATCAAAACCTTTATAGCAATTCCTTTGACTCATTGGTTTTATGCGTTTACGTTGGTTTCATCAATGTGGGTTTCAAAAGTTTGTTGGCGTAATATAGTCTACCGTATCAAAAGTCCCTTCGATATTCAGCTAACCGAATATCATCCTTATCAACCGGATAACCAAGCAGTTGATAAGCAAATTTCTCTTTAGAAAGAGGAAATAGTAAGTAGCGGATTTTTGATTTGAGATTTTCGGAGATGTATTTATTTAGGGTAATCTACCATGGTAGAGTATTTCATTTACGAAAATTATTTTTTTTTACCTATTTAACCTAATGAAATATTGATTTATTCGGTCCAAAAATAAAAGTCAAAAAGTTAAAATACAGAATTTAAAATCTAAAATATAAGATAAGCTTGAAGGGTTAAATAAGCAATAAAATTGCAACCATAATTTATATTTCCCTTCATACTTAATACCGATAAAATTATATCTAATTATGTTAAAACAACCTCTTCGTCTTGCAATCGCTACAGGATTATATGCTCCGTTTTTGACGGGAGTTTCTGTTGCAGTACACCAACGGGTACGCTGGTTTTTGCAGCAAGGGCATCAAGTATATCTGATTCATCCCCAAATCAACGATCGCTATCCTCCAAATGTGAGTAAACGTCCCATGTCGGGATTGGATGAATTACAAGAATATCCCAATTTTACTTCCTATGCATTTCCCACACAGCCACTAATCTTTTATAAGTCTCATCCTCAGCCATTAAACCATCGACACTGGAGCGATACTAAATTATTAGAGGATTTCAACCCTGATGTTGTATTAGTTGAAGAAGCAGCGCAAATGAGGGGACTATACTCACTTATGTTACAAGGTTATGGTCGTCCTATTGCAACAGAATATGGTAGAAAAACTGGTACTCCAACAATATGTCTGTTTCATACTGATATCGTTGCCTATATTCAATATTACTTAGGCAATCAATTATTTAGTCTAATTCGTCCCTTTATTCCAACCTTAGTTAAGCGATTTAGCGACTGTTACGACCTAAATTTCTTTTCTTCAAAAGAACAACTAGCTAAATACCAAGAATTGAAATGTCAGCGTGGCGAATACTTTCCCTATCAAGGTATTGATTGTAAAAAATTTCATCCCGAAAATATTAAATATAATCCCATTCCCAACGACAATAGACCAACTTTATTATTCGTCGGACGTATTACTGCCGAAAAGAATGTGTCCCAACTTCTAGATATATATCCTCTAGTTGCTAATAGAATTAAAGATGTTCATTTAATAATTGTTGGTAGCGGCCCCATAGAAGAAGAAGTTAAACAACGTGCCCAAGAATTTGCATCTGGCGTAACAATTTGGGGTGAGTCTCACGGAGAAGAACTTTTAGGTTTATATGCTCGTGCAGATATATTTGTGAACGCTTCTATTACCGAAAATTTCTGTACTGCAAATAACGAAGCCTTGGCTTCCGGAACCCCAGTTGTTGCTGCGGTTGCACCTTCTACAGCAGAGCAAGTTACACCTGGTAATAACGGGTTTTTAGCTGAACCTAATAATCCAGAAGATTTTGCTAATAAAATAATTAAAATTCTGGAAAATCCTCAATTAAAAGACCAAATGTCTCAAAATGCTCGTCCTTCAATTATCGAATTTGATTGGGCAGCTTGTATGGAAAAATTAGAATTGAAACTCTACCAAGTTGTTGCAAAATCCCAGGAAAAATTAACAGGTATTGCTTCGTAATTAAATGCAATTCTTCAACTTTAGTTGATATTAACTAGGTACGTGGGAAAAATTATTGTTATGACAAGTGAGTAATTAGAATAAGTGAATAGGGAATAGTGAGATTGATCAAGGCTTTAAAGCCAGTTTACATTCTGTAATATAGTTGGGTTTATTTGTGCCAACTTACTTAGTGAATAGTGAATAGGAATAAGGTAAAATAGGTCATTTACATTCTTTTGTATAGTTTGATTTATTTATGCCTACCTACTTACTCTCTTCCCGCTAGAAAATTACCTATAAGGTAGGTTGGGTTGAACGATGTGAAATCCAACACTGAGATTAACAGGCTTTAGATTTTTTACTGCGATCGAGTGGGTGTGTAGTATGAGTAGCGAACGCGCATAATGTTACTTAATTTTTGGTTAGGAGTTAGGAGTTAGGAGTTAGTACCACCGGAGTTTTTATTTTTGTATATAGCACTTATAAATTAGTTAGGATTGTTAGAAGTAAGTCGGCACAAATAAAACCAAATATGTTACATAATATAAACTGGCTTTTTGAGAAAGCTGCTTTGTGTCAACATAAGCCTTGTTTCTACTCACTATTCCCTACAGGGCAAACGCCGAACTGTCATTAATTCGGCTATATTGTCAATAAAGTCTGAAATACTCCCATTATTCATTACTTCTTACTTCTTACTCATTACTTCTTACTCATTACTTCTTACTCCTTACTCAGCCTATACTCTAA
>JBHJJJ010000221.1:0-16247 GCA_050042755.1 Rivularia sp. (in: cyanobacteria)
CGCTTGAGGTATCTATTCCGCTTGTGTTGGTATAGCTTAAACTTAAATGTCTTCATGCTACTATAATACCACAACGACGGCATTACGACGGCATGAAAAAATTAACAATACGATGCTCTGACGCAGAATACGAAATACTCATGGCCCATTGCGAAGAAACAGAACGAACTCAAAATGATGTACTCAGAGACTTGATTAGAAAATTAAAGAAAAGCCGTCCTTAAAGGACGGGGCTTTAAACCCAATTTTTCGGTAAAAAATTAAATTTAAGTAAGTCGGCAGAAATAAACCGTGAGCTATATTACGGAATGTAAATTTGATCCAAACCCTTGTTATTACTCACTATTCACTATTCACTACTCACTTGCCCGCCATTACTATTTTCAACGCGAACCTACTAAAATGAATACTTGAAACCTCTCCCACTAAGAAAGGAGAGGTATGAGGAGGGGTTTTGTATTGCATTCGCAAATATTCTAGAACTTGCTCGTAAGTTCCTTAGTTTGCGTTTGACTCCCAACGACGATTTTTTGTTGTGTAAGTGTTAAAAAATAAACAATGAACAACTTCAAGTAAAGAAAAATAATATTACATTCAAAATTGTTAAAACAGCTAAAAGTAGGCCGTTAAGGAAAAAATCTTGTTTGTGCTGTTGAAACTTTCTTTCTAATAAAGCGCCTCCTTTTGCAAATAAAAAACCCTTTATACTCTTGGGAATTTTGTCATAATAGGGCTTATACCGCAGCAAATTTTTAATTAATTGGAATGTGCCGTAAATTGTACTTCCAAAAAGCGCTAACCGGAAGATAGTGTATAAATTAAAATGATCCATTAGATATATTTGAGGATAAGCTTAACGGCGATCGCTAAAATTGCAGCGATGATACTACCAGTCAAAGTAATTCTGACAATGCGGTTATATTTTCGCACTTCTATATCAGCAATTTCCTGAGCGACTTGCAATCCTTTATCGGCTGATTGTTTAGCATATCGGCTTAATTCAAAAGCTAAGGCAGAAAAAACTGAAACAATCAAAGCTGCATCATCGGTAAGTCCAACTATGGGAATTATATCGGGAATCGCATCGAAGGGAGATATTAAATAAAGCAAGGAACCGATTGCTAATGCTTTTGATGTCCAACCAGCTTTGGGATCTACAACCATCTGAAATAGTGATTGTATTTTAGGCCAAATTTCTTTAATTGGACCACGATTCATGGCCGGTAATTTTTCTGTTATTTTCTGAATATCTTGGGGATTGGCAGATTTTACGAATTGATGGAATATATTTTTAATTTTACCGGCATTACTGGTATTTGCTAAACTTTCATCTACTTGTTCAATTGTTTCTTCTGTCTGAATTGTTTCTTTTTCTTTTTGAGTTAGTTGATTAAAAAGTTGTTTTAATTTATTAGGATTTGTTTTTTGTGTTTGTTTATCAGCTTGCTGTTTTTCGTCTTCAATTGAATTTTGAATTTTTGGTTTTCTAATATCCGAATCTTTTCTGATTATATTTTGTATAATTGATTGCAATCTATTTTTTTTATTAGTTGCAGTTTCTACTTCTTGATTAATTGGTTCAACATCTGCTAGGATTTCGTTCTGTGTTTCTAATGAAGTTGTTCCGTCCGATTGTGAGTGTTTACGGAGCTTATTCCACATTTTTTTAATAAATCCCTTTTTTGCTTCGGAGGGTGTTTCATCTGCGGGTGACGGCTGAATATCTATAGTTGTTGGATTTTCTATTTCCATTGCTTCTTCTTTAGATTTTGTAAAAAATCTACCAAAAAATCTATCTTTGATTCCCATACCCATAACCTCATATTCTCAGTCTCTTTCTAAATTTAAGCAAATAGTCTGCTACTACGCATCAAACCAAATGAATGTGAATAAACTATTGCCGTAGCAAAAATATATCTTAGGCAAGAAGATATTTTTGCTAATTTTTGGATTTATGGCTATTCTTTCTTTGACTATTGGGGAAATTTCGTGAGATTTAGGTAGTTTTGTAGGTTGGGAAATCTTAATTACAGCAGTTTTTAGGTTACCCAAGGTACAGCATTTCAGATAGGGTTTCTTGCTCAATGCAAATATTCGTAACGCACTGGGTGCTTTGGCTAAGTCCGGTTTTTTCTAGCTCTCGCACTACATCTTTGTGTTTTATGCAAAAAAAATCAATGGGGCAGAATACACCCCAATTTTGTAGTTGACAACAAAAACTTCGATCTCAAGCTCTTTTAACCAGCATCCAAGCTAGGATAATCTATATATCCTTCTTCACCACTAGTATAAAAGGTACTGCTTAGACGGTGGGGTTTTAAACCCAAAAGTCTTGATAAATTTCATCACCCTACAGAATTAATGCGGTGAAATACTAGATGTAGATAAAGTGATGAAACAAATACCTAACTACTAACTAACGACAAAAACATGCACTCCCAAACCAAACGCGGCTGTGCATAACAAAGTAAAGCTTTACGAGTTTTTTCAAGCTGTTGAATAATATTCGGTTTTCGCCAATTTTGCCAATATGATTGTTGCAAATAATCAACTAACCACAACTGTGCTTCGTTATCTAAAGCTTTATCAACTTGTTTGGCTAACTCTAATGCAGAACGGTATGTTTTAGGTTGTTGAGTACAGGAATGCAATAAATCTTGGGGAATGTTCTGCATTTGTTTGTAAGCTTCAATCGCTTTACCCGGACTCCCTGCTGCTATACTCAATACGGTTGGATGATTTAATATTTCACTATGTCCTGATAATCTCATTACTTGGGACATTGCATTTGTATCTAAACAATAAAAAGGAATTTTTTGACAGCGAGAAACTAATGTTGTCAAAATAGAATCTGGTGTTGGTGCAATCAAAATCAGTGTTGCTTTTCCCGGCTCTTCTAAGGTTTTTAGTAAAGCATTTGCAGCAGATTCCGCCATTGTTTCAGTTTGTTCGACGACTACTACATTTCTCGATGCTTCTAAAGGTGGATGACTGAGAAATTCGGTAATTTCGCGAACTTGTTCCAAGCGAATCATAGGCGGTGCTTTGCGCTTCAATCCTTTTTCCACAGCTTCTGCTCTACTAAGTAATTTTCCTTGATGTTGGTAAGTTGGCTTTACCCAAAGTAAATCGGGATGGTTTCCTTTTTCTAACTTGCTTCTGACAATAGCAATATCTCGATTATTTTGAGTAAACAGTAGTTCTAAAAAGCATTGCGCAGTTAAACTCCGTCCCACACCAGGGGAACCAACAAATAAATATGCCGTTGGAATTCTATCTTTTACAACAGCTTGCGTCAGTAATTTTACTGCTTGTGTTTGTCCTATTACTGGCGCGAAGGAATCCATTTTCAGTGAGCAGTGAACAGTTAACAACTATCAACTAACAATTAACAACTAATTATTTCCCATTCTTGTAGTTTAGAAGTTAATATTTGCTGAATATGCTTTTGTACCTCTTCTTTATTCAAGTTAGCTTCTATCTGAATAATTCGCTCTGGGAAGGTGTGTTGTAATTCTTTGTAGCCTTTTTGAACGCGACGATGAAACTCTATTTTCTCCTGTTCTATTCTATCTGCGATTTCCCCGCTTTTCCGCTTCCGTGCCATTCCTAGTTCAACGTCTAAGTCTAACCATAATGTTAAATCGCTTTTCAACCCCAAGGTGGCTATTGAATTTAGTTGGTCAATCAAATTCATGTCTTAATTGCGACCGTAGCCTTGGTAAGCAATCGTCGAATCAATGTAGCGATCGCACAAGATAATTTTTCCCGACTTCAAGTTCGGAAGTAGTTCTTGTTCTACGTGTTGGCTACGGTCGGCGGCGTACAAAAGTAATTCGGTTGTGGCAGTTATTGCTTGGTTTTTGCTGTTTTCCAACAATAAGGAGCGAAGACGCAATCCTAATTGAGTCCCCCCCGGTTCGCGAGTTGTGACGATGGATATACCCCGGTCTTGCAGCCATTGACTACAAAGCTGCATTTGCGTAGTATTAAAGTCAGTAAGGAAGTCACCTTCCCTACTGCTCTTCAGAACCGAACTTGTAACTTTCGCTACATTCGGCTCCTCGGTGAGTCAGCGCTTTTCTTGCGTACCGTAAGACTGCCGTCTTTGGCAGTCTTTTCATCGTGGCAATGTCTGTGCAAAAGTTGTAGGTTTTCATATTCCTCCTTTCCGCCTTTCGACTTGGGGGTAATGTGATCTACTTCCATTACATCTTGTTCCAAAAATTTCATATTGCAATATGGGCAGACACCTTTTTGCTTCTTGAGTAATTTTGCTACTCTATTAGGAAGCAAGGGATTCATCCCGTGTCTTTCGCTCCAATATACTAGGTTGCCATCATAGGGGGAAGCTTCGTTCCTAACTAGTGTATGCCTTTCAATTTGTTTGTCCGGATGATTAGCTAGAATATACGTTTTTCCTTCCCATATTTGGGCGAATTCCCAGTTTCTTTCTCCTTTTGTTATCCAGTACTTTTCGCATACCCATGTCTTGTTTTTCTTTGGGTGCCTTCTGTAAGCCCATGCCCTCAGTTTCTCAAATATTTTGTTTCTTAGATTGCCGAAAGTCTCTTTACTTACTACTGTAGAGTAGTAATTAGTCCACCCATGTATAACCGGGTTTAATTTATTAATTAAAGCCCTTTGGGGTGCAGCTTTGTGAGATTTGATGATTGTTCCGATTTCTTTGAGGTGAGATTTGATACTCTTTTTAGAGGGGGTGATTATGGTTTTAAAGCCCCTTTTTGAATGAGTTTTGCCAACTATGTGTTGTCTTATATTGAATCCTAGGAAATCGAAACCTGGAGTTTCGTTTTGATGATGATTCAAAGTGTGGACTATGTTGGTTTTCTCTTCTTTGAGTTCCAATCCCATTTCTTTTAACCATGAGGATATGATGGCTTTGCACTTTTCTACTACGTTTAGGTCTTTGTGCAGGATAACAAAGTCGTCCGCATAACGAATTAGTGAAACAGAGGCTCGTTTGTCTCTTTTACCTTGCTGTCTTCCGAGACAATTTTTTATGTCCAAGGTTTCAGCATATTGTTTAATTCGTTCTTCCATTCCGTGTAGTGCAATGTTCGCAAGAAGAGGACTTAAAGCTCCTCCTTGTGGTGTGCCATCTTCCGTTTTTTTGTATCCTTCTTTGTCTATCACATCCGCTTTCAGCCATGCTCTTATTTGACGACGTAGCTGAGGGAAGGTGTTTAGCTTAGAAAGAAGTGCTTCGTGGTTAATTTTATCGAAACAATTAGCAATATCTGCATCTAAGGCGTATTTGGGAACCTGTTTTATGGATCGAAAAATGGCTTCGATCGCGTCGTGACATGACCTTCCGGCTCTAAAACCGTAGGAATTTGGCTCAAATCTGGCTTCCCATTCCGGCTCTAAAGCCATTTTTACAAGAGTTTGCAGTGCGCGGTCTCTCATTGTAGGGATTCCAAGGGGTCTTTTCTCCGTTTTTCCAGGTTTAGGAATCCAAACCCTCCGGATTGCATCTGCCTTGTCTTCCAGGGAAAGTTCTGTGGTTAGTTTTAACCTTTGTGGTGGGGTTACTGATTTAACATCATCTACACCTGCTGTTTTCTTTCCCTTATTATCTTGGGTTACACGTCTTACTGCTAATGCTTTGGCGTACCAGGATTTCAATAGAAGTTTTTGGAGCCTGCGATATGTCTTGATATCACCACGTTTTGCGGCTTGATAAATTCTGTTTTGAAGCTTATACACTCGTCGCTCTAGCTTTCGCCAGTTTATCGAGCGCCATTCTACCGTAGTCTTTAAACTCGTTTTAGACATTTTACCTCTACTTGAGACTTTATCTTCCAACTCACCGTGAATCCGTCAGCATATCTTGGACATTACTCCAAGCCTTCGCTTCTGATTCAATCTTTCCTATTCGTGGCTTGCGGTTGGTACCTACTCAAGAAATCGACCTTCCTGAGAGCCATCGATAGGTTACTTCGTTCCGAATGATAATTCTGTGTGTCTTTAGAGTGATGCTATTCGCCGGGTTTATCGGAGGTGCATGATGGTCAGGGTAAAAACTGCCATCTCCTTTTCCTTTGCCTTTTGGCTCTAGCGTATCAGCCCTTTCGCTAGTTTGGCTTAACGACGATTCAAACGCATCTTCAAGATATCTTTACTCATGGACACTTTGCTTGGCGTTCCCCGGATTAAGCTTCCAGTAGATTTCGCCTTTCATCCCCGCTTCAGGCTTTGATGACCAGTCTCAAACCTGGGGGAAGTGCTTTCACCGTAGCACCTACGGGGTAGGATTCTCACCTACATTATCATTCAGTTGTCAAGGTTCTGAACCTTGCGGCTAATCCCCCTCGAACCCTTATGGTTCTTGGTTTCTAGCCAACGAATCGCACTTTACCGCAGCCTTCTACCCCTTCAAAGACAATTAATTTACCATTCATTATGTTTGGTTCTACTGCCGCCAACTCTTTACCATATCATCGTTTAGTCAACCTAAGACTTTTATTATTGACTCACTCGAAGTGAAGAGGAAGAGAAAATAGTTTTTATCAAAAGCCAAAAGTAGAAATCAAAACACTTTTTACTTTTTACTTTTCAATTTTGACAATATCCCTTCCTCTTCCGAGGTCAGAGATACTGTGCTAAAGTTTTAGTCAAGGTTGTTTTTGGTACTGCACCCACAACCGTATCCACTTGCCGACCGCCTTTGAAGACTATCAGCGTTGGAATGCTGCGAATACCGTAATGACTGGCGACGGTGGGATTTTGATCTGTGTTTAGTTTTACCACTTTTACTTGTCCATCGTATTCCCCAGCAACTTCGTCTACCACTGGAGCTACCATTCGACAAGGACCGCACCAAGGGGCCCAAAAGTCTACCAGTACAGGTACTTCGCTTTCGAGGACTTCTTGCTTAAAGGTGGCTTCTGTCACATTCGTAATGGATGACATACTTGTCCTCCTCTTAATATATTATTTCTATAATTCGATAAAATCGAATAATTAAAATATAGACCTTTTTAAGACAACCTGCAACAATGAGATTTCTTTATCACCCAGAGCGAAAAAATATATCTTTAGCAGGAGTGCTTTATGCCTTAGGGGATCCTGTAAGATTAGAGATTGTACGACAGTTAGCAATGAAGAAAGAGCAATGCTGTGGGGACTTTGATTTTGCGATCGCTAAATCAACGATGTCCAACCACTTTAAGATTTTGCGAGAATCGGGAGTAGTATCAACTCGTAAAGAAGGAACCCAACACATCAACACCCTGCGAAGCAAAGATTTAGAAGAATTATTTCCAGGATTATTGAAGGCTGTATTAAATTCAGTAAAACCAATTACTAGCTCTAAAGGAGAAGTTGTCAAGCAAACTGTTTGATGCTTAGGCATTGGGTTTAACAACAGCTACAAAAAACTTAAACAATCTTATACTTTATCGAACAATATAGAAGGTAATATGGGGTAGTAGTTCAAGTTTATTTGTGGTGTCCAAGCTGACGATTAAACAAGCAGCAGACCTGCTTGGAGTGACTCCCAAAACCTTGCGGGAATGGGAGCGAACTGGTCAAATTAAGTCAGAGAGAACAGCTGGAGGTCATCGTCGTTATGAAGTAAGTAGTTTGCTGGGTAATAAAAATGCATCAACTCTAACAGTGGCATATGCACGAGTCAGTAGTAATGACCAGAAAGAAGACTTGAAACGTCAAAAAATGGTCTTAGAAGCTTACTGCGCTAAACATGGTTGGAGTTATGAAATAATCAGTGACTTGGGCAACGGATTAAATTACCGTAAAAAAGGGTTAATTAGACTAATAAAATTAATCACGACATATCAAGTAGAGCGGTTAGTTTTATGTCACAAAGATAGACTATTAAGATTTGGTTCAGAATTAATATTCAGTTTATGTGAACAATTTGGCTGTGAAGTAATTATGATTAATAGGTCGGAAGATTCATCATTTGAAGAAGACTTAGCGGCAGATCTAATTGAAATGATTACAGTATTTAGTGCCAGATTATATGGCAGCCGTAGTCATAAAAATAAGCAAATTGTTGAGCAATTAAGAGAAGTAGCGGATTCATTGAAATGAGTAGTGTAACTTATCAAACTTTAGTCCCGTGCTACCTTAATGACTTTTGTGAATCAATGGGAAGATTGTTTGGTAAGGTGGAGCGAAATCTTTATATTGCATTATCTCGGGGTGAAAAATTAAATATTCTCAAATCTTCATTTAAAAAAAATATACGGTATAAATGCACGGCAGTTTAATAGTATTTACGCTTCAATAAAAGGTAAAATATCCTCTTCATCCGAATGTTTAAATAGACATATAAAAGAATTACAATTATCGATAAAAGGTTTAAAGAAATCCATTACAGCCAAAAGAAAAAAATTAAATGGGAAGCCGTTTGGCGCTTCATCAGGGAGGCGAGATTCCTCCCCTACATAAAACATTGACAACATTGCCCAGCCTTAGACACAATGTCTATAGAAAACCCAAAATTTTGGTTTGTGTCGGTGCGGCCAGCACCAAAAAACTAGTTTTTTCACGACACGAAAGCCGCACCGACACAAAGGCTGGGCAATGTTGTCTATAGTTATTGGAACCCCGCAATCCGTAGGTAGTACTGCTCTTACTGCGTCTTGAATACCTGTAATCTTGTTTAAGAAGGTTTAGATTTATTCAAGTTTAAAGGAGCGGTATGATTGCATAATTCTTAACTCTTAATCCCTGTCTTCCTCCTCTGAATCAACCTTGTTAATGGTAAAGCCGGGATAGGGTTAATTCTTAACTCCTAACTCCTATTTCCCTTCCGATAGCACCGGTAAAATCGCTCAATCCTAATTTTGCGTTGTTAAAATTAGCGTTTGTTAAGTCGGAAGCTCGGAAAGATGTTAGTGAATAAGTAGTAATTTGTTTGATGCTATAGCATAGAGTTATTAATGTTAATCCAATGTAAATTAATGATAAAAAACTTAAACAAAATCCCCAAATAAGATTTTGGGTGCTTAGAAAAGCAATTGCTCTTGTTCCTATTAAGAAAGCAAATCCGTAAGTAGTTACTGTGCCAGATGTAGATAAAATAACTGGTACGAATCCTCTCTTAAAATAAAAGCTGCTTGCTGCCATTATTAATGCTCCTATGACAGCAGATGCAATTGCTACTTGTGGATTTTTGCCACCTGCGGCAGTTCCCCCATAAAAGAATCCTAAAATCGCTCCTGAAGTAGCACCGGAAAGTATGGTAGCGATACGTTTTAAGAAGGATTTCCCGGGAGCTAAACTCATTGTGACACAAGCGATTCCAGCAACCCCTAAGCTTATAGATAAAGCTAGAGCATAACTCCAAATTGGACTTTCTGGAGTTCTTTCTATGACTCCAAATATCTATTTACTAACTGCATGAAATACGATGATAGTTGTTATACATGCAATAGATATTACAAAGGTAAGTATTTTAGGAGTTTGACCTGCTTTAACACCATCGAAATTAGCTTCTCGTAATGAAGTATTACTAAAATTGCATCCACGAATATCCGATCTACTAAAGTTAGCACCATTCAGGTTTAGACCTTTAAAAGAACGGTTTTGCAAATTTTGGTTAGCAAAGTTAATATTTTGATGCTCCATATATATAATGATAAAATATCAATGCTCAATTCTCGAAAGCAAGAATTTTTTAAGGGATTTATCCTCGCAACGGTCACAGTATTCTTATTATTACCATTAATAGTTTATAGCTGGTGGTGTTTTTCCCGTCCATCTCAAACTAATTACAAACAAAAATTATTTAAAGGTATTGTTTACAAGCGTAATTTTAATTTGAGTGCGCGTCCAGTATTGGTTCATATTGTAACTGTTGATTTATCCGTGCCAGGAGTAAAAGTGCTGGTAACTCCACCGCAATATACTGGTAAAACTAATACAACCTTGGCGCGGACTACCTCAAAATTTTTGCAAGAATTTAAACTACAATTAGCTGTAAATGCTAATTATTTTTATCCTTTCCGTGAAAATACCCCTTGGGATTATTATCCTTATAGTGGAGATATAACTTCTGTTGTCGGACAAGCAATTTCTAATGGCAAGCATTACTCAAAAGCCCATCGGAAGTGGGGAGTTTTGTGTATTTCGACAAAAGGGCGCGCCCAAATTTTAGAGGATGGAAATTGTCCTCAAAATACCCTTCAAGCTGTCGCAGGTAGGGATGTTTTTATAATTAACGGTAAAGCTGTAAATTCCGATTTCGGTAAAGATAAGCCTTATCCAAGGGTTGCAGTAGCGACTAATAAAGAAGGAAATATTCTCTGGCTGATTGTTGTAGATGGGAAACAACCGCTTTACAGTGAAGGTGTGACGATCGCAGAATTAACAAGCATTGCGAGGAAATTGGGTGCATATAAGGCTCTCAATTTAGATGGTGGGGGTTCCACTACATTAGTTATGGCCAAGAATAAAAAACCAAAGCTGCTAAATGCACCGAGTCACACTAAATTACCCATGCGGGAACGTCCAGTTGCGAATCACTTGGGTTTTTATGCCTCGGAACTGTAACTAAAATATCACCTGATTTGACAATTACTCTAAATTCAACAACTTGAGAGACTTTTCATCGGGTGCGGTGGTATTACAAGAGCTTGCGATTTTGAATAAATTAAACGATCATTACAAAGCATCCGCAAAAGCTGCGGTGTAAATAGCCAACAGTTAAACTAGTAGTTCGCAGTAGTAATTAAAGGAGTAAACTAAATGATTAAAGAGCGCGACTATACCTTAATTATTGATAAAAGCGGTAGTATGTCTACTCCCGATCAAGTTGGTGGTAGAAGTAGATGGGAGATAATGCAAGAATCTACTCTTGCCTTAGCGAGAAAGTGCGAGCAGTTAGATCCCGATGGAATGACGCTTTATTTGTTTTCTGGAAAATTTAAACGTTACGACGATGTGACTTCAGATAAAGTCGCCCAGATATTTATGGAAAACGATCCTGCGGGTACTACAAATTTAGCAAGTGTACTCAAACAGGCAACAGATGATTACTTTAAACGTAAAGCAGCTGGCCAAACTAAGCCCAACGGAGAAACGATCGTAGTTGTAACTGATGGTGAGCCAGACGATAGAAAAGCGGTTTTTGAAGTGATTATTAATGCTTCCCGTCAGATGGAAATAGATGAAGAGCTAGCTATATCAATTATTCAAGTTGGTTCCGATGCTCAAGCAACAAAATTTCTCAAAGCCTTAGACGATCAAATGGAATCCATTGGTGCAAAGTTTGATATTTGTGACACCATAACTTTGGATGATATGGAGGATATGACTCTTGCAGAGATATTAACAAATGCAATTACTGATTAAGTTAATAAATTAATTTTAGGAGAATTAATCAATGTTAGAAAATCGCGATTATACTTTAATTATTGATAAAAGCGGTAGCATGGCAACCCCGGATCAAAAGGCTGGTAGAACTAGATGGGTAGCAGCTGAAGAATCAACTTTTGCTTTAGCAAGTAAATGCGAGCAATTCGATCCAGATGGTATTACAGTTTATACTTTCTCTGGTAGATTCAAAAGATATGAGAATGTCACATCGAGCAAAGTTACGCAAGTTTTTCGAGAAAACGATCCTTCCGGAACTACTGATTTGGCTATGGTATTAAAACATGCTACCGATAATTATTTTCAACGAAAAGCTGCTGGTGAAAGCAAGCCGAATGGTGAAACTATTTTAGTTATTACTGATGGGGAACCAGATGATAGAAAAGCAGTTATGAAGGTGATTATCGAAACTTCTCGTCGCATGGATAGGGATGAAGAGTTAGGAATTTCTTTTATTCAAGTTGGTACAGATCCTAACGCTACTCGCTTTCTCAAGGTATTGGATGATGAAATGCAAAGCGCTGGAGCCAAGTTTGATATCTGTGACACAATTACAATGAATGATATGGAAGACTACAGTCTTTCAGAAGTGTTGCTAAATGCAATTATTGATTAATAATTCTAATTAATCGGAATTAAACAAATGGATTCCATTGATAAGTTGTTGTCGGAACTCAAAACAGAATATCAGCAACCAGCGAATTCTCCAGAGTCGAAAATAGAGGAAGTTGATCGACTAAAGAAAGCCAAGACAGAAAAGCTTGACTCATCTGTTTTATCTTCCTCTCTTTTTGCATCTTCTTCACCAAAAAAAGATGCAATTGACAGTATTTTATCTGAGATTAAGCAAGATTTTGAAGAAAAACAATTATTAGATGAACAACAAAAACAGCAAGAAATTGAAAATGAACGAATTCGACAAGAAAAACTTAAAGAAATACAAGTAGAGGCTTTAAAAAATAAAGCTAAAGAATGGTTAGAAAAATTGGAACCGTTATCTCAGGAAGGACTTTGGTTTGAAAGTTTTGCTCAAAATTACCCTTCAAAATTAGAAGCGGCGATTGAATATTTACAAGAGAGTTAATTGATCAAAAATTGCTTTTCGGCGTTAGGGTATATAAAAATAATTATTCATTATGCTTTTTTGATGTAAATACTTTCTAACCCATTCATATATTGCATTTGTGAGCGAATATTCTACTTACTGGTGTAGAGAAGGGAAAATCAAGCAATCAACCTTTTTAGAATCGTTCTCATAAAGGTACTGAATTTACACCACTTGCTTTTGAAATAACTGAGAAATAGAATGTGGCAATGTGAAATTGTAAGCATACCAGCAATTCACCTTATTGCGACGGTTCTCACAGCAAACTTTAAGTAATACAGTTAATAAATAAACCCGTTATCTCGGAGATACCGGGTTTATGAACACAAAAATTCCTCTATCGTCAAGCAAAATTAAACGTAAAATTAATCAAAATTTATATGCCTCATAAATTCAAAAGTTATTTTATTGAGATGATTTTATCCAGAAGTAGCTTTAAAAAACTTATTGATTAGATTATTGAAAGAACGTTTTAGCTGATGATTTCGATACCATCTTTGGAAAGCGGCTTCATAATCTTCACCTTTAGTTTGAAACGTATTCCAGCCATCCAAACCTAAAAACATACCCCAAAAGAGTAAAATATAAAGGGACCAGCTAATATGACCAACCGTAAGAAAATTTATTAATAGTAAAAATGTATTGGCAATAGTATAATTACCTACACGCTTTTTAAATCTTCTTTGGCGGTAGACGTTAAATGCTTGCCGATGCTGTATTTCCCCTTGTTTTGCTGCCCAATTATCTTCTGCTAATTTTAGAGTTTCCGGAGAGATATCCAATTCCCCTGCAATTTCCAAAAGCACCTCGTGGGAAAACTCCTTATTGTCGTCAGCTTGATGAGCGATGGCTAACTGCAAAATTTGCTGTACGTCTTCTTGGCTATAACGACGATTAATTTTATCTCCCGAATCCGTCATAATAATAGTCTCTTCTATTACTTTTAATAGAGAATTTATTTCTGAAGCACAGAGTATTGCTACTGCCTCTAGAGTAACAAATTAATCAGCGGAAATTATGTCCATGTTTTATACCGCCTTCCCCTGTCAAAAAAAGTCATTATAGATAATTGAATATGTAGAGATATAAGATATACAGTGGATTTATGGTAAATGTTTAGAATGAATCTTGACAAAAATAGTTTATCCCCAGTTATATAGAGTCTGAATAATTATTTACAATATAATTAATAATTTTCCAATTATATCTTAACTTTTACCAATTCCCATCAATATGATAGGTGTTTAATTTCAGATAATATTAGTCATTCCCCAGAATTGGAATTTCTATTCTAAATTCTGTGCCTTTTCCTGGCTCTGAAAAACATTCCAATTTTCCACCATGCTTTTCTACCACAATTTGATAACTAATTGATAAACCAAATCCAGTTCCTTTACCTAGAGCCTTAGTTGTAAAAAGAGCATTGAAAATTTTGTCTTTATTCTCAGTAGATATACCAAGACCATTATCTGAAATAATAATGATAATATTTGAATTATCATAATTTTGTTTAGTGGTAACTTTAATATAAGGAGGTGATGAATCTATCTTGACAATATCGTAATTCATTTGTTCTTCAAGTGCATCGATGGCATTAGCAATCAAGTTCATGAATACTTGATTTAATTGACCTGGATAGCATTTTACCGATGGGATTTTACTGTAATTTTTAATGATTTGGATTTCATTTTTTCCCCCATATGGCTTTAATCTATGCTGTAAAATCATTAATACACTATCAATGATTTCATGAATATCCACAGTTTGCATGTTACTGCGATCGTTGTGCGAAAAATGTCGCAAACCTAAAGTTAAATCGCGAATACGTTCGGTTCCTAGCTTCATAGAAGATAGAATTTTTGGTAAATCTTCCCGAATAAATTCCCATTCAATTTCTTTCTCATATGCCTCAATATCTGCTACCGGGTTGCAATAATACTGTCGATAAAGTTCTAATAGCTTCAGTGTATCTTGGATATAATCATCAACAAAATTTAAATTATTAAAAATAAAGTTTACTGGATTATTAATTTCGTGAGCAATTCCGGCTAATAATCTTCCTAAAGAAGACATTTTTTCATTTTCTACAAGCTGTTTTTGAGTATTATTTAATTTCTGCAAAGCTTTATCGCAGTTTTCTTGAGTATAATATTGCTGCCCTAATTCTGCTTTCTTAAATTCTTGTTCTATGCTATCTTTTAATTTTACTAAATTATCTTTGATTACTATATCACTAACACCTAATTTGATCGCAGTAACTGCTGTTTCTACATCTATAACAGTCGCGATTAGAATTAAGGGTACTTCTAATTTTCTTTCTAGTAAAATCTGTAATATAATTTTGTAGCCTATTCGTAGCTGGTTGTAATCAGCAATTATGAGATGATATTGTTTTTCCTCTAAAACTTCATGAAAATGTTCAATACTGTCAATTCGTTTACTAATAACCTGATAGCTTTGTGATAGTTGTAATTGCTCAAATAGCAAAGCTGTATTTTCTTTACTATTTTCTACCAGCAATACCTGAAATGAACGATTCACTGGCTTCTCCTTAATTTAAATTACAATCTGTGATTTTTTACCTAACAGATAAAATTTAGAAAGTATAGCTCCACTCGTGCACGCCTCAATAACTTGAAATTTGTATTGTGATTTAATATCACAAAATATTATTCTATATTCTATTATTTATCAAAGCTCTTAATTTTACAAGATGGTTCAAACTACAATTACTTTTCTCAAAAAATAACTATGGTATCCAATTTGGTATACTTGTACCTATATACAAAAAAACGATTTAGTCGCAGATCAAATTATGATTTTAGGAAGTATTGTGTATAAATTAATATTTTAAACAAAAACATATTGTATTGAGTGGACAGGTATAGAACCGACCACTCTCAAAAAATATCAAAGATAATATTCAGGTATTACTAACCGAAGTTGTTATATTTGAAGTCTGAGTATCGGTTGATTTTTGAGAGAAAAATCTCTGAGAAATCCAGTAGGTAAAAATATGAGATAGTAAACCTAAAGGACCTGCAAATAAACAAAGTGCAAGAGAGTGAAAAGTCCATACACCCGTTTTGACACCAGCTAAATAAATATAACGTCCCACAAATAAATCCATAACTAAGAAATGAATCCATCCAGTTGCAGCAGCGGTTTCCGACGCAAAAAAGCGAGCAATATCTGCTAGCTGGGGATTGGATAAAGCTTGAGCATTTTCTGGTGTAATACTACTGATAAATAAATACAAATATAGTCCAGCTAAGGGTAGAAATGGAATATAGGATTCCATTACTCGTTGAGTAATTTTCCATTTTGGTAAAAAAATCATCAACGCCCAAAAAGGTAATACAAAAATATTTGCAATATTAAATAATTCGCTGACAGACATAAAAACTCCCCATAAATTAACTATGTTAAACGCCGATAAAAATCAGTATAAATGTAAAGTGTCAAGTCTATATTATTATTTTCTGTCTCCCTATATTTTGATAAAAAAATAATTAATTCTTATCTAAAAATTAATTAAAATAAATCAGTTTTATAGTAAAAAACTATTATAATAAATTTTCTATATAATTTATAGGAATTATGCAACTGGCATATTTTGCTCCTAGGGGCAGGTGACAGGGCAAACGCCGAACTGTCATTAATTCGGCTATATTGTCAATAAAGTCTGAAATACTCCCATTATTCATTACTTCTTACTTCTTACTCATTACTTCTTACTCATTACTTCTTACTCCTTACTCAGCCTATACTCTAA
>JBHJJJ010000222.1:0-16652 GCA_050042755.1 Rivularia sp. (in: cyanobacteria)
CTAAAATCCAAAAAGAAAAAGAAGGAAAAATAGGTTTTGTTCCAGACAAAGCAAGATGGGTTAATGAAAGAACCAACTCTAGGATGGAAAGATGTAAAAGCATGGTCAAAAACTTAGAAAGAACTCTTGAACACTCTAACACTAAGAATAATCTTTGTTTTGTCCGATTGATGCTTAAAAGCCTCGCAACTGGTTAAATAGATCCCAAATGGGTTCTATACCTCACGTTTAAGAAAGCAGCTTGTATGAGCCGGTATCCAACCCCAACTTAATAATTGGGGATGAAATTTTGCCGAACTATAGTATCTGATTACTTGGTGGAGATTTTGAGGGTTAACAAATACTATATCGCCAAAAATCAAATCTACCTTCCTTCGGATGAACTGTTCCACAACTTCGGAAATTACTCCGTTATGTTCGTAGAAATCATCTGAGTTGAGCAACCCGACAATGTTTCCCGTGGCTAACTTTAACCCTTTATTCATCCCGTCATACATGCCTTCGTCAGACTCGGAGATAAATCTGTTTATTCTCTTGCCGTAGGATTTAATAATATCGACTGTAGCATCGTCTGAATCTCCATCAATAACAATATATTCAATATCTGGATAATCTTGACTCAATACCGAATTAATAGCATGGGCTATAGTAGACTCATTGTTACGAACAACCGTAATTATTGATACCTTCACTTTTACAAAAAATATATTTGAAGCTAAAACTTATCTAAGTTAGCATAATAACTCTTTCTGATTGTATTTTTTTTTACTCCTACCATCTCTTCTTTTGTAACACTGTTTTTGAGAAACTGGTAATTATAATGAAGATATTTTTGCTAGAATAATTTTCTTTAATTAACGAACTTCGTTCGTAACGAAGGAGGAAGAAGCCTTCTTCCAACTTCGGCTCTTCCCTCTTCTTTCAGTTTAAAATGACTACAGGTGTAAGGCGAATTTTTATCGGTGATGTTCACGCTAACTACGATGGTTTGATGCTTTTGTTAAATGCGATAGCACTCAATAGTGATGACCAAGTTTACTTTTTAGGAGATTTGATTAATAGGGGTGCCAAAAGCGCCCAAGTAGTGGAATTTGTCCGTAAAAGTGCGTATTATTGCTTATTGGGCAATCACGAACAAATGTTTTTAGACTACTTTCAAAGCAAAAGAATTACCAAACAAGTTATTGAAAAGGCTGCTTTTACCTATAAAGAAACTATTAATAGCTATTTTCAACTCGATATATCTTTGCTAGCAGTTCATTTAGAATGGTTTGCTAGTTTACCACTATATCTAGATTTGGGAGATATTTGGGCGGTTCACGCAGGTGTTAATCCCCAAATTCCCCTGGATAAGCAAACTAAAAAAGAATTTTGCTGGATTCGTCAGCCTTTTTACAGTACGAGTAAACCATATTTTCCCAATAAATTAATTATTGTAGGTCATACGCCAACTTTTAAATTCGGGGGTGTTGTTCCAGGAAAGTTGGTACAAGGTAAAGGTTGGCTAGATATCGATACGGGTGCTTATGATAGTAGAAGCGGTTGGTTAACTGGTTTGGATATTACTAACAGGAAGGTTTATCAAGCAAACGTGTTTAGTAGAAAAACTCGGGTTTTAGATTTGGAAGATGTTGTGGAGGGAATGGGGAAAAATATAAAAAACTAAAAAATGCCAGCTATTTAATCTTTAACCATATACGATAAGTTTTATAGAGCTTTGTTTGTCAAATAATTAGTATTACAACGGATATCAGGAACAGAGCAATGTAAATTTTATAAACCTATTTCCTCGAACCCCGTTCCCTTCTTATGTATTCTTACGTTAAATTTTTACGAAGATAATTTAATTTTAAGTGCAAACACTGAAGCCTGTAAGCAATCAGTTTATTTAGACTAATACCGACAATTTATAATTTTATCTACTTTTCTATTCCCCGTTCCCCATTCCCTGTTTACATGTAATTTTAAAAGTGGGTTCCCATGAGTGAATACTTAGAAAAAATTCCTTCACAACAGCCAAGAGAAGACCCCTGGGAGCTTCGTCAGCTTGCTTCGGTGCTGCGTCGTCGTTTGTTTTTGATTATCCCTATTGCTTTAGCAATAACGGCTGGGGTCGTATATAGAGGATGGTTGCAAAAACCGATATACAGCCAAAAATTCCAATTGTTTCTCGACTCCGCAGCAGAAATTAATGTTAACCCACTCTCGGAACAAAGAGGATCGTCATTTATACGACCGCAGTTTCGAGATTTTAAGACGGAAATGGAGGTATTGACGAGTTATAAGGTTATCTCTCCTCTGCTACCCGAAATTCAAAGTCATTATTCAGATTTGAACTATGACAAACTTGTCAGAAGATTAAAACTTAATCATTTAGAAGGTACGGCAATTATAGAAGTAAATTATCAAGATATTAATCCAGAAAAAATCAAATTTATTTTAAACAAGCTAAAACAGGCTTATACAGATTATTCCTTAAATAAATTAAAAAGTAGTACCCTTCAAGCTGAAAAACTAGTCGAGACTCAATTACCAGATTTGAGGAAACGTGTAGATAGACTCCAAGGAGAGTTACAAATATTTCGACGTAAGTACAATCTGGTGAATCCCGAACAGCAAAGTCAAGTTTTGAGTGGACGTTTGGCAACTGCGCTAGAGCAAAAACAACAAGCTTTAACTCTGCTCGGGGAAACTCAATCTGTTTTCAATAGCTTGGAGGAGGAGTTGGGACTAAATATCAAGCAAGCACGGGTAATTTCTACTTTGAGCGAAGCACCGCGCTATTTAGCTTGGCAAGAACAATTGCAACAAATTGATACTCAACTTGCCGAACAGACAAGCAGATATACAAATAGACATCCTGCAATTGTCGATTTACTGGAAAAAAGAGAGCGTATATTATCTCTAATTAGACAAGAAGTAGTCGCGGTTTTAGGAATTGAAACTCTTAGAGAACTCAATATTAAAGAACTCAATCAACTTCCAGCCATTTCTACTCAAAAATCAATTCGCTTACAGCTAACTCAAAAATTAATCGAAACAGCGACTCAATTACAGAAATTGCAAACCAGACTAAAATATCTAGCTGCTGTAGAAAATCAAGCTCGCAGAGATTTACAACAATTTGCAAGGGTTATTCGTCAATATACAGATTTAAATCGAAAATTAGAAATTGCTAACCAAAGTCTAGGTCGATTTCTCACCGCTAAAGAAAATCTCCAGATAGAGACAGCAAGAAAAGTTTCTCCATGGCAAGTAATTTCTCAAATTGAAGCACCGAAACAACCTATATCACCCAATATTCCTCGTGATTTAGCTTTAGGTGGAATCGCTGGTGTGTTAGCTGGTGTCGGAGCCGCAATAATTGCGGGTAAACTGAATAATAAATACCATTCCCCTGAAGAATTACAAAACGATATAGGACAAACCTTTTTGGGGACAATTCCCTATCACAAACAGTTAAAAACAGCCATAACTCAGCTATCCCGTAATGGAACTTTAGCTAATTCTGCTTATTGGGAAGCTTATATATCATTACAAACAAATTTAGATTTTCTCGAACCAGACAAAATATTAAAATCCCTAGTTATCAGTTCAGCTTTACCAGGGGAAGGTAAATCTACCATTTCCTTATATTTTGCTAAAGTTGCAGCAGCTATGGGTAAGCGAGTTTTGCTTGTTGATGCGGATTTGCGTAATCCTACTATTCATCGCTATCTTGATAGTCTGACAAATACTTGGGGTTTATCTAATGCTATTTCCGGCGTTGCAGAAGCCCAAGATTTAATTCAGACTTTACCGTCAGAAGAAAATTTATCAGTATTAACTGCAGGACAAATTCCTCCCAATCCAGCGCGGTTGCTTGCTTCTGCTAAGATGAAAGACTTACTGCTAGATTTTCAAACTAAATACGATTTAGTAATCATTGACACTACTCCATTGCATGGTTTTGCTGATGCCAAATATTTGGCTTCTCAAACTGATGGTTTAATGATGGTGGTAGGTTTGGATAAAACAGAAAAACCAGCACTCAGACAAGTTTTAAATGATTTGGAGGTTTCGCATATTAATTTATTAGGAATTGTTGCCAACGGTGTTAAAGGATACAAGCCCAGTTATTCGGGTTATTACAATTATTATTACGGCAAAGCTAAAGATAATAACGAGCGATATCAATTACTTACTCAGGTTAGTAGCAAAGAACAGGATGTGAGAAGAGAAGATAAATAATTAATCAATTACTCACTCACTCCTATATCTCTTTAAACCTTGAAGATAGAGAAATTAGTGACTCTATATTAGTGTAAACACTGAGGTTGATTTAACAATAAAGTATTTATACTGTATCGTTAGTTGAATTAAATAAATTAGCTCATGGTTTTTTCATTGGTTAATATCACCGTATTATATGGAACTCATATTTGATTACCTTGGTTGAAGAATTAGTAGAAGAAAAACTTTTAAACCCCAAATTATGAGCGGTTTTATTGGTATTATTCACGGTGATGGTCTACCCATTGACTCTGACCTTTTGCAACAAATGACCGATTTGATGAGACCTCAAAATCCTGACGCTCAGGAGATTTGGAGCGAGCGTCATGTTGGTTTTGGACATGCTCTATTGCGAACGACTTGGGATTCAGAGAAAGAACGACAACCCCACAGTTTGGATGGGGAAGTTTGGATTACTGGAGATATCCGCTTGGATCGGCGAGATGAGTTGATTGAACGGCTGGGTATTTCTAGTAAAGAGGTAACAGATGTTGACTTGGTTTTACATGCCTATCGGGTTTCGGGAGAGGCTTGTTTAGAACAACTAAGTGGGGATTTTGCTTTTGCTATTTGGGATAGTCCCCAGCAACGCTTGTTCTGTGCCAGGGACCAATTTGGCATTGTGCCTTTTTACTATGCACAAATTGGGAAAAACCTAATTTTCAGCAATTACCTCAATTGTCTGCGTCTCTATCCAGAGGTATCAGATAGTTTTAACGAACAGGCGATCGCGGATTTCCTGTTACTTAGCATGAATATCGATGTCGCCACGACTACTTTTGCCGATATCCAAAAGTTACCACCCGCTCACAAGCTGACTTACTCTCAAGGAAAGGTACGCATTCAACGTTACTGGCAGTTACCGGAAGAAGTTGAATGTATACGTTACAAACGCCCAATCGAATATGTAGAGCAGTTTCAGGAGTTATTTGAACGCTCCATTGCAGACCGATTGCGAACCAATCGCGCCGGTACTCATTTGAGCGGGGGAATGGACTCCACCAGTATCGCCGCCACAGCCTATAGGTCAATGAAGGCACTGGATTCATCCGTGGATTTTCGGGCTTATACAATTGTCTACAAACATCTCATAACTGACGATGAAGGAGACTATGCTAGACAAGTGGCAGAAGCTGCGGGTTTCCCCATTGAGTACCTGGTGGCGGAAGATTACATCCAGCAACCCCCTCCGCAACAACCAGAATACCTCTATCCCGAACCCCTACTAATTCCCAACCAAGTTGCGGAAGTTGAGATTACCAGACGTATATCTGGGTATAGTCGAGTGTTGCTAGCTGGATTTGGTGGAGATCCTGCACTTTATCCAGCGTCCTATAATTTGCTTTCTTTGAGGCATTTGATACTCAACCCCTTGGGTTACATCCGCTCTGTTCGTTGTCAATTGGGGTTGGGTAATCGGTTGCGTCGATGGCTGGGAAGAGAGCAACAAGGAATTGAGTTTCCCGATTGGTTGAACCCAGATTTTGCAGAACGAGCTAACTTAAAAGCACGACTGCAAGACATATTGACAGCAACACCGCAGACAGACCGCTACGGGATGGCGACTGCTCCCCTATGGTCTAATATATTTGCCTGGTCACATCCGAGCTTCAGTGGCTTTCCGGTGAAGGTTCGCTTTCCGTTTTTCGATGTGCGCTTGGTGGAATATCTGTTGAGGGTACCTTCATTTCCCTGGTTTGAAGATAAATTCCTGCTACGGGAAGCTATGAAAGGTCTGTTACCTGATTCGGTACGACAGCGACCTAAAACACCCCTAAGAGGGTTCGCTCATTATAATTGGGTGCAGCAACAAGGTATCCAGCCTTGGATGATGGAATTGGCTACCACATCGGCTCTGACTCCCTATGTTAATACCGAACGCCTGTTTTCAAAACTGCAAGGACTGGCGAAACTTACACCTGCTAGCTATAGTCGTGTTATACCTGTTCTGCAACTGGCATACTGGCTGAATCAGCAACGGTGTCCAGAAGTCAAGAACAAACGAATTTTATCCCTGATTTGAAATTAAAAGTGAGGAAGAAAATCATGTCTCAAATAGATTGTAATCAAGCTACTGCTAACAATAAAAAGACATACCATAGTCCCCAACTAAAGAAATTTGGAAAAGTTAGCGAACTGACGTTGACTACTCAAACTTTTGTTGGTTCCGATGGTGGTTCTGGTATTAATCAATATAGTTCGTAATTGAAACGAATAATTTTTGAGATTATACATCCATTAACCAATTAAAAAAGTCATTATGCTTAACTAGTAGTCTGTCCCATAAAATATGATGGGTTTTCTATCACACCCGCCTGGGGTTGAAACCCCCGCTCTTTTAGCTAAAGTCCTATAAATAGGACTAAAAAACTAGTCATTAAAACTAATGGGACAAACTACTAGCGATCTGTTGCATTAAATATGATGGGTTAATTTATTCACAAGGGAGCGAGACGCTCGCACTACAGAATATAAAATCCGTCAAAATTAATCAAACTTATCACTAGACTTAAATCAAGTCACTTAAATTACCAGATAAAAGTGAGTGCTATAGATGAAATTTAGTGAATATTTTTAGATATAGAATTTACGGCTTAACCATACAGACTAACCAAGCTCTACCAGGTTTAATTCCTGCTAGTTCTGATGGAACCGTCGATGTCTGGGTTGATTTGATGGGGGAATCGCAACCGCCGTCAGCAGAAGTAGAGGCAGTTTCCTCTGGATTGAATCTTCTCTCCAAAGAAAATGGCAACTATTTCCATCTTTGGTTTCGTGGCGACGGACAACTTGATTTCGAGATTAATTCTCAAGGCGATCGCATTTGGGCAAGTTGGACTCGTTCGGTGCTAGAAGAAGTTTCTGGGCTGTTGTTGGGACAAGTTTTGGGCTGTACTTTGCGATTGCGAGGTACTCTTTGTCTTCACGCTTGTGTGGTCAAAATTGCTCAGCACGCTATTGCAATAGTAGGTGAAACAGGGGCAGGAAAATCAACCACAGCAGCCGCTCTTGCTAAGCGGGGACATTCTATTCTCTCGGACGATATTGCAGTTCTTAACTATAGCGCTAGAGATTGGCTAGTAGAACCCGGTTATCCGCGCTTGCGATTGTGGCCCAAATCCATTAATGCCCTATATGGTTCAGAAATTGGCTTGGAGCGGATTTTCAGCTTTTCCGAGAAACGCTTTGTGGATTTAACCCACAACAGCAGTAAAAGGCAATTTCACAGAGAACCCTTACCCTTAGCTGCTATCTACATTCTGGGAGAACGGCAAGAGGTTGTAATACCGGCGATTGAACCCATTTCCCCAATGGAAGCCGTGATGATGTTGATGAGACACCGCTCGATCAACCATTTAAAATTAGATTCGGATAAACAGGCGCGGGAGTTTGCTGGTTTTAGTCGCATGGCGGTGAAAGTGCCTGTACGAAAGGTAACTCCTAGAAATAATTTGGAGGCATTACCTCAATTGTGCGATCTTCTAGAGGAAGACTTAAATAACATAATTCTGCCAGCGAAATGCACTCAACCCTAACAGAGTCTCTTGATATACTTTTGCCCAATCTGGAGCCAACATTAGTAACACCTGATGCCGCATTGGGTTTAAAAGCATTAGCAGGCAATCTCGCACCGATTCTACGGGGTGGTTTTGAGTGTCGTCTCGATGAAAACTCTCCCCAGGTAGATTTACAGCAGTGCGTTGTACGGGATGAAGGCGAATTGCTGTTATTGCGAGAATTTATTGCTGCGATCTCAGATGCTCAAGAATCAGCACCTCCAGGTTGGTTACAATTAGAGAATTTTTTAGCAGAATGGTCTGATCCTTTATCTCCACTTCATAACAGCATACCGGAAATTTGGCTGGAGTTTGATATTAATAATTCATATCCAGTCAATCTAGTTACTTGTAAATCCGGAAACACCCTCCCCTTAGTAAGGAGAGGGTTAGGGGGAACTAATTATCCGGACTTGATATCATCGGTTTTACCCCTCCCTGCTATTTTCTTTGGCTTACCACAAGAAGTATCGCCAGCAGTTGAAAACTATGGGATTGCCACAAAATCTCTGGATTTACTTTTAGGTAGATCAAATTGGTGTGAGTGGCAAGAAAATCTCTATCGCTGCTTTGCGGCTTGTCCCCATGGAGTGTTCGTAAGTCACATCGGCGTAATGTTATCCCGAAACACACCAGCTTTGCGAGTTAATGTCAAACGTTTGCAACCCAATTCCCTGATTCCCTATCTCCAACAAATTGGCTGGGAAACTGAAACGGATGAATTACAATTATTGATGAAGCAATTGTTTGCTTTAGTCGATAGGATAACAGTTTGTTTGGATGTAGGGAATAAAATTTATCCGCAAATTGGTTTAGAATGTATTTTTCACAATCAACCCGATAGTGAATCTCGCTGGGCTGTTTTCTTAGATTATTTAGTAGAACTTCGATTGTGTGAAGCACAAAAACGAGATGCATTGTTACACTGGGTTGGTCTAACTAATCCGATAAACTCTCCCTATCCTTGGCCGAATAATTTGATTGCTGATTCCCTTTTACAATCGAGGGAAAATTTTACTGTATTTGAACGCCGATTGAGTCACATTAAAATATCTTGGGGATTGGAACGTCCGCTCTTAGCTAAAGCCTATCTTTGGTTTCAACATCAATGGTTATCTGGGAAATCTTCAAATGAATGTTAACTCTGAGGTAAAATTTGACTTAGATAGTTTTTATTCTAGGGAATCTATTCAGGAATGGAAACAGATTATTGGCGATCAATTACACTATCATTTTGGGTATTTTCACGGCGGTGAAGATTTAGAAACCGGACTGAAACAAACAGTGAGGAATTTTTATCCTTATATTACTAGCGGTGCCCGGGTTTTAGATATTGGTTGCGGTTGGGGAGCACCAGCCAAGATGTTAATTGCCGAGCGCAATTGCTCTGTAACAGGGATTTCATGTAGCACTGCACAGGTAGAATATTGCCGGAGTCAAGGCTTAAATGTGTTGCAACAAGATTTAGACCAAGATAATGGTAGCTATATTGACGAATATGATACGATATTTTCCCTAGAAATGATTTCCCATATTCGTAACAAAGTCCAATTACTACAACGACTGCGTTCAAGTGCGTCTCGCTTAATTTTGTCAGAGAGTTGTGCGGCAGATAACTATTCGGGAGAAAGATTAACTTTTGGTGGCTCTATAGTTCTTTGTAGGGTTTCTGAACTGGTTCGAGATCTGGAATCAGCGGGCTGGAAAATTAAATTTATGCAAGATAGACGATTTCAATCACTGCGAACTATCGCTCTGTGGAAGCAAAATCTCGATCGCGTTTATGGCGATCGCCAACCTCCCGGACAACTTGGTATTCTTAGTAGTCTTGTGGATAATGCACTAAAATCACCACTTAGGTGGTGTCTGTCATTTCCCCTAATTGATATTGTGGCAAATTGAGGCGTAACCATTCCTCCACCTAAAAGGTGGGAGGCTTTATCTCCCTCCCAGCAATACTGATGAAAAACCTGGATTTTTTAGCCCTTTAAGGGCAATTAGCTGTAGCTCCAGGCAATAGTGAGGAACCGTGAGGGTTTGAAAACAGGCCCCATTCCCCATTCCCAATTCCCCATTCCCCATTCCCCATTCCCCATTCCCAAATCCCCATTCCCCATTCCCATGTTTCTTCAGATTCAAAACGAAACTTTACCTTTACCATTTAATCCGCGATCGCCCTCCTTTCGCGCCAACCCCTATCCCACCTATGATTACCTACGGACTCACCACCCAATTTACTATCGGACAGAACGAAAAGATTGGGTGCTGACGCGCTACGCTGATATTGTAGAAGTTTTAAAAAACCCTAGCTTTGGTCGTTCGCAGCAAGGACCTAAAAAACTACAAACTACAAATCAAGAGCCAATAAACCACTTCTTGTCTCTCCGTCAAGAGAGTCAAGAACTGATGAAGCTGTGGTTAGTGCTACTCAATCCACCCGATCATACTAGAATCCGTCACTTGTTGCGTAATTCCTTCACTCCATCGCACCTTCAGACATTGCGTTCGCGCATCCAGAGGAATGTTGACGGCTTCATCGAGCAGGTAAAAGACTCGGGAAAAATGGATGTGATTCACGATCTAGCATATCCGCTTACCCTCGATATCAACTGCTTCATACTGGGAATCCCTCAACAAGAATGGCATCCCCGCTTCAAACAGTGGTCAGATAACTTGTCTATAGTGGCTGATTTAGACGTGACTCCCATGGCTAACGAACAAGGTTTGCTGACAATAGCTGGTTTGGCTGAATACTTCCGCAGTTGGATTGCTAAATGCCGCAACCGTTCTCAACCGCAAGATAATCTAATTAGCAGGCTAATTCAAGCAGAAGCAGAAGGTCAAATTAGTAAAGAGGAACTCTTAGGGACTTGCATTTTCATGTTTGCTGTTGGACATTCTTCAACTGCAAATTTAATTGGCAACAACATACTAACATTACTCAATCATCCAGAACAATTACATCTGTTACAAGCAGATCCATCCTTGATTGAAACAACTATCTCAGAAGTCTTGCGCTATGAAAGTCCGGTTCAAGGTGTCTCCCGTACAGCACTTTGTGATATTGAACTATCAAATCAAATTATTCATCAAGGCGAAGTAGTTGACTGTATCATAGCTGCTGCCAATCGAGACCCAGCCCAGTTCCCCGAACCCAATAAATTTGACATTAGACGTAAACCCAATCCTTACCTTTCCTTTGGTCAAGGAATTCATAACTGCATCGGAAAACACTTAGGTAAATTAGTAGCAGAAATTGCTGTGGGGACACTAGTGCGCCGTTTACCTGGATTATCCTTAGCGACGGAATCTTTAGAATGGGAAGACTCTTTTCTCGGGAGGGGTTTGAAATCTTTGCCAGTTGTCTTCTAGTTATGATTCACGGTTATAGAGCAACCAGCGCATTGCCCAATCGTGTTTATGAGCAGTTGCAAGCTCTTCAACTGTAAAAAAAAGGTCAACTTCAGCACCAACTTTAACAAAGCTTTCTAAGTCAGGGTTGTTATTAAGAGTTAAAAGTCGATTTTTTAGCTCTTCATCCCCTCGCAATTGTTGGATAAATTGTAAAGCTGTTTGATATGACATAAATTTTCTAGTGTAGGAAAGATTCACATTGAGCCACTCTCAGGTTTATAAAACCTGAGATTCAGGCATACATTCTAGCTTTTCGTCCTTATTGACTATCTGGCTAGAAGTGACTGACTTGTTGGATAACTCGTCTGAGGAACAATGACTGCTCTTGATTATGCCCTTTGGGCACGCTGCGCGAACGGACGCGCCTACTTTACTTCGAGTTTGTTGACGTTGCTTCCATGCATCCAATAAGATCGGCTCCGACCCCGGATACTCACATTGAGCATCCAACAATGAAAGCGAATCGTCATTTACTGATCTAGCAAGAAACGCGGAAAACAGGTCTCTATGCATTTTAAAACCTGTAACATCTTCATGAACTCTCTGAGATAGTTTTTTCTTGATGCGAGTACCATCTAGATGAGTTTGTGAAAGAGCCGTTTTCTTGGTAGAAAACTTTATGAACTTGCCGCCAGTTTGTTCGCGAAGCTCGCCGGACAGAGTACTCTTTCCGGCAGACTTCGCGACTTTGCGTTTCAGTTCTGATTGGAAAAAACCTGGTGACTTAGCAGAAATCGCTTTACCATATCTTTTCTGCCAGCCTTTAACCGAAACATTTTCGGTTTTAATTATATCGCCATGCCTACGGATTTCATTTACTAAACCACGATTTTGAGATTTAGCATAGCTAGATTTTCGACGTTCCAATTCAGCAATATACGCTTGTATCCGTCGGTAATTTCTTGTTTTTATCCATTGCCTCTTACCTTGTTTAACTTTACCTCTCTTTCTAACAATCCTATTACCAACTTTAGCATCAAAGTCTGACTCATAATTATCAGGGTTAGCCATACGTTGAGAACGTTGCATTTTACGTTGCACGGCTTTTATTTCTTTCTCAAAAGTAGGTACTTTATCCGCGAAAGGTAATAACCCTGCTTTCTTATCACCTACAAAAGCAACGTTAGAGATATTTAAATCCAGCCCTACAAAACCTTCACCTAAATAATTCGATTCTTTTTGATAAGGTAAGCCGCTCTGAATTAACTGCACATACCAGCGACGTTTACCGTTAAGGTTCCGCCACAAAATACGACAATATTTAACAGGAGAACTTAGTCCATGAGCAACAATGGGATTAAATAAATCTATTATGGGTTCTAATTCTAGACCATTCCAAACTAGGGCATATTTGGCGCACTTTATTTTATTCCGAACATCCTTAGCCTTACCAATTCTATTAGGACGTTTCTGCTCAGGGCAAACGCATCTAAATTTTAAAGGTGCAGGTGCGCGGCGCACTCGGCACCGACGGTGCGTAAGCTACGCTAAACGCCCGAAGGGCGTAACACCAACCAAAAAGTGTTGCTCCTTCTATCTGTGGTAGCCTAAAAAACAGGATAGGGTGCAAAATAGTTCAAAATGAAACTGAAACCAAAGGAAACAATTGCAGACTACTTTGCGGATATTGAAGACCCTCGAATTGAACGCACAAAGAGACATAAGCTAATCGACGTTATAACGATTGCAATTTGTGCAGTAATTTGTGGCGCTGACTCCTGGGTAGCAATTGAAACATATGGGCAAGCTAAAGAAGAATGGTTAAAACGTTTTTTAGAACTACCAAACGGCATTCCATCTCATGATACATTTGCGCAAAGCTCGCCGGGGGAAGCTTCCCCCGGCAGACTTTGCGAGAATATTTGCTTTAATCAATCCAGAAAAATTCCAGAGTTGTTTTTTATCATGGATAAAATCAGTTGCAATCTTAACTGATGGAGAAGTGATTGCGATTGATGGTAAAAGTTTAAAACATTCATATGATAAAAAAACTGGAAACCGTGCTATCAATATGGTTAGTGCTTGGGCTACAACTAATAAATTAGTTCTTGGTCAGAGAAAAGTAGATAAGAAATCGAACGAAATTACTGCAATCCCAGAGCTAATAAAGGTTTTAGATATTGCTGGTTGTATCGTTACAATTGACGGGTACCCATGAGAATTTTTTTCTTCTAAAAAAATTCTCATGGGAGCCCTTGATGCAATTGGATGTCAAAAAGAAATAGTTAATCTTATATCCCAGAAAGATGGAGATTATATAATCGCACTAAAAAAGAATCAAAAAAACTTGTATGAAAGTGTAGAAATACTATTTAAAGAAGCGATATCAAAACGAGAAGAAGGCGAAAATACAAGTCATTACAGTACTCGTGAGTTAGGTCATGGACGTGAAGAGATACGTAATTATTTAATGCTTTCTAATATCTCTGACCGAATTGATCCAGATCATAAATGGAACAAATTAAACAGTATAGGTATGGTGGAATCAGTTAGAATCGAGAATGGTAAAACAAGTGTCGAAACTCGTTATTATATTAGCAGTTTAAATTTAGATGCAAAAAAGTTTGGAGACTCAGTTCGTAGCCATTGGGGTATTGAGAATTCCTTGCATTGGATATTAGATGTAGCCTTAAATGAAGATGATTGTAAAATTAGAAAGGATAACGCACCACAAAATTTTGCTGTTCTACGTCACATCGCGGTTAATCTCTTAGGTAAAGAAAAAAGTAAAAAGCTTGGAATTAAAAATAAGCAATTTTTAACTGCTATGGATGACAACTATCTTGCGAAAGTTTTAGAATTAAACTGTTAATCAATTCATTTTAATTAAAATTATATTTCCAATTATTTAAGATGATTGTATCTAATGGTATTTACTACCTATTTCTCAAAAAAATAGTATTATTGAATACTTTATTTGCGTCTGGGCTAAATTATAGCTTATTGACTGATTTTTACTATCGCTTGCCCGCGCTGGTGCGGCTCCCGCCGCACCTAGCTTAATTTTAGATGCGTTTGCCCTGTCTGCGTTCTTGGTCTATATCTATACATTTACGCTTCCATAACCTTGAATATTTTTGGTAAAATGCCAGTCTATTTATGTAATGTGGTTCTCTTCCACAAATATTAAATAATCCTCTCGCTTGATGATTAAATGCATCAACTCTTGCATTACGAATAGCACTATCAACAGGTAATCCATTACGAATATTAGCTGCATAAAGTTTCGGAAAATTATCACTAACTCTAGGTGCAGCTTGATTCCATAAATCAACAGAGTTAACGAAAGCTGTTTTATGTTGCTTGATATCAATATTTTGCTGTTTAAATAGATTAGTTAATCTTGCTAATCTTGATTTAATTCGCTTTAAGCAACCTCTATTTGCAGCATTGATATCGCCAGCTTTACTTTTCCCATAATCGCTACAAAATCCTTGATTTAATACTCGCTTACCGCTTAATTTCGATGGGTCAATATGACCGTAATACAATGAAGTAAATTCACCATTCTTTTGGCAATTTCCCTCTGCATGGCAGATAGCAACATTACCATAACTATTAATATTAGAAAACAACTCGTTGACTTCATTATTATTCCTATGAATTGGAATCACTAAACTAAAACTTTCAGATATTAAGACTCCAAATAATGGTGT
Source organism: Rivularia sp. (in: cyanobacteria) (assembly GCA_050042755.1). GTDB lineage: Bacteria > Cyanobacteriota > Cyanobacteriia > Cyanobacteriales > Nostocaceae > Rivularia. The sequence goes on from JBHJJJ010000222.1 coordinate 14,900, forward strand.
AATTAGCATTAGTAAAGAAAAAGTTGTAATCTGCCAAGGACGAATCATCAATTGCACTCCGGTTGCTTTTTAGCCCAATCATGAATTTTTCGCAACGAATGTTTTATATATGGCTCTTTCGATGGGTTGTAATTCCCAAAATAAAACTTATAAAACCGTTCCAAACTAGTAGATTTATCATCAACAACATAACCACAAGCGACCGAGGCATATTTCACCAGTCGGTTATCGCTCCATCCCATTTCTTCCATTGCGCTCAATTCAACCTTAGTAAATCTAGCTTCCTTACGGATACGATTACCGATATCTGAAGCAATGGCAGATAGTGGGAATATAAAAATGCTAATCAAGCAACCGTTCAAAATATTATTTTTGGTAAGCATAAGGACGCACTCCAATTATTTGTGAATTAGGGAATGAATATAGGCTTCGCATTCTTACTGGAGCGCTCATGGTACTTCTATCAACTATCCTCCCCCTACCCACATAAATTCCAACGTGGGTAATTGCACCTCTCCTAAAATTGCCGTAAGTGTTTGTAAAACCAATTAAATCTCCCTTTTGGAATTGGTTGGGATTGGTAAGGATAATTCCAATATCATTGCCAAAGAAAGAGCGTGCCATTAAAGAACCATTATGATTTTGCTTACCAGCATCCCAGGGCTTGTGAGTTACACCTACCCGAACATTTGATTGACGCAATACGAAGCGAACAAAATCTGCACATCTCTCGCGCTGGGTTTGTAAGATTTACCAACCCATGCGATATGCCGGAGGCATCACGCTCCGCGTATCGCATTTCTACCAACTCTATTTCCAACACTGTTATTTCGGGTGTTAGTTTGACGAAATTGCTGCACTAAAAGTTGATTGTCAAACCACATCGATATCGGTTTAATAGAAATACAGCTAGCTAAAATTAATGTCAAAAAAGCGTACTTCCAATTGGGAGAAATTGGTTTTATTTGAACTGCGTCATTTTTATTAGTGCCAATACTTAAGTCAATGAGGAGTCGCATTTCGGCAACCAAATTTTGCTTGAAGAACTTCTTCTAAGTCATTCTCTGGAGGGGGACAAATAGAAGCGTTACGAGGAGATTTATTATTGATGTTTTTATTGAATTTTAAGGAAGGCAACCTGATATCAGTAATGGATAATTCTGTTAAATTAGGTTGCCAAAACTTGAAGTATCCAGGTTGGGCAATATCGGCGAAGAACAACATTAGCACCAACCAAAAGGTTATACGGACAAACACTTCAATCTACCAAATCGACAACTGGAGTTAAATTAGGCAGATTTTCTGGTGTTAATTTAATTTCTTGCTTTTGTACATATCCAGGACCGGAATAATTACCGTTGAGTAAAAAATTGATTCCACCAATTCCCAGCCATAACATGACAATCGCAATACCTACAGGAGATGAAATCGCATCTTTCAACCAATAAAATATGTACCAAAAGTAGCGGAGATTGTTATGAGGATGGAATCTGTGCGCTCTCCAATAATCGGTTACTGGTACATATATTTCTGGTACTCGTGATGTCGGTTTCACCGGAGAATTTCCATAACTAGTACTTGGTTGTGCTTGTACCGAAGTCGGCTCAACGTTAATAGTTGTTGGTTGCTGATATTGTTGTTGAGCGTTCTGTAACATTTGTGCTAATTGTTGTTGTGTTGCTAGTTGACCAGGTTGGCTATAGTCAACATTAAAATTACGTCTGTTATTTCCCATGTATAAATTCCTCAATCT
>JBHJJJ010000223.1:0-11787 GCA_050042755.1 Rivularia sp. (in: cyanobacteria)
TAATTCGGAAACTACAACACCATCCTTGAAGCAAAAAGAAGAAAACCAGAAAAAAAATTCACATTTTGAAGTAAAAAATAATCCGAATGTAAAGAATTTGGGAGCACCTAAAGGCTTTTTTGTTGGGGGAAAGGTAACAGACTCAAACGGTGATAATTCTCAGCCAATAGGACCTTCGGACACTGTACCCGCAATGCTGACACCTGGGGAGTTTGTAGTCAATTTAAAAGATACACAGAAAAATCTTCCCCTCTTAGAGCATATTAACAAAGGTGGTGAAGCAGAAGATATTCCTACAAATTCACAAGCACCTAAGGTTGAGCAAATACAAGAAAGTTCATTTTTAACTTCCCCTTCTTTGGGAGCTAATATTGCCAAACAAAGGTCTTCGTTTACTAATAGTCTAGTTATTAATAATAATAAGAAAAAAAACAGTGGTTTAGTTCAAAAAGAATCATCTTCAAATAATTACTCATCTCCTCCTTTGATTTTCAGAAAAGCAAATAGAGATACATCTTCTCAGATGGATTCTGATACTCCCACATCTTGGTCAAATATTGAAGATCTAATGAATGTAGGAAATGACGATCGTAATTTTGCAAACTTGAATAATAATAAGAATAATCTCTCCAATAATCAGTCTTTTGAACCTTCTAATACATCATCAATTTTGCAAACACAGTTGATGGGAAAACATCATTATGCACTAAATAGACAAGGTTATTCTCAAGGTTTTGAAGTTAAACAAAATGATCTGTCTCAAAATATAGAAGCAATGAGTGAAACTATAAATGCACCATCTCATTCAAAGGATAATAAGGATAATGATGAAATGGCTTTTGAATCTTTAGCCCGGGAAATATATCGAAGATTGCGACAAGAATTAGAAATTGAAAAAGAACGCCAAGGAAACTTTTTAGGACGCTTACCTTGGTAAAAAAAATTATATTCTTAATTTATGGAGATAAAATAAATGGCTAGTCAATCTATAAATAGTCCCCAAAAGCGACAACCACAATTAGAAAAAGCTAAACTGAAAGCATATAACGGTGAAGCTCCTGATATTGATTTGATGTTTAATCCTTCCGAAATTAGTTTTTCTCGAAGTAATAATTGGGAGGAACATACTGGTAATAGAGGAAGTACTCTACTACCTAAAATTAACTTTTCTGGCGTTCAACCTTATCGTTTTGACCTCAAACAAATAATCTATGATACCTATGAAACTAAAGAATCGGTCATGAAATATATAAATATAATTAAAAAAGGTGTAGAAACAATTGAGGGCAGTAGTGATAAACGTCCACCAGTTTATAAATTTACTTGGAAGGATGAATATTTTTACTGTGTAATGACAAGTTTAACTTACAATTTGACAATGTTTCTGACTGATGGAACTCCAGTCAGAGCAATGGTGGATATATCGTTACAAGAAGTGGATAAAAATAATCTTCCTGGTGGGACTGAATCTGCTTCTAAAGCTAGCGATCGCCAACCAGATTCTAGATTAGATTCATAGTTAGTTTAGTATTGAGTAGTTTTCTATCAAAAAAACATTTTTCAATAAACTAAAAATCTAGTAATATTATGTCTAATAAAGGTCTTTATTTAAGTCTACCAAAATTAGAATTGGATGGACAAGAAGCTTCTCCCGATTTAATTAAAGATTTGCTACAAATTACTGTAGAAGAAAGTCTGCACTTGCCAGCAATGTTTACAATGGTAGTACATAATAGCTATCTTCCTACTAGTAATAAATCAGAATATCAACCGTGGAGACACGAAAAACTATTTGAAATTGGTAAGAAAGTCAAGATTGGTTTTATTGCCAGTAGTACTCAAGATCCAACTTTTGAGAAAGAAGAAGAAGGTTATTTAATTGAAGGTGAAATTACAGCAATTGAAGTTCATTTTAATAATAAGTCAGAAGCTCCAATTATTGTTAGGGGTTATGATAATTCTCATCGACTTCACAGAGGACGACATAATCGCTCTTTTTTGAATAATACTGATAGCGATATAGTACGTAAAATTGTCAAAGAAGTAGGTATAGAAATTGGACAAATAAGTGAGAGTGGAGAAGTCCATGACTATGTTTTCCAAGAAAATCAAACTAATATGGAGTTTCTGCGAAAAAGAGCTGCTCGTATTGGCTTTGAACTTTTTGTCGAAGATGCCAAAATCAACTTTCGCAAGCCTGAAACTAAGGAGGATATAGAATTAAAATGGTTACATGAAATCACCAGTTTTAGTACTCGCGTTACCAGTGCAGAACAAGTCGGTGAAGTAGAAGTCCGCAGTTGGGACTATACTCAGAAAGAATTAATTACTGAAACAGCTAAATCAGAGAAGGTAATAACTGATACTGGGAATAAAAAAGGAAGTGATAGCTCTAATAAGTTCAATCTAAATGAACCTCCGAAAATGATTGTTGTGGATAAGCCAGTTTCTTCCCCCAAACAAGCAGAGGTGATGGCTCAGGCTTTATGCGATGAGTTGGGGGGAGAATTTGTCTATGCCGATGCTAAAGCTGAAGGTAATCCTAAGATTCGACCGGGACGTTTTGTTAATCTAACAGAAATGGGTACGCGCTTTAGTGGTAAATATTATATTACAGAGACACGCCACGTATATAACCAGCGAGTTTACACTACAGAATTCGGTATACGAGGATTACGGGCTGGTAATTTATTTACTTCGGTATCTCAGCAAAAACATTTACAGCCAGGTGAAACTTTTTTAGTAGGTATTGTTACCAACAATCATGATCCTCAAGGTTTAGGTCGGGTAAAAGTTAAGTTTCCTACTCTCACTGAAGAACACGAAAGCTATTGGGCTAGAGTTGTAGGCGTTGGTGCAGGGAGTTCAAGGGGTTTTTATTGCTTACCTGAAATCAATGATGAAGTTTTAGTCGGTTTTGAACATGGGGATATTCATCGTCACTATATTATTGGTGGTGTTTGGAATGGCAAGGACAAAACACCCGAAGATGTAAATAACACTATAAATGGTGGTAAAGTGCGTTTGCGAACCATCAAAACTCGTACAGGTCATACCATTGAGTTCATCGAAGAGACAAAAGGAACGAGTAAAGCTGGTATAAAAATTGAAACTGCTACAGGTCATAAATTATATTTAAATGATTCTGATAAGTCTGTAGAAATTCAAACTAGCGGGGGTAATGAAATTAAGATGGTAGATGGTCCAATGGCTCCTAGTATTTCTATTAGTTCCATGGGATATTTGGTGTTAAGAGCTAATCTGGGAGTTTATGCTCCACCAATACTTCCTATACCACCATTCGATGTTTCTCCACCTGGATTTCCTTAGTATTTGAACCCAGAAAACACAAACATTACCGTAAGCCTTTATATAGACAGCCTGCCGTGGGATATATTGAGGCTGGATAATTTAAGTTCTAACGCCCCCTAATTTTGGTTATGCAATGGAAGTTAACCAGGTATTAGACTAGTGCTAGAAAAATACCTAGTTAATTGGTTTATTTGCCTGATTTCAATGATTTGTTTTCATCTTTTTCTTCATCTTCATCTTCATCTTCGGTTTCCCACCAGTGGAACGACCGTATCCAATTAACAAATTGTGAGGATCTTCTAGTGGAATCCTCAACTCTATAAAATAGGCTCTGTATAGAGGATATAAAGCTTGTTATCTGAGATAGTATTCTGTCCATAATTATCACCTTAAAGAGGTCCTTGGCTACTATTATAAAAAGGCTAAGAAAAATATAAACTCGACTTTTGGCGAATATGCGAATGGCTCATATTCTCATATTTTGAATTTATATATCTGTTAATAATTATCGCAAGGACTGCCACAATGCCAAACCCACTTTACGATAAGCCACGGGAATATTTGGGGAGAGGTTGGGCTTTTCCACTGCAATTAAATCTACAGGGAGGAATACAGTTTAGCAGTGAAGAACAAAAAGTTAAAGAATCGATTTGGATTATCCTTCGTACTAGCGTAGGTGAGCGCGTCTATCGACCTAATTTTGGGTCACGGTTATCAGAATTAGCTTTTGCTCCTATGAATAGCGAAACTTTACTGCAAATTCGCATTTATGTTTTAGAAGCTTTAGAAGTTTGGGAACCACGGATCGTGATTGATGAAGTTCGCACTGATGCCGATCCTGTACGTGGCAAAGTAGATATTATAGTCAACTATAAACTTAAAAAGTATCCCGATACTTATAGCTTGGTTTATCCTTATTATATGCTTTCGTCTAGGGAACTGTGAAAATGCAAAATGCCTAGCAACTTACTACAATGCCATCGATTTTACCTTATTGAGTAGTCAAAGCATACAGATAGTGAATGTATGATTCATGAACCATAAAAAACGCATCCGTTGTTAAAATCTAGAATCTGTCTTGGAAAGTTCGAGCCCACATTCCGCACCCTCAACTTTCTGCAAAATCTAAAATCCAAAATCTAAAATCATAAGACCGTGGAATTTAACTTTTTACCAAATTTACCTTCTTCCAACTTAGACGATCGCGCTTTTGATGATTTGGTGCAAGAATGTATCATGCGTATTCCTCGCTACTGTCCTGAATGGACGGACTACAACCTTAGTGACCCAGGAATTACGCTGGTTGAGTTATTTGCTTGGTTAACAGACCAAATGCTACTTAGATTTAACCAAGTACCTCGTAAAAATTATGTTGCTTTTCTAGAATTATTAGGTATTCGTCTGCAACCTCCAGCCCCTGCACGCACCGAATTAACCTTTTACTTAAGTTCGGACTTGCCGCAAGCTTATACAATTCCAGAAGCATTTGAGGTTTCTACGGTGCGGACTGAAAGTGCAGAAGCGATTACTTTTAGTACTGATTTTCCTCTGATAATTGCTAAACCCCGACTATCCCACTTCCTAACCGCGCAAACGGCAGAAGTAATTCCCCAATCACTGCGGGAAAGAGTCACGGTTACCTGGAATCGTCTGTCAGAAGATTACTGGGAAGGTAATGAGCAATCAATATTTGAAGAGGAGCCTCAGTTAGGGAATTGTTTTTACTTGGTTATTAATTCCGATCAACCCTTGGATGGAAATGTTTTAGAAGTTACTTTTAAAGGGGCTAGTGCGACACCTACTGGTATTAATCCCAATCTGCCACCACGCTCCTGGGAAGCTTGGGATGGGGATAATTGGCAGCCTGTTTTGTTACAAGAAGCAGATGACATAACAGGAGGTTTCAGCTTTTACGAATTAGTCCAACAAGGAGATAGTCCAGAGCAAGGTGCAGAAACGCGCTTACATTTACCACAAACTTGGCCTGTAACAAATTTTAATTTTTCTCCTTATCGTGGTCGCTGGTTACGATGCGTTTATACACAATCACAAACAAATCAACCTGGTTATAACCGTTCCCCACGGATTACTGCTTTGGGAGTAAGGTGTATTGGTGGTACGGTGCGAGGAAGTCAGAGTAACCTAAAACAAGATGAGCGCTTGGGAATAAGTAATGGTAGTCCTGGTCAAACTTTTCAACTGCAAGAAACACCAGTTTTACAGCGTCGAGAAAATGAATATATCATAGTTATTCCTCCTGATGGCTTGCCTCAAAGATGGCAAGAAGTCAAAGATTTTGCTGATAGTCAACCGGAAGATAAACACTACACAATTGATTCTATTACTGGTATAGTTCAGTTTGGTCCTTTAATTAGAGAACCCGGTCAAATTAAGCACGAAACGGAAATTCGTAAAAGCATTCAGCGAGCATCAGCTTTCGATACTATTATTCAAGAAAGCGACATAGAAAGAAACAAACAAGAACATCATCAATACGGAGCAATTCCTCTCCGGGGTGCTGAGATTAGAATGGTTGCCTATCACTCGGGAGGAGGTAGGCAAGGAAACGTTCAAACCCATAGTCTACGATTTTTGAAATCGGCAATACCCTATGTTGCTAGCGTCACCAACCATAAACCGGCTATCAACGGAGCAGATGCAGAGTCTTTAGAGCAAGCAGTTGTCAGAGCTCCAGGAATATTACGCACCCGCGATCGCGCTGTTACAGCCGAAGATTTTGAAATCTTAGCTCAACAAGCAGGTTTAGGAGCAATCGCCCGCGTTAGCTGTTTAGCAGCCGATAGGAACAGACAACCAGGTACAGTCGCCTTGATGATTGTTCCCAAGGCTAATACTGATGAAATCGTTAAAGGTGCTGGCTTATCTCCAGACAAATTAGATTTGAGTGATAAATTGCAAGAGGATATACTGACTTATTTAGAAGAGAGAAAGTTACTAGGAATACGAGTAGAACTGCAACAACCAAAATATGTCGGAGTTTCTGTAAGAGCAGGAATTGCATTAGAACCAGTCTATGATAATCCTGACGCTCGTAACGAAATTATTCGCAATATCACAATATCATTGTATAAATTTTTAAATCCCTTAATTGGTGGCATGGATGGAAAAGGCTGGCCTTTTGGACGACCTCTGTACGAATCGGATATCGTGGCCTTACTGCAAAAAGCACGGGGGGTACGTTATCTTGGTACGGTGGAGCTATTTCTCATAAGTAAGCAAGGGGATACTTGGGTTCGTAAATTATCGCCGGATAGATTTATTGATCCTGGCTTACAAGGTCTAATCTGCTCCTGGGATGATACTAATTTACGTTCTAGTCACGTCGTTAATATTATTAGCTCTTAAAAATCCAACATTGGCCTTTAGATAACTCTTTTTATGGTGCAAAGTAATGTTCGTCATCCCGCAGTCAAAATTGACTTAAATCCAATGCAAATTCCGGAGGCTTTACCTGGAAATGCTTTGGCATTTACTGGCTCGGAAAAAATTGATGTTGTAGAACATAGCTTGGTGTTGCATCCTGGACAACCAAGCGAGATGATGGTGCAATTGAAAAATTTGACCCCCCGTCCTTTAAATATAGAATTAGAAGTGGAGACTAACTTTCCTTTCCAATGCCACATTGGAATGGAAGGTAATGAAATTGCACCCGGAAAACAGATGCAAGCCGTACTTTATTTCCTAATTCCGGAGGAATTTTTTGAAGATAGACAAGCAATCGCTCCTGGGAAAAAAGAGAGATTAGAAATTGACTTTCACTGCTGTGTAATTATACATATAGACCGAGGAACAGACCAAGAACAAATTGAAACAAGTGATAAATTCAACTTATATATACGTCCTTGGTCTAATTACATGGAATTTTTGCCACTTCTATATCGAGAAGTGGACTTTATTAGTCGGTTGATGAAGATATTTGAAGAGGCTTATCAACCAGTAATAAACAGTTTTTCGGTAATGTGGGCAAACCTTGACCCTTTGACAGCACCACAGAAACTATTACCTTTCTTAGCTTATTGGGTTGGTTGGAAAGTAGAGCCAGGATGGGATTTAGACAAACAGCGTCGTTTAATTCGTCGTGCTATTGAACTATATCGATGGCGAGGAACTCGTAAAGGCTTACGTCTTTACTTACATTTATATACAGGGTTGCCTTTAGATGAACATTTACAAAATGAAAGTGATAAACATATAAGTATTACAGAATCTTTTGGTAATAGTTTTATTCTCAATGATCGGAATACGAAACTAAACAATGCAGTATTAGGTGGAGGAAAATCATATCATTTTGTTGTACGATTACGTTACTATGAAAATAAAAATGTTATCGGTCAAGAATTAGCAAGAATTATTATAGAACAAGAAAAACCGGCTTTTTGTACCTACGATTTATATATAGAGTCTGAAGAGTAAAATATACTTACACAAAGAAAAACATATAAAAAATATATCTAAATATTATCTATATAATTGAATATTAACCTAAAAATTATACCCGATCAAATATAACAATTTGAAATCTAAAATCTAAAAACTAAAAACCTATGTCTCATCCATTTCCTCCACCATCAATTCAACCATTTGATCGCCTTCAAGCCGCAGATGGTTTACTTATAAATGCTGAACGTTGGAGTAAGGCACATAATTACCATCGTCAGCGACAAAATACTCACTATCAGTGTTTAAATCAGCCAGGAATTGTTTGTGGTTTAGGGGTGCGAGATATTCCCCCACCTAGCAAAGTCCAAGCTAAATATAGAGATGGACGTTGGGTGCAAATTCAACCTGGCATCGCCATTGATTTAGCTGGTAATTTGATAGTTGTACCCACAGCTTACGATTTTCCAATTGAATTAGAAGTTGCGAATACCGAGCCAATTTTAGTTTATTTAACAGTGAGTTATGTAGATCCAGAAGATTTGCGTCAAGCCTCCGGCTTATCGCGCAATTCTAGAGAGACTGTTAGAGAAGCTTATCGGTTTGACCAAAGAAACTCTGCCCTTGAAATTTCAGAAATAGAAATTGCCCGCATACTCTTACAGCCAGGACAAAATAATATTACCCAACCTAGTGATATATTCTTTCCCGGTTATAACAATATAGACTTACGCTATCGCCGTAAAGCACAAGCACGGCCGCAAGCAATTGTACGCATCGCACAGGTAAATCATAGTGATGAGGAATGCGCTCGTAACTTCTTCAATTTATCTTACTTCTTGCAATCAATCGAACCTTTATATCCTTATTTAAGAGGTCTTGATGAACCGGGACAAGTAGCTTTAACAAAAAAGAAAAATATTCAAGAATACGATTTACTATATCTTACAGGTCAAAAAAAATTATCTATTAGTAGCATCGAATTTGAATCGCTGAAAAATTACTTAAATACAGGAGGAACACTTTTAATTGATGCGCCATCAAATGCAGAGGGTTTAATACAAAGTACTTATGCATTGGCTGAATAGTTAAAAATTACTTTAAAAACATCTACAGAATTACGACGCGATCACTCCTTAAGAACGCAACCATTTTTATTTGCGGGTTTACCAATAGTCAATCAAAGAGTAATTGAAATAATAGCTGGTGGAGGGATAATTTTAATAATAGGGGATTTGGCATCCGCTTGGGGATTAGATCAAGAATTAAAAATCCCCAGACTGGCATTTCGTACTGCTCAAGAATTCGGGATTAATCTTGTTTATTACGCTTGGAAACGCCGGCAGCTAATAGGTTTGCAACAGGAAGATGATTCTGGAAAGTGGTAGTTTTTATTTAAATCAGCCAATAGCTAAAACTAAGCCCTTTTCCAGGGGACTTAATTTATAGTAAAACTCGAAATTTTTGGCTTAATTTTTGTTTAAGACTCCATAACTGAAGATAAATAACTTATTTACTCCACCGAGGTCACTAAAGCTAAACAAAAGTCTAACTTATTTTTCGCCAATCTATATTATTATTTTGATAGGTTTGTAGGACTGACGCAACTAACGCATTAATTGTGTTGGGTTACATATTTCGTAGTACGAACATCTTGCTCGCTAGCAGTAACGAGCTAACAAGACGCTCGCACTACCTCAACTATCCAAAACTAATGGCGTTAACCGCTAACTTAATAAATTATTTGCGATCGCTAACTATCCGACTCTAAGTTACTATTAGGTTCCTCAGTAAATAGATGAAAGGTTCTTAGGTAAAATATGTGAAAATTAAACAATAATTGATTTTTACTTACGGTTAAGTCCCATGTTCCCCGGCGAAATCCTCCGCAATCGTTATAGAATTACTAAGCTATTGGGAAGCGGTAACTTCGGAATCACCTATTTAGCTGAAGATTTAGATTTACCAGACAATCCTTTGTGTGTCGTCAAAAATTTACGGCAAAGCCAAAATCCAGAAGAGTTAAAAGATTTCATTGCTTTTTTTGAGAAGGAAGCCAAAGCTCTATCCCGCTTAGGTAATGAGTGCGATCAAATTCCAAGGCTTTTCGCCCACTTTCAAGAAGGAGGTGAATTCTATCTAGTACAAGAATATATCGATGGACACGATTTGAGTAAAGAAATTGTTCCTGACAACAAGTTAAGTGAAGCTCAAGTAACGCAGCTTTTAATAGACATTTTAGAAGTCTTAGCATTTGTTCATAAAAATAATATCATCCATCGAGATATAAAACCACAAAATTTAATGCGTCGTAATAGTGACGGCAAGATAATATTAATAGACTTTGGAACAGTCAAAGAAATTAACAAATTAAAAGCCAATTCCCAAGAGCTAACCAATGCCAGTGTTATTGTTGGTACTTATGGCTATATGCCAATCGAACAATTAGGTGGTTATCCTAAGTTTTCCAGCGATGTTTATGCTGTGGGAATGTTAGGTATTTACGCTTTAACTGGTATTAAACCCAAGGATTTACCGAAAGATCCAGACACTTTTGAAGTTATTTGGCAAGATCAAGTTTCGGTTAGCCCCCAACTTGCAAATGTGTTAGATAAAATGGTGCGTTCTAATTTCAAAGAACGCTATCAAACCGCAGGTGAAGCTTTGCAAGCACTAGAAAAAGCATCATCAAAATCTACCACACCTACTGTATCTTTAGCACCGGGAATTTCTTCAGTTTCATTACCTGTATCTTTCCCTAGTTTAAGTAAAAGGTTTTTTATTAGTTTTGGAGTCGTATTTAGTTTAGTTTGTGGGGTGGGATTGTTATTTCCGTTTTTTTCAGAAGAACTCAAAGCTAATGCTAAAATATGTGTAAGTATGTATTTTATAACGCTTAAATTTCAAACTCAATTAGAAGATAATGAAGATTATGAATTATATACATTATATGGAGAAATAGAAAATAATAGGTTAAACGGTTGTGGAACCAAAATCAAGAAAAAATCCGGTAATAAATATCAAGGAATATTTAACAATAACCTACTAAATGGAAGAGGACTCTTGATATTCAAAGAGGATGGTGACACATACAAAGGAGAATTTAAAGACGATACTCCTCATGGTCAAGGAACCTATGTTCATAAAAAAAGTGGTAACAAATATCAAGGAGCATTTGAAAATAGTTCACGTAAAGGTTTAGGTAAATTCATTTACAAAAATGGCTGTATATATGAAGGTAAATTTGATGAAGTGCCTATATATGAAGGGACATGTATTTCTAAAAATGGCACCAAGAAAATTATCTTACCCAATAAGATATTCGTTTCATTAGATAAATTAACTTGCTGCGATTCTATTTCTTAAAAGTAGATTTAATCATTATAAATTATGAATATTTTATTCTCATGAAATAAGTTTATTCAATATAAATATATAACACTGATGCGATTTACATTAAAAACCTCAATGTGTAACCATATTTTGTAAACGTTGCTATTTATTGATGCCAAATACACAATCAGTTAATTTTTCCCTACTTTTTTTACATAAACTGTAACCCTTTCTATGACTGATAACTGAAATGACTTTGATTAATTATTCCAATTATTAGATAAAAATGAGCAGTTTCTATATTTGTTAGGTATTGATATTTTATCGGAGTAGAAAATGAATAAACAATTATTCATCACAGTAAGATTATTAATTTATCGAGTCTATTTAGTTACTATCAGCAGCTTAGTTTTAGTTATTGGCGTAGAACCATATTCACAAATTTCTTTAGCCCAAGATTCATCAATACGTCAAAGCGAAGCGAAAAAAAAATGTGAAGAAGAAGTAAAACTAATAGAAAATATTGCGGGAAATTTCAGCGACTCCGTAAGAAATGAGCGCATAGAAAAATGTGTAAATGAAAAACTAAAAGGAAATAGCACAACAACCGGTGACGGAACAACAACCACAACCGGCGATGGAACTAATACAACAACCGGTGATGGAACTAATACAACAACCGGTGATGGAAATAGGACAACAACCGGTGATGGAACTAATACAACAACCGGTGATGGAACTAAT
>JBHJJJ010000224.1:0-10160 GCA_050042755.1 Rivularia sp. (in: cyanobacteria)
TTTAAGGCTCATATACAAAGTACGTTGAAACGCACTATAATCGGCTCAAAAGCTTACCTAGTCTGATTTATCAGACTTTGTATATAAGCCTGAGAATTTATTCTAAGGCGGTTATTGAGAATGGTGCAAGATGTGAGTTAATAAGTTTGTGACTGTCTGAGATCATCTTTCTGGATTTGCTGTAGTAAAGATAAATACATGAGTATCTAATAAGCTGATGTGCAGCTAAATTATATAATCCAAAAAAGTGAAGGTGTTGTAGTGCGTTCGCGAAGCGTGTCCGTACCGGAGGTCGTCCCGGAGGGACTTAGGACATACATCTTGCTCGCTAGTATTATACAAATTAAGTGCGTAACAGCTTAATATATTCATTCCTCACCCATCCAAAATTCATCTGGTAAAGGTTCATTGAAGTCTTCACTCATCCAAATTTCCCCTCGGTTTAAGTCTGGTACCCGTTGTTGTGCTGGTTGGGTCTGAATTGGTTGGGGTTGAGTATGTCTTTGTACCAAAAATTCCGCAAAATCTAGCAGCGTCTGTTGTTGCTCTGGTGATAAAGATTGTAATTTGGCAATTAATGTCTCAGTTATATTCACTGTTTGGGAAGTCATGTTTCCCCCATTCGTTAGCTTCATTGATTAATATTACTATTTTATTGGGAATTGGGATGAGGTGATTGGGTGATGGGGAGATGGGGAGACAAGGAGACAAGGGGACAAGGAGACAAGGGGAGATGGGGTGATGGGGTGATGGGGAGATGGGGAGAGAGGGAGGCGGACTTGTACTATTAGATTGGGGTTTGCAACCTTCTTCGGGTGTGTGAGAACAACCATCAAAATTCAGTACTATAGTACAAATGTTCTATAGTATTAGTTTTGGTAGGTATTCCCCAGTCGTCAAAAGAGCTACTTTTCCTATTAGACTGGGTTTTCAACCCCAGACGGGTGTGTGGGAAAACCCGTAATTAGTTTGCGGAATAAATTTAATTATTGAAAGCATTACTATTTAAATGTCCTTATATTTTTAGTCCATTAAGTACTTAGGCAAAATTAATTGTGCATTTGTCATTGCGAGTGGAACGAAGTAACTTATGCAATCGCAAAACTTTGGGATTGCTGAGTCCTTCGGACACGCTCCGCGAACGCTGTCGTATGTCCTAAAGTCCCTCCGGGACGACCTGCGGTACGGACACACTGAGCGCACGCTACGCGAACGCGAACGCAATGACACAAATAATTTTGCATACCCACTTAAAACTTGCATCTTGCACCATTCGCTATTAGCCCAGAGACTTGCCTCGGAATCAATTCCAAGGCTTATATACAAAGTACGGAAAAACGCACTAAAATCGCCTAAAAGCCTTACCCAGTCTGATTTATCAGACTTTGTGTTTTAGCCTGGGAATTTATTCCAAGGCGATTTCGGAAGCTAATTGAGAATGATGCAAGATATCAGTTAAAATGGATTTTTGTTAAAAGAGCGGGGGTTCTCAACCCCAGGCGGGTGTGTGGGAAAACCCGTCAAAATTAATGCAACAAACCACTAATACTCAAACAACCCAAAAATGCCGGGTGAATTTTATTATTACCTCTAACTCCTAACTCCTAACTCCTAATTCCTAACTTCTAACTTCTAACTCCTAACTCCTATCTCCTAACTCTCTACCCAATCTCAACTTTAGTAATCTCGGTATCAACTTTCCCATTATTATTAATGGATTCTATTCCGTAATACCCCTTAGAATAATAGTAGCCACCGTAACTGTTTTCAGCAGTCACACCATTGACTACCATGCCCAAAACTCTCTGTCCTGACTGCTCCAATAGCGACTTAGCAGCATTCACCGAGCCAGTATTAGCAGTGCCAGGACGTACTACTAATAACATTCCATCCGCTAGTTTACCTATATTCAGAGCATCGGCAACGGCTGTCAACGGTGGAGCATCAATAATTACAAAGTCATAATCATTGCTGGCATCTTTTACCAAACTAGCCATTCGCTGAGATTCTAACAAAGTTAAGGGGTTTGGCGGAATTTTTCCAGCGGTAAGCACGTCTAATGTTACCAGTGCTTCTGTTGTGCTACCATGTAAAGCTGCTTGTCCCACCAAGACATTGCTCAAGCCGAGCATATTCGGTACATCCCAAATACTGTGCTGGCGGGGACGACGCATATCTCCATCGATTAATAATACTCGTTTTCCTAATTGCGCTTTCGCAACCGCTAAGTTCGCTGAAACAAAGGATTTACCTTCACCAGGCATCGAACTGCTGACTACAATTACCTTTAATGCTTTATCAGACATGGTGAAACTGAGATTTGTCTGAAGAATTTCAAAAGCAGTACCAGCGGGTGAATAAGGATTGTTGAGTACGGGTAATTCTTGTCCCTCTTTATCTTTTTGATCCGCAATCGGAATAGTACCCAACAAGGGATAACCCAAGAGTTTCTTGGCTTCATCAAGGGTTTTGAGGGATTTATCCATCGCTTCGAGTATTAACGCTGTTCCTACACCCAACAGAATTCCTAAGAAGCCACCTAAAGCCAAATTCAGGGGAATTTTCGGTGAAATTGGTTTATCGGGAACTAAAGCCGAAGCAATTACTCTGGCATTACCGACATTCTGTTTTTCAACAACCTGAGCTTCTTGTAATTGCTTTAATAACTGTTCGTAGGTAGATTGCGCTTCTTGCAATTTTCGCTGTAACTGTCGCTGTTGTTGCTCTAATTTTGGTAAAATACTTAATCGTTCCTGATTTGAGACAAAAGCTTTTCTCAACAAGCCGACTCGGTTCATTACTGCTAACCGTTCAACTTCTGATTTTACCAATTCTGCCGTTAGAGATTGCTGTAATTCACCAATTTGCAAATCTGGTTCTGTTACAGATACTCCGTTACCGACAATTTGTCCAACTCGTCTTTCCAGTTGTTTTCTCAAGGCTTGCAATTTCTGAGCAAGATTAATTACCGTGGGGTGTTTGTCAGTTAAGCGAGTACGTGCAACTGCTAACTCATCTTGCGTTTTCTGAAATTCTGTGAGTACCTGCTGTACTGCTGGTGATTGACTTAAACTTGATAGCGCTACTGCTTTCTGTGTTTGTAATTTTAACTGATTTTGTAAAGCCTCAGAGCGAGTCACCGCTTCTACTAATCGCGCTTGGGCTTGGGTAATATTCTCTGATAAATCCTTGAGACTTTCTACCCCAAATTTCGCTTCTTCCTCCAAAGCCACCACATTGTTTTGCTCTTTAAATTTACGCAATTGAGCTTCTGCTTGTACTACTCTGGCTTCAACTTGTGGTAATTCTTTTTGCAGGAATTCCCGTGCCGCTCTGACTTCGGCAGTGTTGTTTTCAACGTTATTTACGAGGTAATCTTCCATGAGCAAATTTACCACGTTTGCCGCTTCTTTGGGGTCGGTACTTTTATAAGAAAGCTGCAAAACATCGGTACCCCGGATGCTCTTCACCTTAAGTTTTTTCAGAAAAGCTTCGTGAGTAAGGGTTTCCCCTTCCCCGTCTTTGAGGTTTAGTTTATTTATGGTTTCTCTAATCAGAGGATGGGATTGGATAACCTCAGCTTCAGTATCGAGGGGGTTGCTCAAATTTGTGATACCGCTGAGTTCCCCAATTTGCCCTCCTAAACCTGAAAGAGCGGAGACATTATTATTTTTATCAAAACGTAATTTAGCTTCTGCTTCGTAAACTGGTTTTTGTCGAAAGGTGACGAAAGCTGCTAATCCAAGAACAGAGCTAGTTACAAGCACTGCAGGCAACCAGCGCCTTTTGAGAATCAGCCAGTATTGTCCTAAATCAATATAGTCTTGCTCTTCTTGGTTCACTTGCATTTCATTTGTCATAGAACACACAACTCACACTATCGACTTACACTTAATTTCTACTTCCGATGATATATTTACGACACATAAAGGTGCCTTGTATACTTTTTTTTTGATAGACGTTTCCCGCATATCTTTTAGTTTCAACAAAGGTTAGATGACTATAGCGATTTTCGGTTGAAACCAATAGTTAACCTCTGCCTTCCTTCTTCCCTTAAAATGGGTTCCGGCTTTAACTAAAAGTAAAATGGCGGAGTTTGGTACTTCACCCTTAGATGAAATACCTATTGGGTATTTTATTTTAAAAGGTGCAACTTGCATTAATTATTTAACAGCATTTTTGCTTTTTATAAAGTCTGGAGCTATACCTATAGTTTCAGCTTTAATTTTGTTTTTAAAATACTTATTTTTTGGTATCTTAACTCACAGTTGTTATTGGTCAATCGTGGTGTTTTATACATTATTATTTTATTCTGAAAAAGATAAAAAACACAAAAAAAAGTTTATGTATTATATTTAAATAACAATGATATAGGGCTTACTTTATTGTTTCAGTTTTATGTAATTTTTTTGTATATAAGTATGATTTTTCCAGCCATATGATTAATATTTATCAAAAATATAGTTCTGGTTGGATTATTTGAAAATTCAAATACTAATCCTATACATAAATCTTATAAATCCTGTAAACAAAAAGTTTCCAACACTACTTGTTTAATATTTTTCTGTGATTATGCTCGCGAGACTTCCAAGATTATAAAATTTTGTTAGAGAAGCTTTATTAATTAACTGTAGTATAACATATATTTTACTTATATATTCCTAAAGAAGTAGACTATGTAACTTGGAATTTATTAATGATTTATTTCCCAATTTGGTAACCGACATCGGCATTAAAATGTATATAAAAATAATTTTTATTTCATTGAATGTATTCCATGTAATCTTGATATTTTCTTCCAGAAGACATACTTTCTATATCTAGTAATACCACTTATCTCACCAATTATTTTGGTTTAGTTGAACCGAAGGGTTTTCATAAAAAACGCTTCAGTTAATAGTACGACTTATTTTTCTGCAAGTAAAAATTTTATCAAACTCGTCCATAAAATATAACAGAGGAATAATACCTACCAATGCAGGAGGCTCTATCTCGTAAAGAATGGGTGACTCTGAAGTCACAAGAAATTATCAAAAGCATTCCTAAATTGCTTTTATTAGCGGATATTATTGGCTTATTTTCTTCTCTCGGATTTATTTTTTGGTTACGTTTGGATCGGCCGATTGATGGGTTAAATCCAACAACAATCGGCTTTATACTTTTAGTTCTAGGAACGTTATATTTAGCAGATACTTACAAACCGGACAAGCAAATTGCCGGTTTAAGAGCGCCAACACGTATTATCCTGAGTAATATACTTGTTGCGATCGTCAGTGCAGCCATTATTTACATATCCGGTGCTTGGAGAAATAACCCTTTGTTATGGCGAAGTGTCTTACTCCCAACTTTGGCACTTTTTACCGTTTGGGGAGTAACATTACGAATTTTGACGGCTAGTTTAATTCGTCAATACGCTCAACAAAGTCGTTGGCTGATCTTGGGTAAAAATAAGAATACTATTCAATTTGCTCAAGACTTCCAAGCATATAATTCATTGGCACATTTGCTTGTTTTAACTGAAGGCTCAAATAACTCAGATTTCCCTCAAAATTCCTCTCCATCAGGAGAAGAATATATAGTAAGTACAATTACAGAGTTACCGGAATTGATGTCGCAGCCTTGGACTGGAGTGCTATTAGGAAGCCAAATCAAATTATCTGATTCCCTAGTGCAGCAGTTGATGGCGATACGATTACAAGGAATTCCAGTTTACAAGCTGCCGGATATCTATGAAAATCTGTGGTATAAGCTGCCTTCATCTGTGCTGCAAGATACTTGGTTTACTTTCAGCACGGGTTTTAACCTGATGTCTGGTGGTATTAATGCTAGGGTAAAGCGAGTGTTCGATACAATTGCATCAGGATTGCTGTTATTAATTGTATCTCCCTTAATGCTGCTGGTTGCATTGTTAATCAAATTAGATAGTCCAGGCCCAGTTTTTTATTCTCAACAACGTACGGGATTAAACGGTATTCCTTTCAAAGTCCATAAATTCCGCTCGATGTATCAGGATGCAGAAAAGCGCGGCGCACAATGGGCGCAGGAACGCGATCCTCGAATTACGCGAGTAGGATATTGGTTGCGCTTAATGCGAATTGATGAACTTCCACAGGTGTGGAATGTGCTCAAAGGAGAAATGAGTTTAATTGGCCCGCGGCCGGAAAGACCTCAATTTGATGCTCAGTTAAAAGAAGCCATTCCTTATTACGACATTCGATATTTAGTAAAACCGGGAATCACCGGTTGGGCACAGGTGCTTTATCCTTATGGTGCATCCATTGAAGATGCTTATGAAAAGCTCTCTTACGATCTGTATTACATCAAGAACTATTCCATTTGGTTGGATATAGCCATAGCTTTTAAAACTATCCGAGT
Organism: Rivularia sp. (in: cyanobacteria); assembly: GCA_050042755.1. Lineage (GTDB taxonomy): Bacteria > Cyanobacteriota > Cyanobacteriia > Cyanobacteriales > Nostocaceae > Rivularia. Next base: position 6,376 of record JBHJJJ010000224.1, read on the forward strand.
CGTTTTATTAGGTAAGGGTAGATAGGTAATATTACGTCCGGTTCAACTACCATTCTATGGGGCTGAGTAATGAGTAATGAGTAATGAGTAATGAGTAATGAGTAATGAGTAATGAGTAATGAGTAATGAGTTATGAGTAATGAGTAATGAGTAATGAGTAATAAGGAATTACGTTCGGCGCAGCCTTGCAGCCCCACAGTCTGGAGGTTTACGCTCTTCCCATGTCCCTGGCCAGCCTCGCTATGGGTTATATAGTATTTATTTAATTGCAAATTCGTCGATCGGGTCGTGCTGTAGTAGTGTGTATCACCGATTTTAAATTGAAAATTGGGGATTTTATCTATCAGAAAATATAGTATTTCAATTAGAGAATAGGTAAATGAAAAAGAAAGTTCTGGTAACCGGAGGAGCTGGATATATCGGTTCTCATGTGGTACGCCAACTCGGTGAAGCTGGTTATGATGTGATTGTTTATGATAATTGTTCTACAGGTTGTGCTGACTCTATACTTTATGGTGAGTTAGTTATCGGAGATTTAGCTGATACCCAACTTCTATATAAAGTTCTTTCCCAACATCAATTTAGTGCGGTACTTCACTTTGCTGCGAGTCTGATTGTACCTGAATCTGTTGCTCGTCCTTTAGACTATTACAGCAACAATACTCGTAACACTCTGAATTTACTTCAATGCTGTAATCTAACGGGTATTAATAAAATAATTTTTTCCAGTACAGCGGCTGTTTATGGCGAACCGGAAAAAGTTCCCGTAACTGAGTCAACCCCGACACAGCCAATTAATCCCTACGGACGCTCAAAACTGATGAGCGAGTGGTTAATTCAGGATTACGCCGCTGCTTCTAACTTAAAATACGTAATTTTACGCTACTTTAATGTAGCCGGAGCCGAACCCGGTGGTAGATTGGGACAAATATCACCGAATGCAACTCACTTGATAAAAGTTGCTTGCGATGCAGCATTGAAACGCAAGCCAGAAATGTTTATCTTTGGTAACGATTTTCCCACTCCCGACGGCACGGCGATTCGAGATTATATTCACGTTGAAGATTTAGCATCCGCACATCTGGATGCTTTGCGTTACTTAGAAAAAGGTAATGAAAGTGAAATCTTTAACTGTGCTTATGGACAAGGATACAGCGTTCGTGAAGTGGTCGAACGAGTGAAAGCTATTTCTGAGACAGAATTTCCAGTGATTGAAACCAAACGCCGTCTGGGAGATCCAGCTTGTGTAATGGCTGAGTCTGACAAAATTCGCCACATGCTTAATTGGTCTCCTAAGTATAATAACTTAGACACAATTATTGCTAGCACTTTGGCTTGGGAGATACAAAAGGAAGCTAAAAATAATAATTCAATTAGCGATCTAGCTGTATAGATAAAAACTTATCATTTCTGTGAGGGCTGGTAATGGGTAATAGGTAATAGGTAATGGGTAAAAACAATTTTTTTGCTAGTAGTCTACGAAGATTACTTTGCGGGGTTAATTGTAAGAAAAAAAGTCCTGAATCTCCCCCTCCTTACCCTCACCCAGCAATGTTGGTTTGTGAAAACACTAGTACAACACGGCGTAAAGGGCGCAACCATTAAAAATGCCTGAAAAGCCTATAAAATCAAACTTCTTACTTATTACTTATTACTTATTACTTATTACTTCCGCGAAGCGGTACTAGTCGCTCTATGGTAGGTAATTAATCGGACTTCTTATTACTCATTACTTATTACTTATTACTCATCACTAAGATTTACACTTTCCTTTTCTTTACAGGTTGTGTCGGATTTACTGTATAAATTGTCATTGATTCTAAGTAGCGCCCAGTAACTCCACCTAAAGTTAATACTGCTCCTTTACCAAGGGTAACTCCAGGCCCAATTGCGGATTTTGCTGCGATCCAACAACTTTCTTGAATGTGAATGGGAGCTGGTATTAGTTTAAAATCCGGGTGATTCCAGTCATGATTTCCCGTGCAGAGATAAACTCCTTGGGAAATGCAGACATGATTTTCGATGGTAACGAAAGCAATATTATCAATCCAAGTATCTTCTCCAATCCAAACATAATCGCCTACTACCAACCGCCAAGGAAACTTGACTCTTACTCCCGGCTTTATGCGAACCCCCTGACCAATTTTTGCGCCGAAACTGCGGAGTATCCACACTTTGAATATTGAGATGGGTATTAAATAGCTGGCAAACAAAGGCGAGCCTAGAAAATACCATAACAATTGTTTCCAATAGGGAGCGCCTGGGGTATAACTGCCGACAGTATAGTTATCTAAACGCATAATCGATATGAGGAGGCAAGGGGACAAAGTACGAGTAAGTGTTTATCAAAAGCACATGATTAAGGAATAATTACTAATTATCTGAACTTGATATTACACGAGGATTAAGACTAGCTCCGGTATGCCCTGTAACAATCCATAAAATAGCGCGGCCACTATCGCGGATAATACGTAGCCGAGATTCTCTGTACTTTCCATCGGGGATGGGAACTGGAGTAAATGCGATACCTCGACTACCGAAGACAAAAGTGGCGATCGCCTTGGATCTTGGCATATGGAAATCAGATGTAATCAAGTAAACATGGTGAATGTGGCGCTTTTTAAATTTCTTAACTAAAGAAGTAAAATTGGTGACAGTATCCACGGCGAGGTAATCGAGGTGAACTCGCTTATCGGGAATATTAGCAGCACGGAAAATTTTTCGGGCTTGATTTTGAGACACACCACTAGAAACCCAAATATCGAGATTGGAGTGGTTTTGGGCAAATTGGGCGGTGAACTTTTCTCGTTGTGAACCACCACCAAGAGTAAAGATGGCTTGGGGTTGGGGTGCGATATAGGAAGCAATGGCTAAACGCAGGGGAATAATGCTTAGTATGCTGAAGAGAAAAGCAGCTAGAGCCAAAAGCAAGAATTTTTTCATGCGTTCGCACCTTGTTGTAAGTCCTGTTAATTATTACCATCATTATTTTAATTAAGGGACTACGAAAAAATAATATATCCGATTTTTATCATGATAATCATTACTAGGAGAAGTCAAGGTTGCTGATGCAGCGCTGACTACTTACTTTAGCAGTAATTGCAATATAGCGAGATTTTTGGCTAATGGGAGTGTTTATATAATTAAGCATTAATAAAGCCCCCCTTTTTTAAGGGAGGCAATGAATGAGTTGCGGGGGATTTTATCCCCCTTGAGAACTTAATTCTCCTATATGAGAAATTAAATCTTAATGAATCGATCGCAAGCTGATAAAAATTAGACAACTCTAATATTAACAGTATCTATACCGGTGAAGGGTAATAAATTAGCAAACTGAACCTGTGCAGCACTGCCATTACCATCAGCATCAAAGAACAAATCGCCAGTTGAATCATCGTAGATAAAGCGATGGCTGCTGCTTGAAGCACTTGAACCAATGAAGAGCTGTGAAACATCTATGATTCCAATGGTTAATCCACCACCAAATCCACTTTGATCAATTAAAATCTGATCGATACTTCCCTCATTAAAATCGGTAATAGTATCAATCCCCTCAGATGTTGAATTGAATCTGAATCTGTCAGCACCAGTTCCTCCTACAAGAGTATCATTACCAGCGCCGCCAATTAACGTATCTTCTCCTACACCGCCAAGTAAGGTATCGTTACCGTTACCGCCGACTAACCTATCGTTGTCTCCATCACCAAATAACCTATCACTATTAGCACCGCCGTTTAGGGTATCTTCTCCTACACCGCCACGTAGAATATCATTTCCGCTATTAC
>JBHJJJ010000225.1:0-11345 GCA_050042755.1 Rivularia sp. (in: cyanobacteria)
CAGCCAACCAAATAGCTTTAGAGATAATCCAGACTGGAGAAGCATCTGGAAGTCTTTACCAAGTAACGGCTCAAGGGCTAGTCAATACTTACGTCGCCAGATTTGGTTCCGGCAAGCCCAGTGTCTATAGACCTGGGTTACTGACATAACTCTAGCGCTAGGGTTTTTTAGCTAAATAACAATATATAGTATTTCCTCTCACAAAAAAATAATCAAAAATTAAACCGGGATAAATTCCGATACCAATATCGTCTGGAAAATTAAGATAAATTAAGTATTGGTTCGCGTCATCGATTGGAGTATTACTCGTTTAAAGCAGTATGACAACAAAGCTACTGAATAATCGTTATCAAGTTATCGAGGTGTTAGGTGCGGGTGGGTTTGGCGAAACCTTTTTGGCTGACGATACTCATCTTCCTTCTCGCCGTCGTTGTGTTATCAAGCAACTAAAACCACTGCTAGATGAACCAAAAACCTATCAAAATATTCAGCAACGGTTTGAAAGAGAAGCAGCAATTTTAGAATTTCTCGGCGAAGGTAGCGAGCAAATTCCTAATCTTTATGCCTATTTTTCTGAAAACGGACTATTTTATTTAGTTCAGGAATGGATTCAAGGGCAAACTCTAACAAATATCGTTGAAGCTGACGGATGTTTGGATCAAAAATCTGTCAAAGAAATTTTACTGAGTCTACTACCAGTCTTAGAATATGTCCACTCGAAAGGAATTATTCACCGCGATATCAAACCTGATAATATTATTCTTCGTAATTCTAATCGCAAGCCGGTTTTAATTGATTTCGGTGCGGTAAAAGAAACTGTTCGTACTGCAATCATTTCTTCAGGAAACCCCACAAAATCTATGGTGATTGGTACACCGGGATATATGCCTATCGAACAAGGTTTGGGGCATCCGGTTTTCGCTAGCGATATTTACAGTTTGGCTTTAACAGCAATTTATTTGTTAACGGGTAAACATCCCCACGAATTAGAATCGAACCCGCAAACGGCGGAAATAATATGGGAAAATTATGCTCCTCAAAGATTATCTAATTCTTTAAAAACAGTTCTTAGTAAAGCAATTAGTCCAAATGTAGGCGATCGCTACAGCACTGCGAGCAAAATGCTTGATGCTTTACAGTCTAATACCCAAACGAATGCTGTTTTACCGGTACAAAATACTCAACAAACAGTAGCGGTATCTCCTGGAGCTAGAATTCCTCAAAATACTCCAAATTCTGCAAATAAATCAAAACCTCCTGTGATTGTTGGCGGTTTACTTGCCATCGGATTAATTGGGGGAGTCGCAATTGCCAATTTTAACCGACAACAACCCGAAGAAGATGTGGTTATATCTCAAACTCCTGGGGCAGAATCTCGCGATCGCAATTCAATCCCTTCTGTGGAACCTTCTTTACCAGAATCTCCTTCATCCGAAGCAACTGTTACCAAAGTACAACCAACCAAAACACCCGAAATTCCATCTCCGCCAAAGCCACGAATTACTCCACCGCAACCGCAGCAACAAATAACAATTGAACCAAAACCTGAAGTAAGGCCTATAAATATCAAGCCGCCAGTTATTTCAACACCAGCACCGCAGCCACAAATAATTTATACTCCGGCTCCAGCTCCGATTCCAACTGCGACGACCATTGCGATCGCGACTCCGACTCCTATCCCTACTCCGTCAGCTTCTATACCACCAAAAGACCCTGTAAAACCAGTTCCTACTAATACTTCAAATCGCGATTTTCCAGTATTTCCTACAGGTACATCTGAAAGCGATGTCAAAGCAAAATTAGGTCAACCGACTAAACTTTCTCGAGGTTTATGGAGAACACGCGCCTATCTATATGAGTTACAACCAAATCGCGTAGATTTAGGTTTATTATTTGACCGTCAATCTGGAAGATTACGACAAACAGAAGCATCCCTAGCTCAATCCGTAGGAGCAAATGTGATGCAAGAGACTTTACAAGAAATGTTATCAGGTAATATTAACGGCGATATCAAACAAGGATTACAGCGAGTTTATCAGCGCCAAAATAGAAAATATTCTTTTCGCAAAGGTAATTTAAAAGGAGTAGTAGAGCGTAATAAAGAAGACCGCATCTACATTGCTGTATGGGATGCGGATTTACATTAAAAATGGGCATCAAAAAATAAGGGAGAGGGGGAATAGGGGAAGAAACTTATAACTCCTAACTCCTAACTCCGCGAGCCAATGCCCGAATTAATTACTTAACTGATACCTTAGCACCAGCTTCTTCAAGCTGCTTCTTAGCATCTTCAGCAGCATCTTTTGCAATTGCTTCTTTAATTGCTTTAGGTGCAGATTCTACCATTTCTTTCGCTTCTTTCAGACCTAAGCCGGTAATACTACGTACTACCTTAAGAATAGCAATCTTCTTATCGGCTGGTACGTCTTCGAGTACTACGTCAAACTCGGTTTTCTCTTCTTCTGGTTCAGCAGCAGCAGCGCCAGGAGCTCCAGGCATCATACCGGGCATCATCATCATGCCACCACCACCGGAAGCGGAAGCATCTACCTGAAATACTTCTTCGATTTGCTTAACTAGTTCGGAAGCTTCGAGTAAGCTCAAAGACTTCAAGCTTTCCATGATTTCATCAGTTTTTGCAGACATGAATATACTCCTGTTGTTTTTGTTGTGAAATGAAAATTTACTGATTATTTAGATTTCTAAAATTAGATTAGATTTATGTACATACAATCCAAAATCTAAAATCCAAAATCCAAAATCCTTTAAGCTGCTTCCTGAGAATCCCCAGAGCCTTCTTTTTCGGATACCGCTTTGACTGCGCGTACCAAGGAACTGGGTACTTCGTTGATACCCTTTGCCAGCTTGGTTGGTACTTGGTTGACTCCCACAGCCAATTTGGTAGCAACTGCATTCAAACTTCCAGCAATACGAGCCATAAGCTCTTGCTTGGAAGGTAATTCCTTGAGTGCTTTGACTTCATCTACACTCAGAGCTTGTCCTTCAAGTACTCCACCACGAATTGCTGTCTTCTTAGTGGCTTTCTGGAATTCTTCGTAAGCCTTGATGGCATCTTTTAAATCTTCTTTAACGAGTAAAAAGACTGAAGAATCTTGAAGGTACTGCGTCATTGGCTGCCATTGCTCGTCTTCTTGAACGGCAATACGCATCAAGGTATTTTTGGTTCTTTTACAAACAGTACCAGTTGGACGCATCCGTTGGCGCAAGTCACTAATTTCCGCTACGCTTAGTCCTTGGTATTCAATTACTAATGCTAGGGAAGACTCGCTCAAAATCCCTTTAAGATCGGCTACTATTGACTTCTTATCTTCTAAGGTTCTACCCATTCGATATCACCTCCTTCATGGTTTTTATCGACCTATAAAACAACAAACCCTGCCTGCAACAGCCAGGGTTTAATATTTATCAACACGTTTCTCTACGTCTTAAAATAAAATCCTTATGCGATCAAATCTTAACTATTAAAGTCAGGAATGAAAAACAATTAAGGACTAACCCTAGGCAGGATATTAAGCTTTTACAATTATCACCTGCTGTCTTTGGCTGTTACCTATTCAGTTTTTAAGTTGAGAGTTTGGAGTGTTAAGTTAAGAGTTAAAAACATTTTTATCTTAACTCATAACTCACAAATCATAACTCATAATGAATTAAGCTGAAGCATCTATTTTTAAATCGCGTAAAGCGTTAACATCAAGTCTAATAGATGGTCCCATAGTGGCAGATACATAAACAGTCCGCCAATAACGACCTTTTGCTCCCGAGGGACGATTACGGTCAATGCTTTCTTGCAAAGCTTTCAAATTGACCAATAAGGCTTCCGCAGAAAAAGATGCCTTACCAAACATAACATGAACTATGCCGGTACGATCGGCTCGGAATTCTAATTTACCAGCTTTGAATTCCGCAACTGCTCCTGTAAGATCGGTTGTTACGGTTCCACCTTTAGGAGATGGCATCAAACCACGGGGACCTAATAATTTACCAAGCTTTGCGACTTGGGGCATCATATCGGGGGTAGCAATCAGCTTGTCAAAGTCCATTCTTCCTTGCTGAATTTCGGTAATCAGTTCTTCCGAACCTACTACATCAGCACCGGCACCACTAGCTTCTGCTACTTTCTCTCCTCGTGCAATTACTGCAACTCGTATACTTTGCCCCGTTCCTTTAGGTAGTACTACTGTTGTCCGCAATTGTTGGTCTGTATATTTTGGATCAATTCCCAAGCGAATATGCGCTTCAACTGCTTCAGGGAATTTCGCTGTTGCTGTTTCTTTAAGTAAATTTAAACCTTCTATAGGTTCGTAGTCTTTATCTTCTACTTTTTCCAGCAACGCCTTCGAGCGACGCGATAATTTATTTTTTGCCATTTTTTACTCCTGGGGTGTTTAACGAGATTGATTCTCTCCCCCAAATAAATTTTTGTTAGTTGCTAGTTGCTAGTTGCTAGTTGTTAGTTGTCAGTTACTAGTTGTTAACTTTCCACTCCTAACTCTCAACTCTTAACTCCGCGAGCTTTCTTAGTCTGCTACGGTTACACCCATATTACGGGCAGTACCCGCAATAATTTTCATTGCCGCTTCAATATCGTTGGCGTTCAAATCGGGCATATTTGTTTCGGCAATTTCCCGCAATTGGTCCTTTGTTATAGAACCAACTTTAGCTTTATTTGGTTCGGCAGAACCTTTTTCTATTTTGGCTGCTTTGGTGATCAACACCGACGCTGGAGGAGTTTTTAATATAAATGTAAAACTTCGGTCTTCATAAACCGAAATTTCTACAGGAATAACCATTCCAGCTTTATCCGCTGTTTTGGCATTGTATTCCTTGCAGAACATCATAATATTAACACCGTGCTGACCTAAAGCAGGTCCCACCGGCGGCGCTGGGTTGGCTTTCCCAGCTTGTAGAGCCAGTTTAATAATTGCTGTTACTTTCTTCGCCATTTCTTACTAGCTTTGTTTTTCTACTTGATTAAATTCCAATTCTACTGGCGTGTCTCTTCCAAAAATAGAAAGCAATGCTTTAAGCTTGCTTCTTTCTGGACTGACTTCGATTACCTCACCTTCAAAGTCTTTAAATGGACCTGAAAGCACGACTATCTTATCACCAGTAGCCATGTCAATTTTCACTACTGGTTCTTGTTCGATGGCTTGTTTGAAGATTCTTTCTACTTCACTATGAGAAAGCGGCAATGGTTTTACGTGCCCTCGCCCTCTACCGCTACCACGCTTTTGTTCGGCTCCGACGAAGTTGATTACATGGGGGGTGTTTCGCACCACCTGCCAAATATCATCTTCCATTTGCATTTTTACCAGCACATAGCCAGGAAATACCTTTTCTTCTGTCTGGTAACGACTGCCATCTTTACGTATTTTGACTGTTGGCGTGTGTGGAATCTCTACTTGGTGAATTTTATCAGCTACATCAAAACTTTGAATGCGCTGCTCCAAGTTAGTTTTTACACGCTTCTCGCAGCCAGAGGCTACTTGTACTGCATACCAGCGAGATGCCTGCGGACCATCATTGGATACTGCATCGATTTCCTCTGACTGCAAGGGCGAATTACGGTCTTCGTCAGTTGCAGAATTCATATGAATACCACTGTGGCTGCCCAAGAAAATAATTTATCGACAAAAAATATCACTGTCGCGGAAAGGGTTACCATCAACAGCACGGCTGCGGATTCACTGACGAGCTGTTTTCGAGAAGGCCAAACGACTTTTTCAAACTCTTCTTTGGTTCCTCTGAAGAAGTTGCCAAGACTAAACCCGCTATTCAATTCTTGCATTTCTGCTTCGTTCTTTTTGGCCACAGTCTTTACTCTCCCCCAATCCTTACACTTTTGTTACAGGTAACGTCTCCATCAATAGTAACAGCTTTAAATTAGACCATTATTTATTTTAAATATATAAAGCTGCCATAAAAATAAAATCAACCCGAAATTATCAGTAATAACTGCAAATCTTTCGGGCTGGATTTCATTTGAGAGCGCGCCCTGGAGGACTCGAACCCCCGACATCAGGTTTTGGAGACCTGCGTTCTACCAACTGAACTAAGAGCGCACAATCTTTTTTGGTGATTGTTTTTGTACCAGTCTTTAATAGTCTAACTCAATTGTGGCATTTAAGATCCACTTTTTTCGGAAAATTCACGAAGAGCGGCCGGGGCAGCCGCTTTTGATAAATATTTTTTCCGGAGGGTGGATACTTCTCAAGCTCACAATGAGCGGTCAAAGCGTTGTTTGATACGAGTAGCTTTACCTATACGATCGCGTAGATAATATAGTTTAGCGCGTCTTACTTTACCACGACGCATTACTTTGATGTTATCGATTCGGGGGGAATGCACGAGAAAAACACGCTCAACACCAACGCCTTGAAAAACTTTACGAACTGTAATGGTTTCGTTAATTCCACCGTTACGCATGGAAATTACAACTCCTTCGTAGGGTTGTACGCGAAATTTTTCGCCTTCTTTGATTTTGACTCCGACTTTTACGGTATCACCTACGTAAATAGTAGGCAGATCTGTTTTGAGTTGTTCCGCTTCTAGATCGCGGATTATTTGTTGTGTATTCATGGGTTGTCTCAAAATCTCACAATCACTAATAATAAATCGATATCTATGTTTTAGTCCATATATTTAAAGCTATTATTAACGCCCTCGCGTTTATTTTTTTGTATCAAACATAATTTCTGTTTCAATTCGGTAGTTTACGATGCTGTAGTTAAAGTCTTGGATGTATGAAATTCAGTGTTGTCATTACAACCTATAACCGTTTAAATTTACTTAAACGAGCAATGAACTCTGCCCTTAACCAAACTATTGAGTGTGAAGTTATTGTTGCTGATGATTGTTCCTCTGACGGTACTACTGAGTATGTCAAAAATTTTAGGGAGCAACTACCACAACCACAACAGCAACGATTAGTTTACATAAGCAATGCTAGCAATCGCGGTCATGCTGCGACGGTAAATGCTGGAATTTCTCTGGCTCGGGGTGAATGGATTAAGTTTTTAGATGATGACGATTATTTAGCTCACAATTGTCTCGAAGAAATGCAAAGAGCCATCGGCTTACGTGCAAATGCTGCGATCGTTTCTTGTATTGCAGCTCAAGTAAATGAGTTAAATGTAGAAGTTAGTCGTACCCCTGTACTAGGTCCGGGTTTAGCTTTTTACATTCCTCAAGCGGATATTCATTACGGTATGCTTTTGGAAAGATTACCATTTGGTACGCCGGTTCAGGTAGCTTGTACTCGTGAAGCTTTTTTAAAAAGCGGTGGATGGGATATTAAATTAACTGGCTGCGATGATATTGATTCTTGGATTCGTATTGCCCAGTTTGGAGATGCTATTTTCTTAAATCAGTGTTTGGCATATCGAACAATTTGGTCTGGAGGATATGACCAAAAAATATTTCTGACTCACCGTCTAAATACTAATATTTCAATGAAAAAGAAGATTTACGCTTTAGTTGACGAAAAGTACCGCTCCCAAATTCCAGCTTTTGACGATATCAGAAATTACTTGAAACTGCATTGGGCTATAGTAGCCTTAAAGCAGAAAAAGGTAAAGAGTTTTATCACCTTAGCAGATACTTCTATTTTATCTTTAACTGCTTGGCGGCTTCTAATGACTTCAGTTTTAGCGCGTCGTGGAAATATACAAAGTCCTAATTTACGTAAAATTGTCTTAATTAAATAAGATATAACAATTTATATTTCAAGTGTTCCACCTAAAACAAACAAGATTAATTATATTATATTTAACTTCTAAATATGGGTTGAATTCCCCGGCTACCCACGGTAAAAGATACGCCCCACGTGACCCGGGAATCGGTTGGGGTTAAAATCCTCATCCCAATTCCAGCCAACTTCGGCTCTTCCAACTTCGGCTCTTCCTTCGTTTTAATTATTTACCTGGATTAGGCGATCGCATAATTCCCAACTGTCCGTGAGATAATCGCTGAATAATTTCTTAACATAAATATATCCAAAAAGATTTATCAGTTCCATCTATTCATATAAAAATTTAGTAAAGCTTTTCCTTACTAGTAGATGTTATACAGATTACAAATTTTTATGGTTATTGGTAATTTGGCAAACATTATGCGTGATATTCTGAGTTGCAGAAAGTAAACAATTTACTAAAACAACCGAAGTATATAAATTTTCCTCTTAGGTATTAAAGAATTAGTGAAAATTACGTTAGGGGTAGTTACTGTACGCAAAATAATACTTAGAATAAGTTGAACTACGTACTATAATTTAGAGCATCTGAATGAAAATAATACACATCTTAAACGATATCCAAGAAATAGGTAACGGCATTGTTAATGTTGCTGTAGATATTGCTTGTCTACAAGCCAAAAATGGTCATAATGTAGCGGTGGCTTCTAATGGTGGGGAATACGAGATATTACTTAATAAATATGGTGTTAAACATTATCATTTAAATCAAAAAAGAACACCGTTTAATATTTTGAAAGCAGGAATAATTTACCGGCAGATGATCAAAAATTTTCAGCCAGATATTGTTCATGCTCATATGATTACGGGAATGATATTGGCTAGTACTTTGAGAATTGGAAATAGCTATGGTGTGGTTTCCACAGTGCACAACGAGTTTCAGCGTCAAAGTATATTGATGGGTAAGGCAGACAGGGTAATTTCTGTTAGTGAAGCTGTTGCTCAAAGTATGGAAAAACGGGGTGTTTCGGCTCAGAAATTACGGGTTATCTGTAACGGAACTTTAGGAAGTCCCCGCAACCCTATAGAAAGTGAATCTCAACATATACAATTGTCCCATCCGGCAATTGTTACTGTTGCGGGAATGTATCAGCGTAAAGGTATTGCTGTACTGATAGAGGCTTTTGAGAAAATCGCAAATTTAGTTCCCCAAGCTCATCTTTATCTAGTCGGAAATGGGCCAGATAAAGAACTGTTTGAGGCACAAGCAAAACAAGTAAGTTCGGCATCGAGGATTCATTTTGAAGGTTATCAGCCACAACCGCAGCGTTACTTAAACTCCTGTGAGATATTTGTCCTTGCTTCTTTTCGCGATCCTTGCCCGTTAGTGCTTTCAGAAGCACGTCAGGCTGGCTCTGCTATTATTGCTACTGACGTTGATGGAATTCCCGAAGCTTTGGATTATGGCGAAGCTGGGCTTTTGCTACCACCAAAAGATAGTGAAGCTTTAGCAAATATGTTGATGAGATTGCTTAATGATTCAAACAAGTTACGTGAATGGAAAAATCGAGCTTGTCAAAATTTAAAACGTTTGAATGTTAACCGCGTTTGTCAAGAAACATTAGAGGTGTATCAAGAGTTGAAAAAAGGGTAAAGGTAAGAAGGTTAAATAATTTCAATTTCTAATAAATAATAACTAATTTATTCTAAATTTCCCAGCAAACACATCGTGTAGTGAAATATAAAAGCAAGGGATAATAAACAAAGTCAGTACTGTAGCTAGGGATAAGCCGGAAAAAACAACAACTCCCAAGGGTTGTAAAAATTCCGAACCTTCACCAATTCCTAATGCTAAGGGAAACATTCCTAAAACTGTGGTGATTGTAGTCATTAATATTGGACGTAAACGTTGTGGTGCGGCTTTTAATATGGCTGTGGCACGATCAATTTTTTCGCTTTGACGAATTTGATTTGCTAATTCCACCATGACGATCGCATTATTAACGACAATTCCTACTAATAAGACGGCACCAACTATTACTGTTGCACCAATGGCTGTTTGGGTAATATAAAGTCCAAAAATACCCCCAGCTAAAGCCAGAGGCATGGTAAACATGATTACTAAAGGATCTATTAGGGAATTGTATTGTACGGCCATGACTACAAACACTAAGAAGGCGGCTAATCCTCCTAAGAGCCAGAGAGAATTTTGCAATTGTTGATTGGATTGAGCGCTGTAACTGGGTAAGGCACGTACTCCTCTAGGTAATTCTAGATTATCAAGGATATTAGTTACCTGAGTTAAAGCTTGACTTAAAGAAGCTCCTTCACTCAAATTACCGGCAATTATAAATACTTGACGTTGATTGATGCGTTGAATTTCTCCTGGTGCTTTACCTTTGACAATATTTGCAACATCACTCAAACGTACTTGAAAATTATTATTAACAAATAATGGCAGTCTTTCTAGTTGTGAAGTTGTTTGTACTGAGGCTTCATCTAACTGCACTCGTACATCTATTAAGCGATTACCTCTTTGTAACCTAGTGGGTACGCTTCCTTGAATAGCAGTGCTGATGGTATCTCCAATATCTTCGGTTGTTAATCCTAGGGCTGCAATTCTCTCCCAATCGGGACGAATTTGAATTTCCGGTTGCGGTTTATCGGCATCGGGACGAAATCTGGCGGATGTTACTTGTTCGTCTAAGGCTTGGAGAACTTGTGTTCCTGCTTGTTGTAAACTTGCTTCGTCTTCTCCTTGCAAGATTATATCAATATCCGCACCACGCACGGGTGAATTATTGAGAATTAAACCCCTCACTCTACCCGGAAAAAGACGCAAACGAATTCCGGCTAAGTTGAGTTTGTTAAATTCTTTGCTGACTTTTTCTACATAAGCTTCGATGTCAATACCTGGTTTTAAAGTTATATTGCTCGAACTTCGTAGGGGATTTTCGATGGTAGTGCTACTAAATATAAAGCCACCTACTGTGGAAAATACGTATTCAGTTTCTGGCTGTTTGAGGAGAATATCATCTACAGCAGCCATAACTTTTTGATTCATTTCTAAAGGTGTACCGGGAGGAAAAGAAGCGAATAGAATAGCTCTTCCGGTGTTAATGCGAGGTAAGATTTCCTTGGGTATTTGCGGTATCATCCACAAACTACTGCCGCTAAGAAAAAGAATAGTGACAAGAATAGCTAGGAAACGAAAATGTAATATGTGACGTAATAAATTGCCGTATCCTCTTGTTGCTGCATCGAAACGGTTATTAAATTCTCTTAAAAGCCAAAATTTATTGATTTTACTGGAAATTGGCCACGCCAGCATTCGGGAAGTCAGCATTGGTACTACGGTAACGGCTATTAATATGGAAGCTGCTACGGCGAAGCTGATGGTGAGAATTAATTCGTTGAATAGTAGCGAAATCAATCCACCAATGAGTAAAAACGGTACAACTACTACTAAGTTAGTACTTGTAGAAGCAATTAAAGCTGATTCTACTTCCCGGCTACTTGCTTCGGCTTGTTTGATTAGGGTTTTGGTGAGTCGCTGTAACTACTCAGGAGTCTTGTGTAAGGATTCTTGTGTTGTGAATTCTAATTCATCTCCCCATCCCCCCCTCTCCCCCTC
>JBHJJJ010000226.1:0-44662 GCA_050042755.1 Rivularia sp. (in: cyanobacteria)
TTCTTCTTCCTCTTCCCTCTCTCCTCCCTCTTCCCCCTCTCCCCCCTCTCTTTACACAAAAAAACCCCACGAATAAATCCGGGGGTAAAATTATTATTTCCAAATTACAAATTACTTTAATAAGCGTCTTGCAATTCATAAAAGTCTGGCGAAACGTAATCTTTACGCAAGGGATAACCCTACCAGTCTGCTGGCATTAAGATTCGCTTCAAATGTGGATGTCCTTCATACATAATCACGTACATCTCGTAAGATTCGCGCTCTTGCCAATCTGCTGTTTTCCAAATCCAATACACTGAAGGTACTGTAGGATTCTCGCGAGGCAAGAAAACTTTTACACGTACTTCTTCCGGTCTATCAGCATTATCACTGACTTTAACCAAGTGATACATACTTACTAGCTGGTCCCCAGGTCCCAAATCAATACCGCATTGACACTGGAGATAGTTAAATCCATAAGCATATAAAGCAGTACAAATTGGTAAAAGAAAATCCGCTTCTACCTTTAGTATTTCGACTCCGCTACTATCAGTTTCTAAAGCTTCATGGGCGAAGTCGTTTTCAGTTAACCATTTGGAGACTTTACCCGCTTCTACGAGGGCTTGTTCATCTGCTGGTACTGGTTTTGATTCTTCTTCAGCCACGTTGTACCTCCTCTTGCTTTTGAGTAGCTAGTAAAGCTGGCGGTACTGGCATACCAATGCTTTCGCTTAATTCTTTTGGTGGATTTTTGCGGGTTTCAGAGCGTAAATATTGACCAGTATTGATTTGTTCTACTGGCTTCATGCTGTGAGTTGTGCTGTAGTAGCGATGGGTTTGCTTTATCAAACCTCGTTCTTGCATCGAATCATCAGCAATCTTTTTCCGCAGCTTGATAATCGCGTCAATAATAGCTTCTGGACGTGGAGGACAACCGGGTAAATAAACATCTACCGGAATCAATTTATCAACTCCCCGTACTGCGGTAGGAGAATCTACACTGAACATACCGCCGGTAATTGTGCAAGCACCCATAGCAATTACATACTTGGGGTCTGGCATTTGTTCGTAAAGACGCACCAATTGAGGTGCCATTTTCATCGTAATAGTTCCGGCTGTAATGATTAAATCAGCTTGACGGGGGCTAGAACGAGGAATTAAACCAAAACGGTCAAAATCGAATCGAGAACCAATTAAAGCCGCAAATTCAATAAAGCAGCAAGCTGTACCGAATAACAAAGGCCACAAACTAGAAAGCCGCGCCCAATTGTAGAGGTCATCAACGGTAGTTAAAATGACATTTTCCGATAGTTCTTGAGTCACGCTGGGGCGCTGTACCGGATTGAGAATAGATTCTGGCTGAACTTGTCCCATGCCTTTTGTATTATCTAAGACCATTCTAAAGCTCCTTTACGCCATGCATACACTAGGGCAACTACAAGAATTGCTATAAAAACAAGCGCTTCAATAAACGCGAGCAAACCGAGACGATGGAAAGCAACTGCCCAAGGATATAAAAATACGGTCTCAACATCAAAGACCACGAACACTAGTGCAAACATATAGTAGCGGATATTGAACTGAATCCAGGCTCCACCAATGGGTTCCATACCAGATTCGTAAGTGGTGCGCCGTTCGGGGTTGCGACTGCTAGGTCGCAAAAGTTTGGAAGCTGATAAAGCTAGTGCAGGCACCAAGCTGCACACTATCAAAAAGCCTAGAAGGTATTCGTAACCGCTAAGAACAAACACAATAAATATAAATCCGTTATTGACGCGATCAACTTTGTAAATTTTCTTTTACACTTTTACATTACATTATATCCGTTTGGCTGTTCTGAAACTTGGGAAACAGACCCCCAGACGATTTGATTAGTTTTCATTTTTCATAGAAATATCTAACAATTATGTCATAATTTGTAACGTATATTTAAGCTTTGCCTTATCTGGCATCGTCCTGGGTGCCCGTCACCGAGACACGTTTTAAAAGCGCGGACTTGGGAAACGGGTTGTAAATCTTAAAAAACTGGGTTTCTACGCTCTAGGAGTTGTATGAGCGAACAAGTTCTTGAAAACACTGAATTAGACCGTTATGAATGTCGTGCCTGCGGTTATGTCTACGAACCGGAAAAAGGTGATGACAGCCATAACATTCCCTCTGGTATGGCTTTTGCCGAATTGCCCATAAACTGGCGCTGTCCTGTTTGTACGGCTTAAAAGAAAGCTTTTGAAAACATTGGTCCTGCTGGGACTGCTTCCGGTTTTTCGGAAAATCTCGAGTATGGATTTGGCGTTAATAAAATGACACCAGGTCAAAAAAATATCTTGATTTTTGGTGCTTTGGCTCTTGGTTTCTTGTTTTTCATAAGTCTTTATGGCTTAAAATAAGTGGCTACTTGTCTTGAAAAGTTGCTCATGGGGAGTCACTCCGTTGCGGAGGAACACGCACCGTTGTAGGAAGTGGCGTGGAAACCCCCAACACCGCACTTTTCCCTTGTAAAGGTGGGCACATAACCCACCTATAGCCACCATAAGATTCAATACACAAATTAAGAAAATTAAGAAAAGTTAGTTAACTGATAGAAATGTTATCAATTATGAGAATTTGCCAACGAATATTAGCCTTGTTGGTTGTTGTTGCTTTGTGCGTGGGTTGCAGTAGCGTTCCTTCCATGAGTTACAACCCTTGGGAAGTGATTTCCTTACCTACGGATGCCAAGCTCTTCGATATTGCTTTTACCTCGGATCCTAACCATGGTTTTATTGTTGGTGGTAAAGCTACGCTTTTGGAAACCAAAGATGCTGGTGAAACATGGAATTCTATAGCTTTGGAATAGACGAGGAAAATTACCGTTTCAATGCGATTGATTTTGCCGGAAGTGAAGGATGGATCGCCGCAGAGCCTTCTGTATTGCTACACACTAACGATGAAGGTCAAACTTGGACGAGCATTCCTTTGAGTGACAAATTACCCGGTAATCCCGTCAGTATTGTGGCTTTGGACGAAAATGCCGCTGAAATGGCTACTGACGTAGGAGCAATATATCAAACCACAGACGGTGGCAAAAATTGGAAAGCACAAGTAGCAGAAGCTGTAGGCGTTGTGCGTAATATTGAACGTTCCGAAGATGGTAGATATATTGCTGTTTCTGCCAAAGGTAACTTTTATTCCACTTGGGAACCAGGACAAAATGCTTGGGTTCAGCACAACCGCAATAGTTCTCGCAAAGTCGAAAATATGGGTTTTGCTCAAAATGGGCAGATGTGGATGTTAGCGCGAGGCGGGCAGGTACAATTTAGCGAACCTAACAATTTGGAAGAATGGCAAGATGCTCAATATCCAGAACTCTCAACAAGTTGGGGATTGCTCGATTTAGCCTACCGTACTCCGTCAGAAATGTGGGTCAGTGGAGGTAGCGCTAACTTACTTCGCAGCACAGACGGAGGTCAAACTTGGGAAAAAGATCGCGATGTAGAAAATACTGCAACAAATTTTTACAAACTCGTTTTCTTATCTCCCGAGAAAGGATTTATCATCGGAGACCGTGGCTTTTTGTTGAAATATCAGCCTAATATCACCCCTTCATCTGAAGCTTAAAATAGTCTTGGGTGTCAATTGGGTGTAAATCTTTATCCTCAAATTATGAGAAAATGTTGCAACTTGTAACTATTTCTTAACTTTGTAGGATAATAAACACATTAGTCAAATTTTGATAGGTCTGCAAACAAATGAGTGGAACTACTGGAGAACGTCCTTTTGGGGACATTATTACTAGCATTCGTTACTGGGTGATTCACAGCATTACCATTCCAGCATTGTTTATTGCTGGTTGGTTGTTTGTTAGCACCGGATTGGCATACGATGCATTTGGTACCCCCCGCCCGGATACCTATTTCACAGAAGAAAGACAAGAAGTGCCACTTGTAAACAATCGTTTTGAAGCAAAACAACAAGTTGACGAATTTATCGGAAAGTAGTTTTTAATTATGACCAGTTCAGATAACATCAACCAACCAGTACAATATCCAATTTTTACCGTTAGATGGGTAGCGGTTCATACTTTAGCTGTGCCAACCGTGTTCTTTTTGGGCGCGATCGCAGCAATGCAATTTATCCAACGTTAGGAGTTTTTTATGGATAGAAATACTAATCCCAATAACGTGCCGGTAGAGTTAAACCGGACATCCCTTTTTCTTGGACTGTTACTAGTGTTTGTTTTAGGGATTCTCTTTTCCAGCTACTTCTTTAATTAATTTACAGCGGCTGGGATTAATCTATTAATTTAATCATTGTTTATTCGCTCTGAGTGAAGGTTACAACTAAGGAGGCAAAGAGGGTTAATATTATGTCTGGAAATGGAAGAATTCCCTTGTGGATTGTTGCTACTGTAGCAGGATTAGGTGTAATTACTGTTGTAGGTATTTTCTTTTACGGTGCCTACGCTGGACTCGGTTCTTCGATTTAATAAAAACTTTGAACCATTTAGAAGAAAGTCCGATTTTTCTAGTATTTGATTAGAAATTAGTATTTAAAAACCGCCTATCTCTCGTAGATGGGCGGTTTTAGTTAGTTTAGAGATATAAATAAACTGTGCTTCTAAGTATTAGGCGCATTTAAAATAAACAGGCAGGATACCCCTACCACAATATTTTCTTATATTTAAGATTTAAGTGGTGTTGTTCCCTGCCTGTTTATCTACTTAAGCTCAAACTTAACCGATATCATCGCCTTCCATATACAACAACATAAATGCCATTGCTACAGCAGGAAAAACAAGACCAGTTAGAGGAACGAGAACAGATGGCAAAAAAGAAGCAGCCATAGTTAAATCTCCTATTAAGTCGCATTACAATTCAAGACGAGCTTACTGCAAATTGCGCAGTATTAAGGCAGAATTGTACATATTTTTAACACAAAGTTTTTCTATAAAGGTTCACATGCCCAGGATTGCATCTAATGGAATATTGGGTAAATCCGGAGGTATTACGGTACGTTGAATAGTACATTTATGACTCTCAATAAGGCTACTTGTGTTTATCGCAATTGCTTCCAAGCGAATTTCTAAGCAACCGAAAGGAATATCCAGTTTAGTTATTACTTCCAATTCTCCGTTGTTGTTAGGCGTTAAATTGGTTAATAAATGGGGGATATAAAGTAAATTTCTTGTTTGGCAATCTTCCAGCCATAATTTTACTGCGAGATGAGAGTTCCCCTGCGGGAGCCGCACCCGCACATTAATCGATTTACCCGCTAGAAGTTGGCCCTGTGATATGTACAGTTGAGGAGTCGGCAACTGTTCCATCTTTTGGTTACTTATAGTAAGTGCTGCGGTTGGTGAATTTTTTATCTTGTCATCTATAGGTTCATCTTGTTCGGAATTTTCCGCTTCTAATATACGATCCGCAACAATATCTGTATCATCTACTACAATTTCCTGTTCTATTTGAGTTGATGGTGCTGTTCTTTGATTAATTTTCCATTCGAGAGAAGTGGAAATAGAAAAATAAGGAGATGGTGTTGCTTGTATATTTCTGTTGGAAGAAACTCTTGTTGGTACATCTTGCAATTTCTCCCAATCTAAGGTTTGTGAGTTATTATCAGTTTCAGTATAAGAAGTCGGTGTTGCCTGCTGGTGAGGTATTTCTTGATTACTTGCCTCAATATCGTAGTCTTCATATTCCACATCAATTGGTTCGGCTAAAGAATGTCCTTGAGAAAGCATCCACTTCTTGATTAAGGGAGATGTATTGGTACTGACAGTAGGAATAAACTCAGAACTGCGGAGTGTAACTGGTTCTTCAAACTCAAAATAATTATCGTCTTTTTGATCATCAACGACCAATTCAGCTTGAGAAGTATTTTCAGATGGAGCTGATGTTTTAGCTATATTTTGATTATCTGCAACACTTAGGTATGTAGATTCCTCAACTTCATAAACATCGACCTCATCTTCTACAGTAGAACTTGGTAAAGCTTTTAATTTTCGTAAGTAAGGAAAACTAGTATCTGTAAGAGTTGAATATCTTAAAGTCTCGATATGTCCGTCATTAATATATTCATCAATTTTTTCTTGATAACCAGGAACACTTGGTAACTTAGGCGAATGCGTTGTCACCCTTCTACGAAGTCTTCGAGGATCTATACGGGGTGGTAGAGATTTTTTCTTTGATGCTACTCCCCAAACAGGTTGCTGTGGTTTTGCTGTTTTTACCAAATTAAAAAGTTCTAAATCCAGAGATGCAGTCGCATCTACTGTTTGAGGAGCATTATCTCGGCCAGATAATTCGTCTGTGGAATCACCAAAGCGATCTAATTCACCTCCAGGATTTTCTTCGGTAATTGCGAGTAATTCTGTTATCTCTGCCGTAATTATAAAAGACTGACTGGCTAGTAATTCTACAACACCGTTACTTGAAACAGCCCCATATACTTTGATTTCTCCGAGAATTAGCTTAGAAGAACAACATCCGGGAATCTCAATCATTGATGCGAGAGCCAATGGTAGCGAGCCATTGGGATTGAGTTGACGAACGGATTGCAATAACTCAGAATTCTGAGGTGAACGTAGTTCTATTTGTACTTCGGTACCGAAAATTTGTTTTATGTGCTCGTTTGTTGTTTCTTTGAATTGAACAAGTGCATCCAGAGTAATGCTTTCTCCCCAACGTGCAATATAGTTTACTTTATCTAGAGTTAGCAGTAACGGTAAAGGCGGTGATGGGATTGGGGTATCTTCAACCGTTTCATCGGGAAGTAAAGATTCCGAAGACGGTAAAGCTAGCTCCATCAAATTTTGTAAAATCTGCTCTGCTGTATCTCCTTTTACTCTTACTGGGCTAGCAGCTTGTTCGATTATTGCTAAATTCCCTTTTTGAGTAGGCTTTTCCCTAGGGGCTTTTTTTTCTGTAGCTTGAGGTTTTTCTAATGATTTTTGAGTAGGCTTTTCCCTAGGAGCTTTTTTTTCTGTAGCTTGAGATTTTTCTAATGATTTTTGTTCTGATGTTGCACTAACAGGTTTTTCTGGTGTTGCTTTGACTGAATTTCGTTGTTTTTGAGTATATTTTTCGTTAGGGGCTTTATTTTCTGTAGCTAATAACTTTTGAGTCGATTTTTTAACCAGTTTCTTATTTACGTTTTTTTGCTTACCAGCCTTCGTGGCTTCAAGCGACTCTCGTAGTTTTTGAGCAGGTTTTTCCCTAACGACTTTATGCGAATCAGTTTTAAGCCCAGATTTGGGAGGAGGCGAGATTAGTTTGCCAGCATTAGTATTGGGAAGTTTGTTCTTGACAGGTTTTACAGAAGTAGAAGAAATTAATGGAGCATCATTTGTTTTTAAATCGTTAGAAGAAGGTGAAGGGACGCCCTTTTGAACATTGTTTATTTTTGGCTTCCCTTGATCTTTCTGTATCTTCTTGGGACTAACTTGATACTGCTTATCTAAGTTCTGAGAAGAACTTGTCGTCAAAACTGTCTTTCCCTCGTACTGAGAAGTTATGACCTTTAAACTAACAGTATATTGCCAAGATGCACCAAGAAAATCTGACATCAAATCGCCAGAACATTGTAATTCCCAAATTCCCGATTTGAGATACGTAAAGGGAATTACAGCCGTTAAACCTTCTGAATTACTCCGCCGCCTTCGTTTTTGAATACGTCGTCTTGGTGGGATTTCATTTGGGGAAGAGTGAGTTACCCGCACTTCCACATCAGTATTAATACGGTTAGAACGAGCAACTACTCGATACCGACCTTCCTTAATTTCAACTCTTGGCTTATCCACAGGATGCCAAGTACGTTCGCCTTCTTTCTGTATCAGAAATTGCCACTGTTCCATTGTGAGTGATGCCCAAAACTGATAGCAGCCCTACTTGTAATTGCATCACATAAATTGTTGTTTTGATTAAAACACAATTTTATGCTGGCTTTAAGTGTAATTAGATTAACATTATAATAGTCATTTTTCTTTCTATCTGAGCGCTGAATTGCTTTTAGGGCAATTTACCGGAAAAAATCTTAAAGTTAGGACTTATATCACTGAAATTATAAATTAAGTAGCATTAGAATCATAACCACCCCAGCCCCTCATTCCGGGAATCTTAAAAAATATCTTTTTTTAAGGTGAGTGCACTAACTGCTAAAAATAACTAAAAGCCCCTCTCCAGGCACAGAAGGAGAGAGGTTAGAGATTGACTGTATTTAACTGGAAAAAGCTATATATCTCAAACACCATACCGATGTTGATAATAAGCGAGAATTTGCCTTACCCATTCTTTGGTTTGCGGAGTGGAGTTTGTCGCGTAATCAATCCATAAACCATCGACTTGGCTTTGGTTGTAATCAAACTCTGAAGAAGTTTGAGGAATTAATCCCACTTCTATTCCCGTAACAGTTCCTAAATGAGCGGCAATCTCGCGGTAAACTGCCAAAGATAAACCCGAAAATACAATCTTTTCCCTTGTCTCCATATTTTAAGAAGCTCCGATAGATGCAGATTTTGGTAACAATGGTAATGTCGAAACAGAATTATCTGTGGAAGCCGTAGCTGGTTGGTTTGCTCCCATAGGCGCTTCTCCAACCATCCTAGCTACTTCAATACCATATTGTTCCAGAATAACAACTGGTTCGGAACCTTCATTCATTTCAATTCTTTTATCGAGTAATCCGCTTGCTAATCTTTGTCCTGCCTGAACATACCGGCTAGTAGGTTCACTAGGTACTTTAATAATAGCTTGGGGTTGAGTGCCAACTTGAATTACCCCCGAAACTAAAACTGCTTGAGCCAGTTTTGGTTCTGGTTGTGGTGGTAATACAGATGCAAGATCGGGTTGTGGTATTACTCCAGGCATTACTTTGGGCACAACGGGAGTCGGAGTCGCCCTAGCACCGTTAGAGTCAACTCCCTTAGGAGTTTGTTTCGGTATTTGTCTTAAAGTAGCCCTACTCGAATTAGAATTTTTATTCACGTTCCTTTGCGGCTTGGCGACAGTGGTAGCAGGAAGAACCCCACTTCTCTTTTCTCGCCTTGCTAATGTATTTGTCCTACTTGATGGGGGTAAAGCAGGCAAAGGTGGAACAGGAACCAGTTTTTTACTTCTCGTAGTATTTTGATTAATTCCAGTATTTTCCCTGCTGTTGTTAGTAGTGGGAATTATAGGAGATACAATCTCGTCAAATGGGTCGGCACGCCCTTTTGATACTATGTTTAACCTTTCTGTAGTATTAATTGGTTGAATTAAAGTCGGAGGTGCCTGAGCAACAATTGTACTTGTTTTCTTTGGCACCACCGGGTCTTCAAAAGGTTTATTTTTCTCGCCTTGCTTATTTGTTGCCGTTGTGTCGGTGGGAGTCGGTTCCACAGTTTGTGGTTCCTCTTCACCAGAACATCCAGCGATCGCTAAAGCCAAAATAGATGCAATTGTGATTGTTAAATGTCTACCCATTAGCCATTCTCAAGAGAAGACAGGAAAATTTATCATTCGGTGAAATCAATTTGATTAAAAATTGTATCAAAAGTGAAATCTGATACAGTTATAACCTAATTTTTTTGAAGTCAAGGATTGTTTGATATGATACTTGCGCTTTTGATAAAAGAATTTTAAAAGCTATGGGGTTTGTTAATCCTCTGCTGTAACCATCAGATGCTTAAGGGAATTAAGGCCTTTCTTGACTCTACGAGAAACAGTTACTACGCTAATACCAAGTTTTTCAGCGACTTGTTTTTGAGTTAGATCGTGTAAAAACACAAATTCCAAGACTTGGCGGGTGCGATTTTCTAACTGAAGCAATGCTTGTTGTAGGCGTAATTGGTCTTCTTGTGCCAGTTGAAAACTACGATAATTATGGTCGGGAACTAATTCTGCTAAACTTGCCGAACCTTCGTCTCCATCGTATGCAGGCACATCTAAACTCAAAGGAGCACGATTTACCCAAGCGAGTTTAATTTCTTGCCATTCTTCAAGAGAAATAGACAATGCTGCAGCAACTTCGGAGTCAGTCGGTTGACGATTATACTTTTCCCGTAAGGAATGAGAAACTCCTATGGCCTGCTGTTGCAGTGCCAACCAACGTCGGGGAATTCTGACAGTCACACCTTTATCCCGGAGGTAATGCTGAATTTCACCGCGAATATAAGGAATAGCAAAAGAACTAAAGGCATGACCTTTGGAAATATCAAATCTTTCGATAGCACGAATTAACCCCAAACAGCCTACTTGAAGTAAGTCATCGTAACTCTCTTGGCATTGATTTATCCAGTAGTAAGCCTCTTTTCTCACAAGTCCAAAATTTAGTTTTACCAGTTGATTGCGAACGTCGGCTGACTGATATTGCTGATATTCACGCAATAACTGCCAAATTTCATGCTTCAGTTCTTTAGTGAGTAAAGTAGTAGGCATAGCACCTTGATGATTGATGAAACAAGTAGTCAAAGAATCAAAACGGCTAACATGTCTAGTGATGCATTTATCTAAGTACTTGTACGCAAAAATAGGCGAGTTTATTCTGACGGGCATCCTGCCAAATTTTTTTTAAGAGAAAAAAATTTGGCAGGGAACCCTTGACCTTATCGAATATTGATAAGGGACGATTATGGGACTATTTTTCAGGACAGTTGATTGGTAAACGCGGTTTGATTAGGGGAATGGAGTACTTACGAAGTAGTGCAGCCCGACATAACAGCTAATTTATTCCCTGTATGAAAGAAGGTCTGACTCTGGGAACAATCCAATAAATACTTATATCTGGCGGTTTTACATTGTGAGTAAAACCGAGAGGTATGGAGGTGTCACCGAACCTCAGTGATACCGACTCGCGGACATTTTATGATCGTGGAAGGTGACCTCCGTAACCGGAAAAGCTCTCATGACTCTTCGATGCATTTTTTGTGCCATACATTAATAGCCGATCAAAAATTGAATATTCT
This sequence comes from Rivularia sp. (in: cyanobacteria), assembly GCA_050042755.1. Taxonomy (GTDB): domain Bacteria; phylum Cyanobacteriota; class Cyanobacteriia; order Cyanobacteriales; family Nostocaceae; genus Rivularia. The sequence continues at coordinate 10,901 of JBHJJJ010000226.1, forward strand.
TGAAAAGCATTAGCGTATGATAAAAACTATTTTTTAGCTTCGTTTATCTTGTAGATTAGTAGCCTACATATAAAAAAATATACAAAAAAATAGTTTTTTGTAACCGAATTATTACGTAATTTATTTTCTTGAAATTTGGGTTTGATTATAAGTAAAAAGATATAGCAAAACAATCAAGTAGCTTAGAAACTCTGCTTTTTCAGAGAAAATACTTACCACAAAAAATTTTCTTAAATAAAATAAGCAGAATAAAAAAAGCCGGATATTTAAGGATATTCAGACCTAAACCACTTTGATTAAATTCTTTATTTATATTTGCGATAATTACAATAATCTGTATTTTATCTTTCGAGCAAATTTGCTTTCTCAATAAAAAAAGGGCTTGTAGCCCTTCAAATTAATTAATTAAATAAATCAGCGGATAGTATCATTTGAATTTAACAAATTGATACAGCAGATTTTCCAAAAAACTACGATAATGATTCAACGCGAGCGTAAAATAAACCGCGAATTTTTACTTCCAGAGGTTCGCCAGCACCTAAGTCAGTATCTGAAGGCTGTTCGCTGACGAAAGTACCAGCAATTTCTCCAGTTTCATTATCAACCTTAGCAACATTCAAAGAAATATGACCTTCACCACTTTCAACACGCTTGACATTAGCACGTCTGAGTTCTTCACTATCTGCTTGGGAAGGTAGCGCAACGGCATTATCATAGCCACTAGCAACACCACGACCTTTAGGATCCAAGAAAGTTGCACCACGATAAGAAGGAACTTTAAAATCTCCTTCAAAATCAGTTGAGGTATTAATACTGGTTAAATTAGGTTGTGTTTGAGCAACCAAACTTTTCACAGTGAATAAGAAAGGAACTTGTTCACCACCAGGAAGTTGTACGCTAATGGCTTGGAAATCAAAACCATCTTTTTCCTCAAAAGTTAGACTACCATCTTCGTTGATCTTCAAATCGCCTTGAATTTGGTCGAGAGATGAAGTTTTACGAGTCAATATCTTCGCACCAACAAATTCAGCTTCTTGTCTTTTGTTGAGGGGTTCTTCTTTAACAAAGAAAGCTGTAGGTTGCATGCACAGTTCTTTGATCGTATATGACTGGCTTCCATCGATAGCAATAGAACCACGGCTTGTCTCTGATAGTAGAGGACATTTGTTAGCTAAACCAGTACCTCTAATCTGTTCGTAAGTAAGTAATTCTCTACTATCACCGCTAGCCATCATATCCGGGGCTTCGCTACAAGCTGTTAATAACCCCAACATTACTGCCATTAATCCAACTATTAGAGCGCGATACCTCATAATTAACCTCAATGTCAAAAATTAATATTTTCAGTTATTAAACCAAAAAAACGATTACTTAGTTAAACGTTTTCGATTTTTAAGCCCAGAGTTTTGATTCGAGCTTATATACATTGCCACTTAATAGTCTCTCAAATTATTGGCTCTTATTTTTCACTATATTTCTGAAGAAGCAAGCGCTAAATTAAAATGGAAAGTTTTTTCCAACGCTGACTTTTTCAAGTGAAAATTCCCATGAAGAATTTTGCACAATTACATGACGGCAATTGCTTTTAAGACTATAGTCCGGCAAACTAACTTTTATATAACATCCCAACTACCGTCTTGGTAAGATGCTTACCATAGACTAAGTAAGTAAGGAATGTGGTTTTATTTGACCGGCATTAGTTAGTGGCACTCAAAAATCAGTACAAAATCTATATTTTTTATAGTTATGTTATGACGGGCATCTATAGGATTTTTTTAGAAGAAAAAAATTCCTATAGGAACCCTTGACGACAATTTTTTATGACTCTCCTTCAAAAACGACCAGCATGAAATTTTGTATTGAGTTAGTCTCATTCTCCTACAATGAGGGCACATTCATAAAATTTCATATAGAAGATTATATCCTTCTTGAAGTTCTATATTACTATTTTTTCAATGTGAAAATAAATAGCCCTGCCATTTAGCTTTCTCAAATAATCCGCACTCCATCGCGCCTCAATTATGAACCTGTATTTTTCTACAAACTATTTATACATTTCTTCATGTATCTACAATAATCTTAAAAAAAAGATTGTATTGACTCATCTTTAAGATATATCTTGACAAAATAACATTTATATATTTAAAGGGTTCGCTTGATTATTTCCTGGGACATGGCTTCACTCAGAAAATGTTTCAAAATATTAAGATAATTGCAGATAAGATGTAATTTAACTTTAAACAAGAAGTTTATTCTGCTGAAAAAAGACATACTTCGTAAGAATAAGGAGACTCGGTAATTTTAAGATGCCAATTTTCCACAATTTAATGCCCCCATTGCTATAGTTATCCAAAGTAATGGTTTCTAGAGTCACTAATCTCAGGGTTAATAGAACTAACTAATAATATTATTATGAGCAACGGAAAAAGTCTCGATTCAGATAAGTTATCTTACAAATTGCAAGAAATTGGGGAATCGATACAGGAATACTCTCTCCTTTGCGAAGGAGATATTTTAGCGATTTTGGCATTACTTAGGCAGTTAGAGAAACTGCACCGAGAAGTTCGAGATGGTATTTTTCAAGAAAGTTTACCATCAAATCGCCAGGCCTTATACTCGCTGTTAAAAGACATCGAAGCAGAAGGGGGATGGCCCTATATTGAACGTATGAGGCTTCAAGCTTTGATGGTGAATTTAGAAACTATTGCCGAAGAAGATAGCTGAAAAGTTTCAATTTATTTTCTTTATCCTTGAGACTTCAAGCTTTATTCAAATCATCTCGACGACGTTTTTGATTAATACCCTGACAAAGCTTGCGATCTCTAACTTCGACATTGCGGTTGTACTGGAGATAATCACCTACCCAGTTGCAACCGCGTACTAGTAAATTATTCATGTCTAAGTTCCATAAAACTATTGTATTATCATCGCTAGCGGATGCTAGAGTTTGACCATCCGGGCTAAAGCTAACGTCTAATACAGGGGCTTGATGCTCGCTGAGGGTTTTAATCAATTTACCTTCAGTACTCCAAAGTTTGACAGTGCTATCCCAACTAGCAGCGGCGAGAATTTCCCCATTGGGACTAAAGTTAACAGCACTAACACTATCCCCATAACCTTTTAATAGAGTTTTTAACAAAGTACCATCCCAACGCCATAGTCTAACAGTATTATCCCAGCTAGCAGAAGCAAGCAAGTTATCTCTAGGACTAAAGCTGACACCTAACACCCAGCCAGAATGAGGTAAGAATGTTCTTAACAAAGTTCCATCTCGCTGCCACAATTTTACGGTTTGGTCGTCAGAACCAGAAGCTAAAACTTGAGAATCGGTACTAAAACGAACGCTATTTACTCTTCCTTGATGTCCTTTTAAGGTTTTGAGCAGTTTACCCCGAGAATTCCACAATTTTACCGTCGTATCCTTACTGGCAGATGCAAGCATCTCTCCATCGGGGCTAAAACTTATACTCGTTACGCTGTCGCTATGTCCCCGGAGAGTTTTGAGGAGTTCCCCGTTTCGCCGCCAAAGTTTTATAGTTTTGTCGTAGCCTGCTGATGCTAAGATTTTACCGTTTGGGTGAAAACTAACGCTTGTGACTCTATCGGAGTGTCCCAATAATGTCTTGTAAAGACGAGCTTCAGAACCAATACTACTAGGTTGTCGTTGCCATAGCTTTACCGTATTATCACGACTGCTGGAAGCTAAAATTTTGCCATCAGGACTCCAAGCTACACTTAAAACCCGGTCTTCATGTCCTTGTAATACGGGTAATGTCGGAGGATTTAAACTCCAAAGCTTGACGCTTTTGTCATAACTTGCTGAAGCCAATAGTTTATTATCGGGGCTGAATGAGACGCTAGCTACAGCATCGCTATGACCTTTAAAGGTTTTGAGTAACTTGCCATTATTGAGATCGATAAGGTTAATAGTATTGTCATCTCCTGCTGAAGCCAGCTTTTCACCTTTAGAATCAAAATTTAGACTCCAAATTATACCGCTATGATGCTGTAAATTCTGATAAGGATGATATATTGCGTCGTCAACTCCATCTTTGTCTTCACGTCGCCAAAGTTTGACCAAACCATTTCTACCAGCTGAGGCTAAAACTCTACCATCAGGACTGAAATTAACAACGGTAACCCCTTCTTGGTGACCTTGTAAAGTGGTTAATAAACTGCCATTTACTCTCCATATTTTCACGGTATTATCATCGCTGGCTGAAGCAATAAATTGACCGTCAGGGCTGAAAGTGACCCAATTTATCCAACCTTGATGTCCCCGGAGAATTTTCAATAATTTACCGTCGCTGCGCCAAACTTTAACAGTTTCATCTTTACTACCGGTAACCAATAACTTACCGTCAGGACTAAAACTAACCTTGTCAACCCAATCACCATGACCAAGAGTTGTAACTGGTTGGGAATCGAATGCACCCTCTTCTGGATCTTTGCGCCATATTTTCACGGTTTTATCCCGACTAGCAGAAGCAAGTAAAGTACCATCAGAGCTAAAAGATAAACTGGTAATACTCTCACCGTGACCTTGTAAAGTTTGTAATAAGCTACCATCAGGTCGCCATATTTTTACACTTTTATCGCGGCTTCCCGACGCTAGTAACTCACCGTCAGGGCTGAAAGCGACATCCCAAACAATATCGCCATGTCCTTCTAAACGGTTGATTTCCGTTACTCCATAAACAGCCTGTTGCAGGGCTGTAACTACTCGCATCTGGGTATCGGGTTGAATTCCATGTCCGCGTTTCAGCTTTCTCCAAGCACGTAAACTTTCAACTAAAGCATCAAATTGTTTGTTGGAGGCAAATAAAGCTTCGGAAGCGGCGGTTAAAGCACTAATTTTCAGGTTATTTTCGCTACGTTCTGCGCGTAAACTGTGACTTATTGCAGCTTTCTTTTGTAAGTCAGCTTGCCACCATAGCCCCCCAATTGTCGTTGACATCACCGCTAAAGCAAAACCTGCTAAACGTGCTTCTCGCAACCGTTTTTGGAGTATAGAATTTAGCTTTTCTTGCGATAGTTTTTGAGCAACTTCAGCCTAAGTTTTCTCAAAGCGGACTTTTTCTAGTTCGGCGACGATTCCATAGTCATTACGAACGCGAATGGGTTTGACTAAATAATCGTGGACTAACTGATAACGTTCCCCTGACTCTTGGAGTACTCGCAACACCAAACCACTTCCTACAAGGATTTCCAAAACTAATTCTACGGTATTGAGATTGTAGGAATGCATGAAACCCGAAGAATCTTCTATTGTAATCTCTTCAATTTCTTCATGCTTTTCCACAATAGACTGCGATAAGAGTATAGCAGCTATTTCTTTTGGTCCCTTAAAAGCGGTAGAAAAAGTAGAATCAAGACTTTTATTCACCACAGATAAAAAGTTATCTAGTTGAGAACTTTCTTTTTTCAAGGAAGCATCTTCTTCTCTAAAAATTGCGGTAACTAATTCAGCCTTGGTTTTAAGAGGCCGCGTACCTTTTTCATCAGTTAGTTCAAACAGTAATTTCCAGCTTAATTGTTCGTTTTCTTGACCGCAATCGTAAATAACTTTTTCTAACCAATTCTGGACTAATTTTTCCGAACCGCCGCTACGTTGATACTCTCCAAGTGTAGTAATATTTTCTGCTTCTAATTGAGCGCCAACAATTTGCAGTTCTATGGGATGTACTTGTTGGGTTTTTCCTGCTAAATCTTCTACCAGCTTATTAATTAATTCATCGCTCAATTGATAGTGAGAACTTTCGGTCAGACTATGGATAATACTAATAGCATCTTGGCGATAAAATTTACCTAAATAATAACGGATATTTTTATCGAGAATATTTTTATTAATTACCCCCAAATCATAAGAATCTTCATTATTTAAATGGCTTAAGCGCTCAAATTCTAATAGATAATGTAAATAATCTTCCCGTAAAGAAAGAATAACTTTCACAAACGGAATATTCAAACATTTACTGAAAAACTGATAAAATTCTAGTCTTTCTATGGCATTATTTTTGACAAAGAAAAATTCTTCTAACTGATCGAAAATTAAAATTACTGTGTAATTATTATCTGCTAATAACCGTAGTTTCTCTAGTATTACCTCAATTGTTATTTCTATGGCCAAAGATATGGAAGTGCGAGCGATCGCCTGGTTTAAACTGCGTCCTAAAGCTGTTATCCAATCCGTATAAACAGACAAAACAGTTGGTAGAGCTGTGCGTTCGCCAATAATATTTTGCTTTAATGCTGGAACTAAACCCGCTTTGATAATAGAGCTTTTACCTACTCCCGATGGTCCGTGGATCACCGTAAGTTTACAATCTGCGCGAGTCATTTTTTCTAGAAGGCGGTTGACATCTTGCTGTCTTCCGGAAGCTGCAATTTCTTGAGCCACTTGTTCGGGTATCGATGAAATTTTTTGCGGCTGTAAAACTGGATTTATTCTATAGCGCTGCGGTTGCAATTGACTCGCGCCGATAAAAGCCCGAAATCCATACTGATGCTCAATTTGAATTTTTTCTCGTTTAAGTGTGAAAGCTTCTAAATAGTCGTGACGTTCGCAAAAATAAAGCGAGCGCAATTCTTCGACAATTTCTAAATACAAAGATGGTTCGTATTGAGCTTCACAAACAACTTTTGCCCATTCCAAAGTATTAACTGCTTCATCCCATTCACCCAAGTGTCGTAAAGAGCGTCCTAGTAATAGGAGATACCAACTTTCTTGTTGACGGGAGACTTCTGGCACTTCTTCTGCGATGGAAAGAGCTATATTTGCTAATTCGTGGGCTTGTAACCAATCAGATTTGGAAGCAGCCACAACACAGAGAAATCCATAATCTTGAGCGACCAAAATCTTGTTGCCGGATGATTGGTGCAACTGCAAAGAATAATCCGCTAATTGTGATAAATCGTCCCACTGTTCCAAGCGTTGGAGCATTTCACAAGCAGGAAAAATGAATTTAGCACTTAAGTCTTTTCGCCCTGTAATTTCAAATGTATCCAAGCACTGCTTAAACCAATTCACCGCATTTTGCCAAAAGCTGATATTAGCAGCAGGTTGTAAATCCGCCACGCGTAGGTAACAAAGCCCTAGGTGGAACATGACTACTGCTTGGCGAATTGGGGGAGAGACGGGGGGGATGGGGAGAGGGGGGGATGGGGAGAGGAGGTGATTGGGAGAGAGGGAATTAGTTTTTATTTCTTGTTCCCAAAGTTCTAAACTCCGCTGGTAATGACATAACGCTTCATCGATGTTGTCGTTGACGTAGTTATCGCGCCCGAGTACAAATTCCAGACTTGCTTCTAATTGTGGAGAAAGCCCGATGTCATAGAGACGAATTAAATCGTTACGCGCTGATTCAATTTCTCGGCGCTGTTGGGATTTCGGATCTAAAAGTAGGGCAGCATTTGATAAAAATTTTTGTGCCCCTGCCTCTATAACTTTGTCGAATAAAGATTGTGTTTGCTGTTGGATTAGACTAACTAAATCATCCGCAGCCATTTCAAATTTAATCGTGGTTGCTGCCCAGCTTTTAAAATCGGGTGCAAACCGCGACATTTTTGTCCCGACTTCATCTTTGAGCCATAAAACTATTGGAAAAGGAAAAGTTGCGGCATAGATATCTCGTGCTTGGTTAATACCGCTAAGTAAATCTTCTAAGTTAGTAACTGACTCCAAACCAAATACCATCACAGCAGTTGGTAAAGAATCTGTCTTCACAGCAGGTATATTCAAAAATAATTCTGAGACTATGGTGTTGTGTAAAGCTGTGGTTGAGGGAGATAGAAAGACTTCTCGCAAATTTACATCCTTAGTTTGCGAGTGAATATTGTCTAGTACCTGCTTGCACAATTCTCTGTAATTACACCGCACTAGAATTAGAGAAAATTGATCGTTGGAAAGTGCTATTGCCCGAATCAGTCTGTGTAGAGAATGTTGATTGGAAATGGCGATGTCCGTAAGACTTGTATTACTCATAGCTGTTTGCTCTTTCTTGACGTTGTGTCGCATGTCAAAACTTGTGCAAAATTTAAAAAGCATAAAAAAGCTTTTCAAATTTTTCATAGTAATGGCAATTTAAGTAGTAATGTCCGTAAAATTGACGGTTACCCTGCTAATTTTTTTTAGGAGAAAAAATTTGGCTCTTAACCCTTGACTATTAAGAAAAAGTTGCCGGAATCTTGTATTCAGACTTTTCCCAAGAGAGAACTTTTTCCGTTTCTGCTAGGGCTGGACTAATACCAAACCAACGCCCTTTGACATCTCGGTATTCAAAAACGAACATACTCCTTAGCAATCTTTGGTACTCAGACTCGCCTCTAACAGTCTGCCGATCGACAACTTCATAAAGCAATTGCCATTCTTCTTCATCAATAGCTAGGAGTAAATCATCGCGATAATCTTTGATTACTGCTTCCAAACAAGAACGCTCGAAGGGGGGATCTTGTCGTTGCAAACAACTGTAAAGTAAACCCAGCAAATTACGAATATGGCCGCCACTTACCCGACACAAACGGTCTAAAGTTTCCGGACTATCGAATATTTCCTCAACAGATCTTAACCTCCCATCGTCAGAAACTTCAGGAAACGCCCTGGCTAAAACCAACTGACGCAAAAGAGTCATTCCCGGTTCGCAGTCACTACCATCTCTTTGGCTGACTAATACCATTGGCAGTACTTTTGGAGCAATACCACCCCCCAAACGATTTTTCAGTGTTTCGTACTCGCCAGAAAAAATCAACGCCAAAGGAATCGTATAAACCACGTGGCATTTTAGCCTACGTAACTGCTCTCCCCTATCAATAAATAAATATTCTGGCTGCGATCGCCCGCTCGGCATCGGGCGCATATCAACTCGATCCAAGTTGTCAATAATTACAACTACTCCCTTTTGTCCCCTCTGTTGTAACTGTTTGGTAGCTTTGTCTAATACCTCTTCATTAATCGCTTGCAAAATACTATTAGTTCGCGGTTCTAGATATTGTCTGAGCTGAGAACGTAATTGGGGACTATCTTTAGCTTTAGCGCTAATTTTAGCAATACCTAGAGAAAATTCTGCTTCTGCGGATATGTCTATAGGAGTTTGCAGAAAATCACCGATTTCTTTGAATAAATTACTAAAATAGCCAGGCTTGGGCCTAATGTTAACAGCTTCCAAACTGGCACTGACTTGACGGGCAACACTCAGCATAATATCGCTGACATCTATATCCGCCATATCTAAATCTTGGCTGGACTCAAAATAAACTACGTGAAATCCCGCTTGCTCTAATTCTGCTTTGAGGCGCTGAAACTCAGTTGATTTACCACAGCCAATATGACCTGTAAATAATTGGCAGGTTGGTTCATCAGGAGAAATACGGACAATCGTTCGTTGCAATTCTTCGACTATTTTGCAACCCCTCACTTCTGAAAAATCTATGTAGTATTTTCTATCGGAATCATCGCCCATAACCAGCGTTCTACTGGGATTACAGGCTTTAAAAAACCTTGACAAATTTAGTGTAGTTTTCATGTAGATGCAATTCACATAAATATTTACTATCAACCCCGACTTAAGTATTAGTTGCTAATTTACTTGTTCCCAAGTTAATTGCAAGTTCCGGTTGATAAATTTTTCCCTGATGTTTAAAATTACCTATCTATTTTTATACAGGTATCTGTAGATTTTTGACGGGCACCCTTAACTGGATAATGCGTGATTTCAACTATAACTCATTTACATTAACAAATAGCTTGCAGGATTTTTAGTATAAAAACTAACTTTTAACATTTGGACTTAGACACTTAAGTATTAATTGTAGCAAATCATGCATATCATTTTTTTTTTCATACGTCAAGTTACTTTGAGTGTATACGCTATTTTTTTGTCATTAAGGAATAAATTAGTATTAGTCTTCAATACAGTAACCGTTAAGTGTGTGTAATTTTGATTTAATTCTGAAGTCGTCGTCGGAAAACAAGCAAGAAAGATTCTAGGGGCTGATGTTAAATTTTTTAAGCAAGATATGTGCAATTTCATCATATGCTCATATTATTTGTAGCCCTTTGACTTGAAAATAAATGTCACCCTAAAGTAAAAAGGCTACATTAGAGCAAAAATGCATGGTCTTATACTTAATAGCTTGGGGAGATCCAATAAATAAAGTGTCCCGCAGTTTTACGAAAGTTACTAGCAATGAAAGATATGTCGCGGTATTGCGCTCTATTAAGCTATACCGATTTGGGGAAGTTTGATTCTTTGAGCCGTACCGAAGACTAACCATTACAATTTGGCAATATTCAAGTTTATATTTTTTTAGGAACAATCGTAATCCTTGACTTAAACGTCAAAAAGTTCATTGGAGTACAATAACTTGAACCAAAATGTACGAAGAGGTTTAAATGCCCGAGATATTATCAGCTTCCTCCACAGATTTTGAAGGGCGTCGCGAAAAACTACGCCGCAACAGACAGATAAAAATTATTAGCACAATTTGGCGTACCTTAGCAGTTACGGGGTTGTGTGGTGGTTTGTTATGGTTTTTGATTCAACCAATATGGGTGCTAAAAAGCAACAAAGATATTACTGTTTCCGGAAATCACTTACTCTCCGATGAAGGGATACAGTCAAAAATGCAATTATCCTATCCCAAATCTTTATGGCGGATTTCTCCAAGTCGCCTGAGTGCATCTTTAAAGCAGCAACCAGGGATAACCCAAGCAATCGTAACCCGTCGCCTGTTTCCGCCGGGATTAATAGTTAAGGTTACCGAAATAGTTCCAGTCGCGATTACTCAAACTCCGAGAAAACCAGATGCTAAATCCACAAATCAAAAAATAATAAACGGATTAATCGATATAAATGGTATGTGGGTTATGAAGAAAAACTACAAATCAATTGGAGCCGATAAATTACCTAGTCTCAAATTGATTGGTGAAGTTCAACATTACCTTCCTTTTTGGAAACAGCTTTATCAAGAAATAAGCAAAAGTTCCGTCAAAGTAATGGAAATTGATTATAAAAATCCTAATAATATAATTTTAAAAACAGAATTAGGTTTGGTACACCTTGGAAGTCCAACTTCTAAATTAACTGAAAAAATTAAATTGTTGACAAAAATCCGCCGTTTACCAGCACAAGTAAATATGAGTCAAGTTGAGTTTATAGATTTAACTAATCCAGAAACAATTTTAGTACATATGAACCACAAAAAAGTCCGAATTAGCTCTCAAACTCCTTAAAAAATATTCCTTTATTGGGCGAATGTATAAAACGCTCCTAGTTTATCAATAAGTTTTATGCTGATAAATATATATATTAATAATTGTTGTTTTTTCCTTCGGTTGGCACTCGCCATAAGTTTTAACGATCGTCTTAAATTGCAAGAAATAATCATACAACCTACCTCTTGCGGGAGTACCAATCCCCTCGTTATTGTAGGAAGCTTGAGTCCAAGGGTGCAAGATGTAAGAAAATCTATGATGATGAAGTTTTGGGGTTCGGGAAGACACAAGTAGAAAGGCGGTATCTTCGATCAATTTGCCGTTCACAAAGCATTTTAAGGTTCCATCTGGGCTGCAATCGCTATAAGGGTGAATTCTTATTCTTCTATGTTAGGAAAAGGAGAAACGCCTTCACAGACGTAGTTGTCCTGTTTTGATCGCTCCAACAGCTTGAATTAAGCTATGGGAGCATCAAAACTTTCCGGCGTACGATCGCCGTCGTTTTACAACTACACCCATCAAGGGACAATAAGCCACTATTTGTTGCCAGAGAGACGACATGCCTTCCTTCTAATCAAACAATCTATCACTTGCAATAATTACCAATGGCAAACAACAATAACTATCGGGTTGAAGTAAATCAGACGCTTGAGGAGGGGCATCTTTACAAGTCATAGAAGTAGGTCTTGGAGTTAAGAGTATGAAATTTATTTTACATAAAGATAATCTATCTACCCATGACTCACAGTCTATCTTGTTAAAAGAATTTTCATGTGATTGTCAAATAATTTCATAGGTGTTTTACTTGTTTAATTACTTACAATGTTTTTACAATCAAACCAGTATTTATGTTGATAAGCAAAAAACAGCAAACACTATTAGTTGTAAAATTGATGACCAATATCCATTAACAACAACCTTCGAGGAGTTAGAAAACATACATGAAGGCAAGAACAAGTAAAAATAACAAAGTCGGTTGAACTTGTAGAGTTCTTTTTTTTAGTAAATATTAAGTATACTTCTCTAGAATTAGTTGTCCGTCGTGGAATCTTAACGGCTGCCAATTAAGTAAAGTTTCACGGGACTTTCCTCACAAGGGTTGGAAAACGTGAGAATACATCTATAACATTGCCGCGACCAATTTAGCGCGGTGTTTATCTAGAGTTGACGCGAGCGGGTAAATAACACCCCCAAAAGTCGTTTATCTGAATGCACGTAAATCCAATGACACTTGATAATAACCAAGGGCTTACCTATAAAAACTCGCAGTCTCCCGGACAGCAAGGTATCTCGCTAGCAGGAATCAGTACCAATAATCCTTTTGGTCATTCTGGACTGAGCTTGGGACAAAATAATAACCATCCTCCCGAAGAAAATCCAATAGGGGATATTGTTCCCGGAAGAGTCGCCAATATTAAAGTAATTGGCGTTGGTGGTGGTGGTGGAAATGCTGTCAACCGCATGATTGCCTCAGATCTAAGTGGAGTAGAATTTTGGTCAATTAACACTGACGCGCAAGCTTTGACGATGGCTGCGGCTCCTTGTCGTCTGCAAATCGGACAAAAGCTAACCCGGGGTTTAGGTGCTGGTGGTAATCCTGCGATTGGTCAAAAAGCAGCAGAAGAATCGAGAGATGAAATTGCAACGGCTTTAGAAGGAGCCGATTTAGTCTTTATCACTGCTGGTATGGGGGGCGGTACTGGTACGGGTGCAGCTTCGGTAGTAGCCGAAGTCGCTAAGGAAATGGGTGCCTTGACGGTTGGTGTAGTTACACGTCCGTTTGTGTTTGAAGGCCGCCGTCGTATCAGCCAAGCAGAGCAAGGTGTAGAAGCTTTAAAAACTAGGGTAGATACCTTAATCATCATTCCCAATAATAAACTTTTGGAAGTGATCCCAGAGCAAACACCCGTACAAGAAGCTTTTCGTTATGCAGATGATGTCCTACGTCAAGGTGTGCAAGGCATATCCGATATCATCACCATTCCCGGTTTAGTAAACGTTGACTTTGCTGACGTGCGAGCCGTTATGGCAGATGCTGGTTCTGCTTTGATGGGAATTGGTATTGGTTCTGGCAAATCCCGTTCTCGGGAAGCGGCGATCGCGGCAATTTCTTCGCCGTTACTCGAATGTTCTATTGAGGGCGCTAGAGGTGTCGTATTTAATATCACTGGTGGTAGCGACCTAACTTTACACGAAGTAAACGCTGCGGCTGAAGCAATTTACGAAGTAGTAGATCCCAACGCCAATATTATTTTTGGAGCGGTGATTGATGACAGACTTGAAGGAGAAGTCAGAATTACCGTGATTGCTACCGGGTTTACAGGTGAAATGCAAGTCCAGCAACAGCAAAGTGCTACCCCCAATAACAGAGTAGCCCCAGCCCCAACCCCAGCACAGCAACGGCGACCAATAATGCCACAACCATCATCAACAAATACGAATCCTCCAAAACCAGCAGAACCAAAGCAAAAACCGGGATTAGAGATTCCTCCGTTTCTCCAAAAACGACGCAATCCTAATAACTGAAGAATGTTTATGGCTTTTTATCTCGCAATCAGATGCGAAACCCACCATGGCGAAGGCTGCTGCAATCAATAAGCGACAATCGCGCCAAAAAAAATGGGCTGCTCTTTGATTGGGTTTGGCACCAAAAAATTGGCTTCGAGAGTCTCGATCAAATTTAGTGCGCGACAAGTGCCGTAAACACCTGTCCGGTTGTTCGGAAAAAATTTAATTCCATCACAGCAGCAATCGCTAGATGTATATTGGCGATACATTCTGTAATGCCTAAATTTTTTAGAATAATTCTTCTGGATACTTAGTAAGTTTTTGTACTTATCTGCGGGTGTATCATTTGACTGATATTTCACTTTCTTTCATTTGCAATTGTTTTACAAAATCTCTTTTATACCAGGGTGTAATACCGCCACTGACAAACCTAAAAAAATGGTTTAATTATTACTAAAGGTTTTTAGTCGCCCGTTCTACCCATTGAATAACTTTTTGACCCAAATTTGTATCGCTAAACCTATCAATTTCGCGAATACCCGTGGGACTAGTAACGTTGACTTCAGTAAGATAACCACCGATCACATCAATACCTACAAATACTAAGCCCGACTCCTGTAGAGTTTTGGCTAATTGAGTACAAATTTCCCGTTCTCTAGAAGTAATTTCAGTTTGAGCAACTGTACCTCCAGCTGCCATATTGTTGCGAAATTCTCCAGGGGCGGAAAGACGGTTAAGGGCTCCCACTGGTTCGCCATCAAGCAAAATAATCCGTTTATCTCCTTGTTTTGCTTCCGGTAAAAAGGTTTGTAACATAACTGGGACTCTACCAAGGTTGGTACTGAGTTCCACTATGGAATTAAAATTGCGATCGCTTTTGTCTAAAAATAAAATTCCTTCTCCTGCTTTATTTCCGAGTGGTTTAAGAATCGCAGCGCCTTTTTCTTCTACAAACTGCCTAATCAGATGTTTATCGGCGCTGACAATGGTTTCTGGAATGGCTTCGGTAAACTGGAGAGAATACATATTTTCGTTGGCATCTCGAATACCTTTTGGACTGTTAATAAGCAATGTTTTGCTTTGATCGATATAGTCCAAAATATAAGTAGCGTAAAGATAAACATCATTTACTGGTGGATCTGTTCGCATGAATACAGCATCCATCGTTGACAAACAAATGTTGGTTTTGTCGCTTAACTTGTACCAGGGATTTGCGACTTTGTAGGCTCCCTTTACTAATTCAACGGGGATGATTTCGACTTGTTGGAGATACCCCCAAGCAGTACTATTTACGACACTCAACTCCCAAGCTTGGGTTATCCACACTTCATGTCCCAAAATACACGCTGCTTCCATCATGGCAACGCTGGTGTCATGAGAGGGATCTAAATTCTGGATGGGATCGATAATAAAAGCCAGTTTCACGGGATTGCCTCGATTTATCCTTCAAATGATTTGGTGATTCATTTAAAATTATCCCCCCGAAGGTAAACAGATCGATCTCTTTGTGAGGATGACGGGCACCCTTGACTTATAAAATCTCAAATTCCTCAATCATGATAGTTAAACAGAAAACCCGCCCTTTTGCACGAGTACAATTTCTGTAAAATGCAGGGGCAGGCTTTGTAAACCAATTGGAAAGCAAGCTATCTTTCACAATTTGCCTGCTCCTGCAAAATGTGCTTCCATCTCGGGAATCGGAAGCTCAAGCAATCTCTAACTATCAGCCATTTTTTCTACAGCGTTAAGCTAATAGCTCGTCCAATTTACCTTGAGACTCTAAAGCATAAATATCATCACAACCACCAACATGGTTATCGTTGATGAAAATTTGCGGCACGGAACGTCTTCCATCTCCTCTATGAGCCATTTTCTCCCGTGCTTCTTCATCTCCATCAACACTGTATTCGATAAAGTCAACCTCCTTTCTCTTCAATAGACTTTTAGCGCGTATACAAAACGGGCAAGTATTCCAAGTGTAAATTTCGACTTTGGCAGCCATAACGTCCTCATGTTGACTTAGCAATTCTCAATTTTAGAACGTTATATTTAGCTGTAGATACTTGATAAGTAATTCAAGATACTTTTAATACAAATCATCATAATTTTATTTTTATTTCTTCAGTCTAAAATAGCACTCTTAAATAATAAATATTAGTATTTTTTAAGACTTTAGTCATCCTTGCCTCACTGAGTAAGTGCGAATGAGCCTACTATCAGGAGCAATAGCAGACTCATTTAAAAGCACAAAACACAATGATTCTGTTGGCTTGAATCCAGGTGCGTAACAATTTAATCATATTTCAGTTTAAATACGGTATACATCAGTGCTTACACTGATTGTCAAAAAATCTGCAAAAAAAAACTTAGTGTTTTCCACAGTATCAGTAAATAGAGGAAAGCACATCGCGATCGAAACAGAGCAGAAACCGGAAAAAAGTATGCTTTTTCTGTGCGAACATTCAAGATAAAACTCTCCTGAAGATAAATTCTCCAGGAGTGTAGGTTTATTTGAAGTTGATTTAAGCTGAAGTTACTATTCGTATTTATCCAGAAGCAGTAGCGTATTGAATTAGCTGTCCTAAACGCTCTCTTAAGGTTTCTAAACCGAGACGCTGTTGTGCAGAAATAAACACTGCCATTGGATATTCTTCCCTAGCGTCTGCTAAGGTTTCGCTATTCGCTTGGTCAATTTTGTTGAAAACTACTAGGGCTGGACCTGGCGTTACGGGCATTTGCGCTAAAATATCTCTGACTGAACGAATATGACTTAGCCAAGCAGGATGAGATAAATCAACCAAATGTACCAATGCATCTGCTTCTGTCACTTCTTCCAAAGTGGCGCGAAAAGCATCCATTAATGCTCCCGGTAATTCGTGTATAAATCCTACTGTATCTGTAGCCAGAATTTCTTGAGTGTTTTCAGTTACAGCATGGGGAACTACCAAGCGTCGCGTTGTCGGATCGAGGGTTGCAAATAACTGGTCTGCTGTATAAACTTCAGCATTAGTTAGAGCATTGAGCAAAGTAGATTTACCGGCATTGGTGTAACCTACGATAGCTATGGTCGGTACTTCTTGATGTTGTCGCCGCTGTCGCAATCGTTCTCGATGCGCTTGCAATTGGTTCACTTCTTTTTGCAAGCGAGTAATCCGCCTGCTAATTGCACGACGTTCGGTTTCCAGTTTAGTTTCACCGGGGCCTCTCGTACCAATACCACCCCCAAGTCGGGACATTGCCTGACCTCTACCAGTTAGTCGCGGTAACATATATTCTAACTGCGCCAGTTCTACTTGCAGTTTACCAGCGCCAGATCGAGCGCGTTGAGCAAAGATATCTAAAATTAGTTCGGTGCGATCGACAACCCGAACCCCTATTTGAAGTTCTAAATTTCTGACTTGCGCTGGCGATAAATCGCGGTCAAAAACGACGAGATTCGCTCCCAAAGTTTGAACGCTTAAAGCAATTTCTTGTACTTTACCTTCACCAACTACGGTTTGAGGATGAATTCGCGATCGCTTTTGTCGCATAGTCAGCAAAACCTGTCCCCCAGCGGTATCGACTAATCGACCCAATTCTGCTATAGTATCTTGGAATTGTTGAGGTATTGTCTTTTGAGTTAAAACCCCAACAACTACAACGCGGTCTTGATCGGTATCTACTTCCTTAGCAACAAATTCCCGTTGGAATTCTTCTTCAAGCCCTTCAACCAAGTCCAGAAAGTCTTGTTTGCTCAATACATCCAGACTCATCGGCGGTGAAACACTCCAACATGGAGAAGTATAATCGCTGGTTTCTAGCCCAGAAGTGGGATTAGTAATTAGAGCGCCAGCATCGGGTGCCAAGTGTGCCAAATAAGCTTCCTTAACATATCCAGTAGCACCACCACCCCGACGTTGAAATCCCGTCCCTGTAATATTGAGTACAATCAAAGCATCTAATCTTTGTAGTGCCATAGCCGTTAAAGCCCCATCATTAGGTTGTTCTGGCTTTAGCTGAGTAGCAATACAACGAATACCGCTCAGTCTTTCCGCACCGTAACGCGGCAGTTCCGTCAGCGGTATTTGGGTAGAGCGCGGAGTGCCTACCCCAACCCGAATTACTTGTCCGCGACGGTTGAGATAGGCACACACTGGCTGATTTATTTCAGTACTAATTGCCGCCAGTCGCTGAGCGAATTCCGGAGTTGTAAAGTTATCGCCCGGTATGCGCTGGTGATACAGCCGCTGCAATTGCTTTTGCTGGCTGTGTTTCAGACCCTGGAGATTACCAAAGATAGTTTCTATAGGCATCTATGACCAGTAAACTAGTCCCCCATATACATCTATGTCTATTTTACAACAGGGTTTTTACCGCAAACTCTTACTTTTGGTAGATGCGGTTTACAGTTAACAGTTATTAGCTAACAGAACTGTGAGGAGTTATTAATTTTCTGCCTCCTTGTCTCCACCTCCCCCCATCCCTTCCTCATCCCAGTAGGTTATACTTGCCGAAGCAAAAAATATTTCTTGAATCAAAATACTTCTGTTTCCCAGCAATGAAGATTCTGCTTGTAAATGATGATGAGCAATTCGTAAACGAACTTAAAGAAAATTTAAAAGAACATCGATACGTTGTAGATACTGCGTTAGATGGACAAGAAGGTTGGGAATTTGTGGAAGCACAGGAATATGATTTGATTGTGCTAGATGTGATGTTGCCAAAGCTGGATGGGATTACTTTTTGCGCTCGTTTGCGTGCGAAAGGTTTGCAGCTTTTGGTACTGTTTTTAACTACAAGAGCTACCAGTGAAGATAAAGTCAAAGGTTTAGATGCTGGCGCTGATGACTATGTAGTTAAACCAGTACCTTTAACGGAATTAACCGCTAGAATCCGAGCATTGTTGCGTCGAAAGGCTACAGCAGTATCGACTGTATTGGAGTGGGGAAACCTTTGTTTGGATCCTAGAACCTCAGAGGTAAAATACGCTGGTGTTCCTTTAAATCTGACAAAGAAAGAATATTCTTTGTTGGAACTATTCATGGGAAATGCTGAAAAAATACACAGCCAAGATAATATTTTAAATCAGCTATGGTCTTTTGAAGATGAACCACCCACTCGAGATACGATCAGAACGTTAGTTAAACGACTGCGACAGAAATTAAAGGCTGCGAAAACTCCCGATTTGATTGAAACGGTTTTTGGATTAGGGTATCGTTTGAATCCCGTGTTTGAAAAAGTATCTCCGGCAAAAAAACTTGTAGAATCGACTGGAAGTCAAAACTCAGATAAAAGTACCAAAAGCGCTACTGCTCGTAATTCTGGTAGCGCAAAACAACTTATACATTTTCCAAGCAAGCAAATTCCAACTGAATTGCCAACTCGCGTGTTGATTGTAGATCAAGATAAAGAATTTATTGATACTTTTGTAGAAGTTGCCACAGCACAAGGATTGCAAACGGCCTACGCACCGAATTCAAAACTAGCAAGAAATGCTTTGCAAAGAGTTCGTCCAGATATTATTTTGCTGGATATATCTGTTGAGGAAGGAGAAGATAAGTTGATATTTTTGGAGGAAATGTCAAATCATGTTTCTCCCATTCCCGTACTGGTATTTACACATCAAGAATTATCATCAGATAAAGTTGCACGTGCCCGTCGCAAAAGTCAAGGCTTTTTTCGCAAGCCCATACCTCCAACCCGCCTACTCGAAGCTATTACTAAAATCCTCAAACCGGCAAAAAAAACTGAACCTAAAATTTTAGTAGTAGATGACGATCGCATGACTTTACGTCTAGTGCGAACATTGTTAGAGCCTTGGGGAATAAAAGTTACTACCTTAAGCGATTCGCTGCAATTTTGGAATGAACTCGAATCTGTAAAACCAGATTTATTGATACTAGATGTGCAAATGCCCAATGTTGATGGTGTGGAATTGTGCCAACTATTACGAAATGATTCCCGTTGGGCTTGGCTACCAATCATCTTTCTTACCGGGCAGCGAGATGTTGATACTATTCAACAAGTGTTTTCAGCAGGGGCTGATGATTTTATTAATAAGCCAGTTGTTGCTCCCGAATTAATTATCCGTATTTTCAACCGTTTAGAACGTACTCGTTTGCTACAAGAGCAAGCAGAAATTAATCCCCTCACCGGTTTACCTAATCGCCAGCGTTCTACCAAAGATCTAGAAAGATTGTTACATTTAGCGAATCAGTATCAACAGTACTTTTGCTTAGCAGTTCTGAAGATAGATGATTTACAAAAAATTAACAGAAATTACGGGCATGGATTTGGCGATAAAATGCTGCGTCGCTTAGCTTCTTTGTTGCAAAAAGAATTACGAGCGGAAGATATTGTGTCTTCTTGGAATGGAGGAGAGTTTTTGGTTGGCATGTACGGTATCAGGCGTGGTTATGGAGTTGAATGGTTAGCAGAAGTATTAGAAATGCTGCGCTCGATTGAATTTGAAATTGCTGAATCTCCCTCAATTAACATAACTTTCAGCGCTGGCGTTACTCAATATCCGGAAGATGGAGAAGATATACAAGCACTTTATCAATGTGCCGCTTCAACCATGGAAAGAGCAAGAGAATGTGGCGGTAATTGCGTTTTACCTTCCGATTGGCAACCGCTAGCATCAGATCGATTTCCCCTTCATAAAGATGTAATTCTGCTACATCAAGATTGTGCATTTGCAAATTCAATAGTGGAAGCACTGTTAACCAGAAGTTATCACGTACATTGGTTAAAAGATGGAAAAGCAGCGTTAGAAGTATTGGGAAAAAAAAATCCTTCCTTACATGGTGAAGTTATTTTACTTGAAGAAAATTTACCAGGTTTAAGCGGGTTAGAAATACTTAAATATTTCAAGCAAGACAAAATTATCCAACGCTCTAAAGTTGTATGGTTATCGACTCAATCAAGTGAAGTAGAAAAAGCTCTTTGTCTGGGATGGTTTGATTATATTAATGTTCCTTGCAATATTTCTACTTTTATGTATCGTTTGCGTCATCTTCTGGAAGGATGAATAAAGAACCCCCTCTCTATTGACGCGGTTTTTTTGTAGAGTAAATTTTCTCTCTTGTGAGAAAGGCATTGCCGGGGAGATTCTTCAAAGTGCAAATTGCGGTTGCGATGGTTTGTTAGATGGCGTTTGCGGCTGTGAATTGGCTGTTTGCTTCTCTATCTCTAAATGTTTATTTATCATAGATAAAACCTTATCAACCACTATTGGTTTAGTCATAAAGTCGGTAGAGCCTGCCACCTTTGCGCGAAATCTATCAAACATTCCATCACTACCAGTTAATATAATTACAGGAATTTTGGCAAATAGAGCAATCCGTCTGATTTGGGCACAGACTTCGTATCCGTTGACAACTGGCATCATCAAATCTAAAAATATTAAATCTGGTTT
Organism: Rivularia sp. (in: cyanobacteria); assembly: GCA_050042755.1. Classification (GTDB taxonomy): domain Bacteria; phylum Cyanobacteriota; class Cyanobacteriia; order Cyanobacteriales; family Nostocaceae; genus Rivularia. The sequence goes on from JBHJJJ010000226.1 coordinate 32,017, forward strand.
ATTCTCGATTAAAATTGGCAAAGCTTGAACAGCATCTTGGATTTTAATAAACCTCATGTTATTAGAGGTAACTATATTTCCTAGGATTTCACATACTTGAGTACTATCATCAATATAAGCAATTAATGGTTTTTTTGGCTGTTTTTTAGGTACAGGTTTGATAGTCTTTTTAATTTCTTTTACTGCTAGAGGTAAATCATAAATTTTAGACATTTGAATAAATCCTCTGAGAATGAAAGGCAATAAGTCAGAAGATATTTTCAGTACATTAAAATTAAGTTTTAGAGCTAAATCGTGTAAAGTATATTTACCATTAATGAAGTTAACAAAGTTATTGTAAACATTTGGGGTTACAAGTTGTTGAATTTGCTTTGGTTGTAGCAATTTTGGTGATAAATGAGGGGTAAAGTTTGCTAATCCAGCAGATGCCCATGCACGCCATTCAGATTCCATACGTTTGATGAAAAACTCTGTATTCATAAAGGTGAATGATACATCTAAGATCGCTTTCGGATTGCGAGTACAGGATAAATCTTCAAAATTTGCCTGCTGTGCAATATCAAATAACACTTCTGATATGATATTTTTCGCTACAGCTTCAACCTGATTCCTATCTACTTTTTTGTCTTTATATAAACTAGTTAATAATTGATAATCCCAAAGTTCATTACTTAACTTTATTGGCTCTAGTTTTATCTTATCAATATTGATTTGGGGGCAATATTGAGTGACTTGTCTGCGCCAACGTCGAAAAGGATGAATTCCTCCAGTTGCCCAGATAATTCGCCCAAAACGATAGTATAAACTCCATTTATATCCTTTAGAAGATTTGATCTCTAATTTGCCACTATATTGATTTTTTGTGCAAGCTTGGAATTCTTCAATTAGGTCTTTATATCCTATCGGTTCTGTATACACCATGATAACTTTCCTATGTCAAAAATATAGCAGATGGCAGATATTATAAAAAAATTGTACTTTAACTCAATATTTTTAAAATTTAACTTTCTTGAGAGTTTAATTCTCAAACAAAATTGTGATAAGTAATTCTAGGAAAATATAGTTATTTACATTCATAACACTAACGAAAAAATGTGACAATGCCGTGACAGTGCTCACATGGCCAAATTGAGGCACAGACAGGTTTTCAAAAAAATATCGACCCTCGCTGATAGAAACTTCATAAAAATGGGAACAATAACTTTATGATACAAATTTCTGTTGCTTAAGGTTTCCCATACTGGAAGTGGAGTCTAGAGTATCAGTAATAAAAAAACTTTTTTTAATCAGTGTATCTACTATACAGGAATAGACCTAATGACTCAAATGCTTAGAGAAGAAGTACGAGAAAGGCTTGGTAACATCGACCAAATTCGGGATATTATTTTTGGAGCGCAGTTAAGAGAATATGAAACCAGATTTGGTAAGTTAGAATCAGATATTTCGCTTTTGCAGCAAGAAATGCGTTTCAATGTGGAGCAACTGAAGGTTAGCTTTGCAGCAGAATTAAAAGCAGGATTTGAAAATCTAGAAAAAAAGCTGAAATTATTTAACCTTAACCATGAAGAAGAAGCTGCTGATTTACGCCAGCAGGTAGATAGATTGAATAGAAAATTTTCCAATTGCGTACAATCACTAGATGAGGAATTAGAGACTCAAACCAAATCAATTCGAGAAGACGTGTCTCAAACTAAAGTTCAAATAGAAGAAGATGTGTTGGCTTTACGAGATGTAGTCTTGGAAGAAATTGAACGACGTTTTTCTAATTTGAGACAAAGCAAAGTTTCTAAAGAAGATATGGCTGAGACATTATTCGCTTTAGGAATGCGCCTCAAAGAAAAAGAATTTATTCCTATGCTACGTGAAGCAGGGGATGAAAATAGCGATAAGAATTCTGCTAAATTTTGTAGAAATGGAGAGAAAAAACTCTCAGATTTATTAACTCACTCCAACGGTGCAAATAATATTTCTTCTGAAACAAATTCTTGATAAGAGGAGAGCTATAAGGAAAAGTTAGAAGTTATGAGTTATGAGTTTCTCACTCATAACTTCAGAATTTACAACAATTACAATCTCTTGTTGGTATGTGAGGGTAGCGATTAAAAATTTTTAATGGGAACCCTCACACCACAAGCCTTATTGTTACCTACAGAATCTTTCCGAGTGTCACACAATGGCAATAAGGTGGGAGGAATATCCACACCATATAAAAGCCTCCGCTATAAGAAAAAGTATGGCAGTTGCAGCCATTCCTCAACTATTTAATTGATTACTTCTATCTTACTTCCTCTCTTTCTCCGATTCTCTTATCTTGTCTTCATCTTTTCAATCCGAAATTCCTGTATCCTCTAACCCCTCACTCCTCACTCCTAACTTTTAAATAGCTCGATGTCTGAATATGCTGAGTTAAATCGGGAAGAAGCCGCACAACTTGAGAATTTTCTGAATCTGGTTGCTGAATTAGCGATTATCCAACCATCCAATCAAGTTTCTGAAACACCATTTACCCAAAAGCAAACGGATAGTAGTGATTGGGACAAAAGTAACTTGTCTGAAAATCATTTTAATTCTTCACGAGCGTATTATTCCAAAGATATATTGTCTGCTGAAATTGGGAGTGATGAGGATTTTTTTATGGGAGAAAGTAAATTGAGGAGCGATGAGAATCAATCTTCCAATACTATTCATTTAGAAGCCAAATTGGATTCTCCTCAAACTCAAGTTAATTCACCAAATTACCAGGTTGTAGTAGAGGAAATTGCAGTTAAAAGTACGCCATTTGAGTATAAAGCAGAAAATTTAAATCAATTAATTACAGATAATTATGCAGATAAAAATACTGATTTTCAAAAGTTACAGGAAATTTTGTTAGGAGATGAATTAGTAAAAATTCAACAGGATTTAAAAAAAATAAATCATCAAATTTACGATAATGATGAATTTATTAAGCTAATTTTACCACAAATTAACGAGATTTTGAGGCGTAAAATTTCAGAATCAAAAGAGGAATTTATAGAAGCAATTACACCAATTATTGATAAAACTATCTATAACCGAGTTGAGCAAGATAAAGATAGTATGGGTACGGCTTTAGCTGGTGCGGTTCCCGCAGCGATTTCCGAGCAAATTAGTGTCAATACAGATGAAGTTGCAGCGGCGATCGCACCAATCATGGGAGAGGCTATTCAAAAACAAATTGAATTAGAAAAAGATAAAATTGTAGATGCGCTTTACCCAGTAATTGGTAATACAATTTCCAAATATATGGGTGAGACTATTCAAGCGATTAACGAACAAATTGAAAATACTCTAAGTTATGAAGGCATAAAACGCAAGATTAGAGCCAAATTACAAGGAGTTTCTGAGGCGGAATTAATTGTTAAAGAATCAATATATTTTATTCCCCAAGCTATCTTTTTAATTCATAAAGCATCGGGTTTAGTTATTTGCGATATTCAACCTTCAGATTCGGAAAAGCTTGAGTCAGATATGATTGCGGGAATGCTGACAGCGATTCGCAGTTTTGCTAATGATTGTATGGCTCAGTCGGGGAATGTTTCCGAACTTCATGAGATTGATTACGGTAATTTTAAGATAATTTTAGAAGTTGCAGGATATTGTTATCTTGCAATTATTGTTAAGGGAAAGCCGCCTCAAAAATTTATTGCTAAAATGCGGCAAACTCTCAGCGAGATTATCACAAGTTATGGTAAATCCATAGAACAATTTGAAGGAGATTTAGAAACAATTCCAACTCAAGTAAATACTTTTTTAGAAAGTTTAAAAAATTTTGAGCATAAGAAACAAGCAAATAAAAATCAACTTTCTCCTCTTTTAATATTAAGTTTAGCAATTTTAGGTATCATTTTTATTCCTTGGGGTATTTGGCAATATCGCAGTGGTGTAATTCGTTCCGTTGAAAGTAAAACAGCTTTAGCTTTGGCTTCTGCGCCGGAATTATCAGTTTATCGTTTAGATGTCAAAGTAGATGGAGATAAACTCAAGCTAACAGGAAGAGTTCCCGATCGATATTTAAAAGCTAAAGCAAAACAAATTGCTGCTTCAACAGTTGCTAATTGGAAGATTGATAATCAAATTATTTCAGTTGAAGTACCAGTTTCACCAGTATTAACTTCAGAAGAAGTTAAACGAGTCGCGGCGGTTTTAAATCAGATAAATGGTGCGGGAATTTCCGCCGATTACAGTGATGGCAAAGTTTCTGTGGAGGGTAGTGTGATTAGAATTGCAGATGCTAAAACAATTACTCAAGCATTTGAAAAAATTCCTGGTGTAAAAACGGTATCCAGTACAGTACAAGTAAAACCTCTTTCTATTGGCGTTAGATTTTACTTTCAACATGAATCGGCCAATTTAGTTTCATTAGATTTAGACACTAAAGTTAAGCAGGTAAAAAGATTTATCAAACAGTATCCAATGCATAATTTAAAAATTATTGGTTATAGCTATTCTCCTAACGGTAGCTCAGCAACTCAAAATTTAGCAATTCAACGAGCAAAATCTGTACAGCAAGCATTGATTAAGCAAGGAATTTCTCCATCTCGGTTACAAGTTTTTGGTAAAAATAATTTACCTCCAGGAATAGATGCAAGCCAACCTTCATGGTTAATGCGCTGCGTTATTTTAGAACCTATTCCTAAAGAATGAGCAATTATCACTTACTGTAAAACTTAGGTGTATATCAACTACACATTCTCACAACTTACTCTGTAATTTTAATCTTTATTATGTCTACCATTTCTAAAAAAATCTGTCTAATTGGTGATTATGGTGTAGGTAAAACTAGTTTAATTCGTAGATTTGTTGATAGACAATTTAGTGATAAATATTTATCGACTGTAGGTGTAAAAATTTCTCGTAAATCTGTAGAAGCAACTGATTCACAGCAGCAAAAAAAACTTAAACTACAGTTATTAATTTGGGATATAGAAGGTAGTAATAAATTTAAGGGAATTTCTAAAAGTTACTTTCAAGGAGCTACTGGAGCAATTATAGTTGGTGACGTAACTCGTCCAGAATCACTAGATAATATTTCAGAACATCTTCAAAGATTTTTGAAGGTTAATCCCCAAGGTAAAGCCGCAATTGCTTTGAATAAATCAGATTTAATTGATGCAGAATTTTTAGAAAAATATAGATATCTTTATAGTTTCAGTAATAATAGTAGTTTTGTTTCAACTAATACAACTTCAGCGAAAACCGGAACAAATGTTGATGAAATATTTCAATCTCTAACACATTCAATGATTTAGTAACATGAATTCTTTATTTACAAATATATTATCTTTACGCCGTATTGAATATTTAATTATTAACGAACATTGGAAGATTATAGAATTATCTCCAAAAATAAATACTTTGGCTGATAGTTCTAATGAAATACAGGTGGGAAAAGATGTTAGGATTGGCTTTCCCGAATTAATTGGAGTTGAAGCAATTGCGAAGGATATTATTACCGGAGAACAAGATAATTTTGAACTTAAGGGAGTGATTAGGACTGAAAAATCTGTAAATCCAATTTATATTGATATTTGTATTGCTAACAATATCAAAAATAATCAAATTAGTAATGAGTTATTGATAGTTGTAGAAGATGTGACAGAACGAATGCTTCTCGAACAATCTTTAGTACAAGGAGCAAACGAAGCTAATCTTTTACTGCGAACTCTAACTGCTTCTAAGCAATATATTGACCAAGTTGTCACATCTATGGCAGATGCTTTGTTAGTAACAACACCATCTGGAAGAATTAAAACTATTAATAGAAGTGCACAAATTTTATTAGAATACGATGAAGTAGAAATTTGTGGTGAATCTATTTCTATTATCTTACGAGAAATAGAAAATTGGCAAGAAGAAATTGAACAAAGAGGCAACATCAAAACACCTTTATTTGGTCCGATAACTCCTTTAATTAAAGAAGTAGAAACCTTTTGTCAAACAAAAAACGGAAATAAAATTCCAGTAGCTTTTTCTTGCTCGAAAGTTCAAACAGAAATTGAGCATTTTCAAGGTTATGTTTACATACTGCGAGACATGACAGTACGCAAACAAGCCGAACTGGCAAAGCAAGAATTTTTAGCAATGATTAGTCATGAAATACGTACTCCAGTCGCAGCAGTAATTGGCATAGCTGAGATACTATTCAATACTGATTTAACAAAGCATCAAGGAGAATTAGTTGAAACTATTAGTAATAGTGGTAAAGCTTTATTAGAAATTATTAATGATATTCTTGATTTTTCTAAAATTGAATCAGGAAAGCTTGAATTTGAAGAAGAACCTTTTCATTTAATCAGTTGTATTGAAGAAGCTATTTCTTTATTAGCTCCAAAGGCAAAGGAAAAAGGTTTAGAGCTTATTTTTTCTCATAATCCCGATCTTCCACAGCTTATTATCGGTGATATTAGCCGACTACGGCAAATTTTAATTAACTTACTTAGCAACGCCATTAAATTTACTGAAACTGGAAGTGTCGAAATTTCAGTCACAAGTAGGAAACGTCAAGTTATTGGTAATGAAACAAAAGATTGCGAAATTCAGTTTGCAGTTAAAGATACTGGAATTGGAATCCCAAGGAATCGCATCGATCGTTTATTTAAAGCCTTTAGTCAAGTTAATTCTTCTATCACTAGAAAGTATGGCGGTACGGGTTTAGGGCTGGCTATTTGTAAACAATTGAGCGAATTAATGGGTGGCAAAATCTGGCTTGATAGCGAGCTAAATAAGGGTAGTACATTCTATTTCACTATTACAACTCGAGTTATTCAAACACAATTAAGTAAAGAATGGGAAAGGGAATCTAATGAATCGGATGTTATCACCATTGGAGATGAAGTCGGGGTGATTGATACGACTATAGCTGAACAATATCCCTTGAAAATACTTTTAGTAGAAGACTACGCAACCAATCAAAAAATAATAACTTTAATGTTACAGCAAATGGGTTATCAAGCAGATATTGCTAACAATGGCTTGGAAGCTCTTGCAGCATTGCGCCGTCATTCCTACGATGTGATATTAATGGATATGCAAATGCCCCAGATGGATGGTATGACTGCAACACAGCAAATTATTCAGGAGTGGGAACCCTCTGTACGCCCCCGAATTATTCTATTAACTGCGAGTATAATCTTACGTAAGAGTACGAGTGATTTACCATATGGTATTGATGATTATCTTGCTAAACCTTTTCGCATTGAAGAATTGGTGCAAGTACTTACTAAGTACCATCTTAATAAAGAAAATTTCCGTAAAGTAAGCGATATTTGTGAAATAGAATCTCACAATCAAAATGATTCTATAATTGATGCTACAGCATTACAAGAAATTTATCGTATCGCTGATTTTAATTGTGCAGTTAATGCTAGAGAATTTCTCATAGAAACTATCGATGACTATTTAGAAGAAACTCCAAAATCTTTACAAGATATTCAAATCGCATTCAATAAAGATAATTTCAAAACTCTTCAGCGATTGGCTCATACTCTTTCTTCTAGTAGTGCTACATTAGGAGCAAGTAAGTTAGCAGATTTATCTGCACAATTGGAGATGATGATAGTAAGTGAAATGTGGCAGAGCTTACCAGAGCAAATAGCTAAGGTTGAAGCTGAATATCTCCATGTAAAAGGTGCTTTGCAGCAAAAGCGGGAGAAATATTAGATTAAAGTTAAGAGGTAAGAGTTAAAATGTAATACCTAGTTCATCACATGCCATAGCTTTTTCTTGCTTTCCAACTCACGCGATGTTATTATCCTGTTATTTCAAGCTTGCTGTGAAGCAGGTTTAATTCCAACTGCTTTACCGCAAGATTCAAGTTCTTCTTCTAATCTTCTCAAGTCATGCAGCGTATTACTTTAGAAGAACCAAGCTTGATTTATATTACAAGTTTTTAACTCCAAAGTCCTCCAAACCCGGCGATCGCTATTCTATAGTTACCTTCACAGGAAGTAAAGTCGATTACAATAAATTACATTTTCTCGAAAAAAAAATTATTTTTTGCCGACCTTTTTCTGGTAATATATTTTATGTGAAGTGTTTTTTATATAATGGTAATATTTGTAATTTTTAAAATTTTCAGTAGATTCCCATTATACAAATATATTTTATCTCTATAATTATCATCCCACACTAAGAGCATTTTTTTCGTCGCAGCAAATAAATTGACTAAAATTTTTTCAACACCGAAGAAGAAAAGTTGTACTAGACATAAGATTCATGTTGCAATGTTAACTAAATAGAGTGATATAACATCGAGTTTTTCTGCATAAAAATACGTAAATACTCAATTATGTGCGAGATAAAACACATTTCGTACTTAAGACTTTGGTGTTTAACTTCTCACCTATATTTATTGAAAGTTAATCCAAACTCTTTTCTCCACCTCTTCACCTGTGCTTCTAAATCTTCCGATAAGCATTTATCAAACTGCGGATAAATAGGTAATCTCGGTAGTAAATTCCAACTATCTGGATCTAATATTTCTCGTAATTCCTGTTCTTGAATATGGGGATAATCGGGATTTTACTTCATCTTTAGGACTAATTCCACCCAAATCTCTAGCACCTGCTTCTATACAAGCGAGCAACCATTGCTGATCTTTAACTAAGTTTGGCGGAATTTGAATTGTAATATCTACTGGTAAAATTTCCCGTGCTTTCTCAATTATCTTTGGTAATTGATGCGGATTAAAAGGTACAGCATCAAAGCTTTGTTGACTTCCCGGACTGTGTGGTTGTAAGATTACTTCTTGAATATTTTTGTAGCTTTGATGTAATTGAGAAATTGCTTCTAATGTATTCCAGCAATCTGTTTCTGTCTCTCCAATTCCTAATAGCAATCCGGTTGTAAAAGGTATCTTTAATTCACCAGCCCACTGTAATTGTTGTATCCGTAATTCTGGTAATTTACTTGGTGCATGCTTATGAACAGTTTGCAATAAAGCCGGTGTTAGTTGCTCCAACATTAAACCCATTGAAACATTTACTTTTTTCAGCTTTTGCATTTCCTCAAAACTTAAAGGACCTACATTTGTATGGGGAAGAAAACCCATTGATAAAGCTAATTCACATAAATCATAAATTAATTTAAACCATTGCTCGCGGCGTGGAGAATGTGGATGAACTTCTCCACTAAGTATTAATATTTCACAAACATTTTGATTTTGAAGTCTTTTAAAAATATCTGCTGCTATTGATAAAGAAAGTATAGGACTATTTCCAGGCTCGGTACGAAAATTGCAGTAAGTACACCTGTTAAAGCATTCATAGGTAGGAACAATAGTATATGCAGGGCTATAGGTAACTATACGAGAATCGGAAAATTGCATAGAATAGTGTAATTAAAAAATAATCTTAATCTGTTATTTATATTGCAATATTTTCATTGTAAAGACAAATTATATGAACAACATTAAGTGACAGAAGTAGAATTATTATAAAGGGCTAGCATTCTTATGCCTTGGGTTAAACAATATTAGGACTTACGCAACCGGCACATTTTCCTCGTAGGGTGCTGTGACACTATGCTTGATTGTAAACAAAAAATTCAGCTTTTCGTGTCACGCACCAACCAGGGTTTTGTGACAATTGCGTAAGTCCTGAATATCAAAAAAGTACCCGTTTGAGTACTTTTGTATGAAAAGCAGTTTTTCTATAATAAATACATAACCGTAAGCGAATTTTAGTACTGTTGCCATTTTAAGGCGAAGACTGTAAAAAAAATAATTTGTTTACAGGATACATTTAATTATGGAGAACAGAAATCTCGGCTTGATTTTAAAGATGGCTCAAACGATAAATCCTCAGATTTATCCTGGGCGAGAGTTAAAAATTGAATTAGAAGAATTACGCCAACTTCCCGAAGGTACTTTAGGCAGAGAAGTAGCCCGGTTTTACGATGATAACGGCTTTGAATCCCTCAAGTCTGGTGATTGGATACAGCAAAATCACAATGCTTCACAGGTTATTTCCGGACTTTCTCTATCAAAAAGCGATGAGTTTATATTGCAAGCTTTTACTCGTTCTCAAGTTTTTCGCCATTCTAGTGCCATACTTGTTTTAGGGATTTTACTTATACATAAATGTAATTTAAAAGAGATTACTTATGCTCTTAAAAATGGCAAAATGGCGATAAAATTAATTCATTGGGATATTGAATCTGACTGGGCTACTCCTTTAGGTGAAGCCAGACAAAAATTGGGAGTTATAAGTGATGAGTTATGAGTTATAAATTAGCATTTTGGACTCGAAAATCATCAACAGAGAATATAATTTACTTTCCCCATGCAATAGAAAGTAAAAATTAGGTCTCAAAAATACACAGTATTATTCACAACTCATAATTCCTCATTCATAACTATTTTTCACTGACAACTGATAACTGTTGCTTGGCGTAAATATTTTTCAGATGCTTTTTGACTGTATTGATAGTGATATAAAGCTCATCGGCTATTTTTTGGTAAGAATAGTTTGCTCGACGCAATAACCAAACTTGTGACTCTCGTTCAGTTAAATCATATTTTTTCGCTTCTGAAATCGCCATACTTCGGTTTGTCTGTTCGCTATCTTCTAAAGTAACTAGTAAGTAATTGTCACCACTTTCATGTGGTTGTAAACATCTTACTCTAATACGTATTTTTGCTTCTGTATTTATCTCAATTTCTGATTCCATAGATATCTTTGTATTCGGGAATAGTTTGCAGTTTTCGCTTAAAGATTGACAAATACGCCGAATTTCCTTCGGTATTTGACCTTTATCAATCTGTGAGGTTAATTGCTGACAAATACAACGCGCACGCTCGTTAGCATGAACTAATTCACCTTGTGTTGTCACCACCAAAATCCCATCAACAAAGCTTTCAATTACAGCTTGCATCAGATGCAGTTTGGATACAGGCTGTTTTTTTTCTGGTTTTGATTTTTTCTGGTAAAATTTATTTCTATAGGTGGATGCAATATTTCGATTTTGCGCTATAATTGAGAGACTCATCATTTATCCCCTTTAAAATAGTAAAAAATAAGTTTGACTGAAACTCTTTAGCTGCATTGTGATGCTTGAGATTCTGTATTCGCAATGATTGAGCAGTAAACCCCTAAAGAATATTGAAGTCAGTGAAGGTACAGTGAAGTTTAGGGAATTTCACTGAAGTAGGGTGAAGTTTTTCTTTAGCTAAGCAATACAATATGGTAAAGAGATTGATAATGACTGTATTGCTACACCAGCTTAGAAGAATTTACTGGGGAGCTCTGCTAAATGAATTTACTGAGCATTGATAAATGGTTTGGTATTGAACATCAGCGCAGGTATATTTCTCTTTTGAAAGGAAGAGTAGGTTTAACACGCCGTCGCGCTCAATGTTTTGTGAAGTTATGGGCGTATTTACTGTTAAAACAACAGCAAGAATTAGGAAACACAGTTCAACCTTTAACGGAACTCTCGCTACCTGAAGGTTTTGTTTCTTGCACCCATCGAGAAGCCAACGAACTATTTTACGCAGAAGAGGATAGAGGAAGCGAGCGTGCTGCGGGAATGATGATTGATAAGTTGGTAGCTTTGGGACTTATTGAAAAAGAATTTGATGGCAATAATACTTGTATTCGCATTTGCTTTACATTGCCAGATATTAATGAATCTACAGAAGTTGCTAAACCAGTAGAGCTTGTTACCGATAGCTTTAACCCCCGCACCGACGCTATACCACTTGCGACTTTTTTAGCCCGTAACTACGATTGGATGAACAAAAAAAACACTGCAGCACCCCAGATGATAGCCAGAAAACTGCGTATCTGGGCAAATCTTTATGTAAAAGGCATGCGGGCTTTACGTCGTTGGGATACTCAAGACGCTGTTGGTATTAGCATTCTTTATCCTGTTGCTTCGGAATCTGAGGAGAACTTTTTTCTACCTCCGAGTAAAAGTTTACATCTGAGTACTGCTAGCCAAATCGATCCCTTTAATATTGCAAAACCTGGAGATGAGGATTGCACTTCCGTTTTTGCTCGTAGCTTTCAAATAGATCCTAAGTATTTGCAGCACGAGAGTTTATGTCAATTTTTGGAGGATACCAAGCAAACTTTGATTAATATGCAAGAGGATTTTCCCAATCTTTGCGATTTATATACCTTAACCATCAACCCGTTTGGAGAAAGTCTAGCATTAGCCTTGGGTTTTCAGAAAACTAGCCAAGATCTACAGATTTATTGGTTGTATATGGCGTTGGATAAGTATTTAGCCCTCGATATTGAACAAGCCGTATCAAATCTTAAACTTAATTGATGTTTATACTCCTAAGTCTCTGACTTTAATTTATGGGAATATAATTTTGTTTATATTAGCTGCTTATCCTTACACAGAGGGCTTTTTAAGCGATATTGATTGCGAATTTGGCAGCCTTATATACAATTTATTTCTGAAAAAGCTTTACAAACTGAAATATTTGTTTTAGTATAAGTACATAGGTTAAAAGACCTACATAATCATAAAAAACGCAATTATCCGAACCATGACAACCACATTACAAAGACGCGAGAGCGCGTCAGCGTGGGAACAGTTCTGCGGATGGATCACCAGCACCAATAACCGTTTATACATCGGTTGGTTTGGTGTATTGATGATTCCTACCCTCTTA